>UQVF01000069.1 GCA_900544365.1 uncultured Veillonella sp. | reverse complement strand
TATATGTCTATTTTATTGCAAAAAAAGAATGTTGGCGACTACTCTTATATGAGTAGCCCCAACATTTATTATAGAGCCGAAAAAAAGGGTCCTTCGGGACCCTTTTGTATTACTATAATTATTCTCCAGAATGAGCTTTGTAGAATTCTAAGAATTGTTGTGCCACCATGGATAAAGGTTGCCCTTTAATGGTGATAAATGCTTTATAGAACGTGTTTGTCAGTTCTGTTAACTTAATACGTGTCATATCTGGATGAGATACTGTTTCCTGTGCATCCATAGGAATGATGGCTATAGTACGTCCTGATTGGGCCCACTCGATTGCAGAACTCTTTGTTGTGGTCACAGAAATGACATTAAGAGAAGAGAAATCATTATGATGAGCTTGCATGAGCATTCGTACGGAACCACCAGATAGACTAAGAGGACACTTGGAAATATCTTTCCAAGAAATACTTTCTAAGTCACGGTCTGTCCAAAATAAATCTTTTCTAAAGAGCGCATATAGATCCTCTGCTTGTGTATAGAGGACATCAAATTTGTTAGAATCTACCATTTGTTCATTGCATAATCCAATTTCAGCGCTGCCATTCAATAAAGATTCGGTTACATCCGTCATTAGTCCTTCATAAATTTCATAACGAACGACAGGATATTGGCGTGAAAAGAAATGCAAATATTGTTGAATCAAAGAGGTAGACCTTGAAGCAGAGGAGGCAATGCGTAAGGTACCTTCTACTTCCGAACTAAGTCTTTTTACATCGGCATAGGTAGATTCTTCGATGGAGCACAATTGTTGTGCTTTTTCATAAAAAATACGACCTGCTTCAGTCAGGTGAAAGCTTGATCCGCGTTGACCGCGTTTAATCACTAATAGGGGGGTACCAAATTCGGCTTCTAAGTACTTGAGTTGCTTACTTAAAGCTGGTTGTGTAATGTGCAGTATCTCTGCTGCTTGTGTCATATTCCCCGTTTGTACTAAGATGATAAAATTATAATAGTAAGATGTATCCATGGTATCCTCCTAAATAAAAGTAGTCAGATGTCATGTTAGTTCATTGCTATTCATGGGCGCACATCATCGTACAATAGAACTCTTATTGTTAACCTTTACCATACTATTGTACTATAAATTTTATGATTCGTCTCCTATATTTATAAATAATAATAGTAAGTCCCTGTGTATTTTATTCTTAATAATGGAAAGATATAAGCCTATATAAAAAGTAGGATATTGACCAAAGTGTAATGAGAATGATATAATAAGCAATGTTGTTGCCTGTACAGTACAGGGAATAAAGAAGTAAGTTGGACTATAGTTTGGTCTGGAAAGGAAGGAGAATTTGTATGGATATGCCATTTTTTAAACAATTTCTCATGATTAGCGATCCTATGACGATTGCAATATTAGTGCTATTTGTCATCGCTTTAGGATATGTATATTTTCTTCAAAAAAGAAATATTCACTTTGGTACATTAGTAATGATTGCCACTGTAGTAGGGGCCGTGCTAGGGGTTGCAGTACAATTGATTGCAGGATTTCCTAAAAACCCAATGGATGTCGTGTTCATTAAAGAAAGTACGAAGTGGTTCTCTCTTATCGGCGGAGGATTTATTGATTTAATCCGTATGCTCGTTATTCCAGTGGTATTTATCTCCATTGTTCACGTTATTTTACACATGGATACGAATGCAAATTTAAAGCGTCTTGTATCTTCTACAGGAGTTGTTGCTTTAGTCATGGTAGGTATTGCGGCTATCGTGGGCTTAGTACTAGGTACAGTGACTGGATTAGGAGAAGGTACCTTAGCAGTAGTCGGGGATTCCAAGATGCGCGAAGTCAAGCCAGTGGTTGATACATTACGTGCACTGATTCCATCAAATCCAGTACATGCTATGGCAGAAACAAATGTCATCGCTATCGTTGTATTTGGGGTTATTATTGGTGGTATTGCTCGACTAGCTAAACAACATGGAGCTACCGATTTACAAGTGATTACAAAACTATTTGATGAAGCGTACACAGTGATTTTCTGGGTAGCTGACTTTATCATCGGTTTAATGCCATATGGTGTTGTTGCTTTATTAGCTACAACATTGGCACAAAAAGGTTTTGGTGCTATTGCTGATATGGCTTTATTTATTGTATTAATCTATGTAGGCGTAGCAGTTATGTTGGTAGTACAAGCTATTCTGTTAACACTATTCGGTGTCAGCCCTGTTATGTACTTCCGTAAAGCAAAAGAAGCCTTAATCTTGGCTTTTACATCTCGTTCTAGTATGGGTGTATTGCCATTGACTGTAGAAACATTGACTAAAAAGCTAGGTGTAAATCCTGCCACTGCTAACACAGTAGCAAGCTTCTGTACAACTGCGGGGATGCAAGGATGTGCAGGTATTTTCCCAGCATTGTGCATCATCTATATTGCTCGTGTATCTGGTGTGCCATTAGATTTCACCATGTATGTAATGAGTGTAATCGTTATTGCATTGGGCTCCTTAGGGATTGCTGGCGTACCTGGTACTGCGACTATGGCAGCATCTGTTTCCTTGTCTGGTACAGGCATGGGTGCATTCTTCGGAGCCATTTCCCCAATCTTAGCAGTAGACCCTATCATTGATATGGGACGTACAATGCTAAATGTAAGTGGTTCTATGACAAATGCTATCGTGGTAGATAGATTACAAGGAACGTTCGACCAAGAAGCATTTAATGATACAAAAACAATTCGATAAGGTATAAGTAATGCCATAGATACGGGATGTATCTATGATGAAAGTACTGAGAAACAAATAAAAGGCTGTAGCCTACTGATTTGCAGGGGCTACAGCCTATTTGTAGGCTCTATAATAAATGTTGGGGCTACTCATATAAGAGTAGTCGCCAACATTCTTTTTTTGCAATAAAATAGACATATA
>UQVF01000068.1 GCA_900544365.1 uncultured Veillonella sp. | reverse complement strand
TAGGCTTGTAATTGAATCCGTATGGACCCGTTATCGTCCGTAAGAGTGAGTCCCATGAATAGGGACTAACTAGGGTGGAACCGCGAAGATCTTCGTCCCTTGTATGGGAGAGGGTCTTTTTTTGTTGGTAAAAAGTATTGCCATCCCCAATGGCATAGTAGTATTAGACCTAGGGAGGTAACCTATGAGTGAAGTAAATATCATTTTACCTGATGGAAGTTCTAAAGCTTTTGCAGCTGGAACTACATTAGGTGAAGCAGTAAAACAATTATCAAACAGTTTAGCGAAAAAGGTATTAGCCGCTGATGTGAACGGTGAATTAACAGATTTACGTGAAGTATTGGTGGAAGGCTCTAAAGTAAGCTTTTTAACGTTTGCAGAAGACGGTGGCAAACATGCATTCCGTCATACTGCATCTCATGTGATGGCGCAAGCGGTGAAACGCTTATGGCCTGATGCGCAATTGGCAATTGGACCAGCTATCGAAAATGGTTTCTACTATGACATCGATATGGAACATAAATTAGTGCCAGAAGATTTGCCAAAAATCGAAGCAGAAATGAGCCGTATTGTAAAAGAAAACTTGCCTATCGAAAAAGTATTGATGGAACGTCAAGAAGCACTAGATTTCTTCGCAGCTAAACATGAAAATTATAAAGTAGAGTTGATCAATGATTTGCCAGCAGATGCAGTGATTTCTGCGTATAAACAAGGTGAATTTACAGACCTTTGTGCAGGTCCACACTTGGTAAGCACTGGTAAAGTAAAAGCTTTCAAATTACAAAGTATTGCAGGGGCATACTGGCGTGGCGACGAAAAAAATAAAATGTTGCAACGTATTTACGGTACTGCTTTTGAAAAGAAAGAAGAACTAGAAGAATACTTACACTTATTAGAAGAAGCGGCTCGTCGTGATCATCGTAAATTGGGCAAAGAGCTAGGCTTATTCGTCATTAAGGAAGAAGGGCCAGGATTCCCATTCTTCTTACCAAAAGGTATGGCAGTGCGCAATGCTTTGGAAGATTTCTGGCGTGAAGTACATCACGATTATGATTACGAAGAAGTTCGTACTCCAATCATCTTGAGCCAACATTTGTGGGAAACATCTGGTCACTGGTTCCATTACCGTGAAAACATGTACACTACACAAATTGATGAGGCAGAATATGCAATCAAACCAATGAACTGTCCAGGAGGTATCTTGGTATATGCAAACGAAATGCATTCTTACCGTGATTTGCCAATTCGTATGGCAGAACTTGGATTAGTACATCGTCATGAATTGAGCGGTGCCTTACATGGTTTATTCCGTGTGCGTAGCTTTACACAAGATGATGCGCATGTATTCATGACACCATCTCAAATTAAAGAAGAGTTAATGAGCGTTATCGATCTATTCGGCCGTATCTACTCTCAATTTGGCTTGTCCTATCATGTAGAGTTGAGTACAAAACCTGAAGGCGCTATCGGCGACGATGCCATCTGGGAATTGGCAACTGAAGCGTTGCGTGAAGCTATCGAGGCAAAAGGTATCCCTTATCGTATCAACGAAGGTGATGGTGCATTCTATGGTCCAAAACTAGACTTCCATATTCGTGATTCCATCGGCCGTACATGGCAATGTGGTACTATCCAATTGGATATGAATTTGCCAGAACGCTTTAACTTGGAATACATCGCAGAAGATGGACAAAAACATCGTCCAATCATGATTCACCGTGCGTGCTTTGGCTCCATGGAACGTTTCATCGGTATCTTAATTGAACACTTTGCAGGAGCATTCCCGACTTGGATGGCACCAGTACAAGTGAAAATCCTTCCAATCAGTGAAAAACATGTAGAATATGCTGAAAAGTTGCGTAAAGCATTTAAAGATGCTTATGTACGTGTGGAACTAGATGATCGTAGCGAAAAAATTGGTTACAAAATTCGTCAAGCGCAAATGGAAAAAGTATCCTATATGCTTGTGGTGGGTGATAAGGAAGTGGAAGAAGGAAAAGTGGCAGTTCGTAAACGTGGCGTAGGCGAACAAGGTGCGATTCCGTGGGAAGAATTCTTGGCAAACATCCAACAAGAAATTAAAGAACGTGCATAATTTAGAAAAGCATCTTCACAAGAAGATGCTTTTCATCATATAATAATAACATAAAGAAGTTGATCTTTCCTTTTCTAGTATTACGAGTAGAGGTGATGGAATCATGATTACATTCGATGATGCGGAAAAACAAAAATTGAGTTCAGAAGATTTAAACAAACTAAAACAGCATAATGATATCAATGAATGGCCTTGTCCATTAACAGAGGATATGAAAAAACAAATGCATGATAGTTTTAAAATTGTTCCTAAGAAAAAATAGGAAAAATAAGAGGGAATAAGAAAAAGCCGTAGCGAGCATTTATGGGCATCGTTACGGCTTTTATACGTATCTAGAAAAAGAATCGATATAAGAGTGAGGGGTCTTTTATTTTTTTAAGGAAGTAAATTGAGGAGATATTACTTATTTTGATCTGTAGTGTGATAGTTTTATTGTAAATAGAAGACTACATTAGCAGTTTTGTTGGCAGACATATCACCTTTCTCTACCGGTGTAGATGTAGAAAGATCCATAGCTCGTACAGCTAACATTGCGTATTTAGGGTTTGCTTCCATAGTCTGAGTATGTGTTGTACCTAAACTGACTGACTTTACAGGTCCCACGGTACGACCTAATGCACTAGCAATAATTTCTGCTTGGTGGCGAGCATCACTAATAGCAGAGGTAGATAGTTGATCCTCTAGTTCTTGAGATAGATCTGTTTGGAATGTAAGGGAATTGATGTCAGAAGCCCCACTGGCAATAGCAACGTCAATAGCTTTACCAATAGAAGCTGTATCATATACTCTAACAACAACTGAATTTGTAACATTATATCCGTTTAGTTTTGAATTGCCGTCGATATAGTCATAATTAGGATTAATGGCGATGTTAGAGGTTTGTATATTATGTTTAGTAATCCCAATATGTTGTAGGGATGATACTAATTTAGACATGATGGCATCATTTTGTAATTTAGCAGTTTGTACTGAGATGTTTTTATTTGAGATGCCCACATTGAGCAATGCAAAGGAGGGTGCTATTTGACGAACAGCTTGTCCTGTTACAGAAATTTCACCAGGTGCAATTTCTGAGGCCATAGTTAGTAATGTAGTAGATGCCATAAATGCGCTGATAGTAAACGCTTTCAAAAGTAAAGAGTGTTTCATATAATTGACCTTTCTAAGTGGTGTACATATTGACAAATAAAAAATAAGTGACCTACAATGATAGGTATAAATGAAAGTTTTATACTTATAATATGTAATTAATATGAATATTTGATGAAAGTTAGGAGTAAAAATGATGAACCCTGTTGATATTATGTTAGATCATAAAAGTATTCGAAAATACAAACCTACACGAGTGTCCCCTCAACATTTAAGTATTTTATTGGATGTTGCTAAGCGAACTGCTACAAGTATGGGGATGCAAACATTTAGTATTATTCGTATAGTGAAACCGGAAATTAAAGAGGCGATTGCTGCGGTATGTAAACAAGATTATGTGAAAGACATGCCTGAACTATTTGTCTTTGTAGTAGATGCTTACCGCAATGCAAAAATTATAAAAGAAAAGGGATTGGACCTTGATACGGCAAGTGATGCAGATAGATTCTTTCAAGGGTGGACTGATGCTTGCCTAGCGGCACAAAATATGGTGACCGCAGCAGAACTGGCAGGATATGGTACAGTATATTTAGGTAGTGTATTAAATGATGCAGAAAAGATCATTGAAATTTTAAAATTACCTGAATTAACATTTCCAGTGGTAGGACTTGGATTAGGTATGGCCGATCAAAAACCAGCCTTGAAACCACGTATGCCAAGAGACGCGAATGTATTTGATGATGTGTACAGTACATTTGATAACTATCATGAATTGTTGGAAGATTATGATGAAGAGATGAACCAATACTACGACCTTCGAAGTCCGAATTACCCATTGCCTAAATTTACAGACCAAGTAGTGGGACGATTGAAACTGAAGGATGAGAAGAGAAGTGCATTGATTAGAATAGCGGAAAAACAAGGGTTTCACTTTTGATGCTATTCTGTCTTGTGGCAGTTATTAACTGAATATGATGAAGGGAAGAGCACGACATACCCCCTCTCAAACGGTATTTTATAATGTTTGTTCGAGGGCATGCCGTGCTCTTCTTGTATATGTGTAATTTAGGTAGTAAAAATGCCACAAGGCTACTACGCATAACTGCGTTCATCAGGGGAAGGTTTGTGAGTGTTTGTTCGGAGGTATACCATGCTCTTCTTGTATATGTGTAATTTAGATAGTAAGAAATACCACAAAGCTACTACGCTTGACTGCGTTGTAAGATAAGAGGAAGAGGTAATCTTCTTGCAATTACATAAATTAGTCAATAGCATCTGTACAAGGCGTTCTACGTATGATCGTCTTGTTTGGAAGAAATGCTGTTAATTAAACGGATACGTATGTGGTGCTTATGTAGTTTTGTTCTTAAATACATATATGAATAAAATGAACCTAATGTAACTAATGTAACTAATGTAACTAATATATAAGGTGCTAACAAGCAAGAATATAATCTATCTATATAGCTTTGCAATTGATATGCGACAAAAGGTAGTCAACGTATGACTACCTTCTTGGAAAAGGCAGACTATGTTACTTAGTGTATATGAGATGATTAGTTAGATTACCTTTATTGACTTTAGAACAGGTAGGTTGTCTATGTTAAATTCTATAGAAAGTATATGTAAAATTTCCTATAAAGAGGGGTTGCAAATTGTTTGGAAATATCATATAATACATTCAGTGCTTGAGACACAAGCACTTTTAATTTTTCTTAATCCTTAGAGGATAAGAAAGTTAAAAAAGATTAAAATAACTGTTGACACAAACTTGTGAATCTGTTATTATAATCTA
>UQVF01000067.1 GCA_900544365.1 uncultured Veillonella sp. | reverse complement strand
TACCATATATAATTAAAATATAAAGACCTTTAGGTAAGGTAATACCGTAGTTAGTCATAAGTAGGAGGACTAAGATGGCAGGCAAAAGTTTAATCTATAAAATATTGAAATCTCATTTAGTAGAGGGAAAATTGGTTGCAGGTGAAGATATTGCTATTACCATTGACCAAACCTTAACACAAGATGCTACAGGGACTATGGCATATTTAGAATTTGAATCCTTAGGTTTGGATGCAGTAAAAACCCTATCCGTATCGTATATAGATCATAATACATTACAAGATGGATTTGAAAATGCAGATGATCATAAATATTTACAAGATGTAGCAAGTAAATATGGTATTTATTACTCAAAAGCGGGTAATGGTATCTGCCACCAAGTTCATGTGGAACGATTTGCTAGACCAGGACAAACATTAGTAGGAGCGGATAGTCATACTCCGACCTCTGGAGGTTTAGGAATGTTTGCTGTAGGTGTTGGTGGTATGGATGTAGCTGCCTCTATGGCAGGAAAGCCATTTCATTTAATTTGTCCAAAAGTCACAAATATTAAGCTAAATGGACAGTTACAACCTTGGTGTGCAGCAAAAGATATCGTGTTAAAGGTATTAAGTATTTTAACCACTAAAGGAAATGTAGGAACAGCCATCGAGTATACAGGTGAAGGTGTGGTATCTTTAACAGTACCGGAGAGAGCAACAATCACAAATATGGGTGCAGAAATGGGAATCACTACATCCATTTTCCCAAGTGATGCAAAAACAAAAGAGTTTTTACGAGCTCAAGGTCGTGAAGATGTATGGGTAGAATTACAAGCAGATGAAGATGCGCAGTATGATGAAATTATCGAAATTGATCTAAACACATTAGTGCCTATGATTGCATGTCCACATTCTCCAGATAATGTAAAAACAGTAGCAGAATTAAAAGATGTTGCAGTGGACCAAGTACTAGTAGGAAGCTGTACCAATTCCAGTTACCGAGATTTAATGATGGTGGCAGCAATGTTGAAAGGACGTAAGATTCATCCAGATGTGAGTTTTGGCGTAGCTCCTGGATCTAAGCAAGTATTAGCTATGATTGCAAAAAATGGAGCATTAGCAGATATCATTGCTTCCGGAGCGCGTATCCTTGAAAGTACTTGTGGATTCTGTGTAGGTTGCGGACAAGCACCACGAACAAAATCTATTTCTTTGCGTACGAATAATCGTAACTACGAAGGCCGTAGTGGTACTAAAGATGCCTTAGTACATTTGGTATCTGCTGAAACGGCAGTAGCTTCTGCTTTGACAGGGACGATTACGGATCCTCGTGAAATAGGCTTAGAAGTACCAACGATTAAGCTTCCTGAGGTGTATGACATTGATGATTCCTTGATTGTTGCTCCAAGCTGCGATGTGAACCAATCTATTCTACGTGGCCCTAATATTGGGGAACCTCCTAGTAATATTGCTTTACCAGAAACTATTTCCGCTAAAGTAACCATCAAAGTAGAAGATAAAATTACTACAGATCATATTATGCCAGCTGGACCATATTTGAAATTTAGATCTAATGTGCCTAAATATAGTCAATATGTATTCAGCCCTGTAAAACCAGATTTTGCGGAGCAGTGTAAAGTAAATATCGAGCATGGATACTATAATGTGATTGTAGCTCGTGAAAGTTATGGGCAAGGATCTTCTCGTGAACATGCAGCCCTTTGCCCAATGTATTTAGGGGTAAAAGCAGTAATTGCAAAATCTATTGAACGGATTCATATGGATAATCTTGTTAACTTTGGTATTTTGCCTTTATTATTTGAAAATGATGCAGATTATGAGAGCCTTCAAGAAGGTGATGAATTATTCTATCATTGTGATGATGCTTCCTTTGCATCTGGTGTGTTTACTATAGAAAATAAAACAAAATCTACTACCTACACATTAAGAACACCATTAAATGAACGACAATTAGAAATTGTGAAAGCAGGAGGTAAATTAAACTTCTTGCGTAATGGTGGTCAATAGTAGATTACGAACATAGTATGAATTATTAATAGAATGGATAATGGCACAGGGAGACTGTGTCATTATCTGTATATGAGGTGTTATGATGAAAGAATGTTTACAACTACCAGTATTATATATCCGTGGTGGTACCAGTAAAGGTGCTTATTTACTTGCTTCCGATTTACCATCCAATGCATCTGAGCGAGATCAAGTCATTTTATCCTTATATGGTAGTCCTGATGTACGACAAATTGATGGCATAGGTGGTGCTGATCCATTAACTAGTAAAGTGGCCATTGTAGGACCAAGTACAGTAGAGGCTTGCGATGTAGACTACACATTTGGTTATGTAGGGATTCCTGATGCAGTAGTAGACTATGAGGGTAACTGCGGTAATATTTCATCTGGAGTTGGTATCTTTGCGATTTTACGTGGGTTGGTAGAACCAGTAGAGCCGATTACCGTGGTTCGTATACATAATACGAATACCCACAAAATCATAGAAGCGCATATACCGGTACAAGATGGAGTACCAGTTGTAACAGGAGACTTCTCCATCGATGGAGTTCCAGGCACAGGGGCTCAGATTATGCTCTATTTTCAATCCCCTAGTGGTTCTAAAACGGGAAAATTATTACCTACAGGTAATGTGCGGGATACCATTACGTTGGAAAGAGGCAATGCGCATATAGCAAAGAACAATCATACCTTAGACGTAAGCTTTGTGGATTCTGCAACCCCAAGTGTATTTGTGAAAGCAGAAGACTTAGGGTATACAGGAACAGAAATGCCAAGTGAAATCGAAATGGACACAGAGGGGCTATTAGATATATTAGAAGATATTCGTAGGACTGGTGCTGTCAGAATGGGATTGGCCACATCAAAAGAAAGTGCTAGCCCAGCAATTCCAAAGGTATGTATGGTGGGAACTGCTTCTACGTATACTGATATACAGGGTCGTGTCATTGAAGAGGGATCCATAGATATAGTAGCACGTACTAAAGCTTTATCGGCGATTCACAAAGCATATGCAGTCACTGGAGGAATTGCTACAGCCACAGCGGCATTAATTCCAGGGACTGTAGTCAATGATGTGGTAAGTGAAGAAGCTAAGCGTACGAAAACTGTTACTCTAGGTCATCCGAGTGGAACTTTCACTTTTAATATTGATATTGATACAGAGCGTTTGAGCGTTGCCAAAGCGGGTGTAGCAAGAACTGCTCGTCCTATTATGGATGGCATCGCCTACGTATCAATAAAAAAGTAGCATCATTGGATAAGTGATTTTTTGGTTGTCATATCGACTTATATCCTTTATCATAGGTATAGACTCATACAAAAGTAGTAAGGAGAGTGATGTCTATGAAACAACCATTAATCGGTATCTCAGGTTCTCATATGATTGACCAAAGCGGTCCATTTCCGGGGTATAAACGATCCTATGTGAATGATGATTATGTGCAGTCTGTATTAGAAGCAGGTGGTATTCCTGTGATTATTCCATTCCAAGAAGATGAAGCAACATTGAAAGCATTGGTGGAACGCTTAGATGGTCTCATTCTTTCTGGGGGGCATGATATTGCTCCACAATTCTATGGCGAAGAGCCAGAACGTGGATTAGGTGAAATTTGGCCAGAACGCGATATCTTTGATATGCATTTATTAGCCTATGCAAAAGATTACAAGCTTCCTATTATGGGGATCTGTCGTGGACATCAAATTATCAATGTAGCGCATAAAGGTTCCTTATATCAAGACTTGCCTGCCTTTGCTACGATTAAGCATTCCCAAAATCAAACAGCAGGATTACCAACTCATTCTATGGTGATTGAAAAGGATTCCAAATTATTTGGTATCTTAGACTCTGAAACAGTTATGGTTAACTCTCATCACCACCAAATTGTGAAAGAAGTAGGCGAAGGATTACGTGTAGTCGGTCGTGCAAAAGATACCGTAGTAGAAGCTATGGAAGGCACAGACTACCCATACCTACGTACTTACCAATTCCATCCAGAAATGATGCGTCATACAGAGTTGAATGCAGCGATTTTCAAAGACTTTGTAGAGGCTGCTAAGAAAGAGGCTTAATATGGAACAAAAAGATAGTAAATTTGGCTTTTGGAGTATCGTTCTCCTCGGTATTAACGCCATTGTAGGAACAGGGATTTTCTTATTGCCGAATAAAGCATATGCCCTTATGGGTCCAGCGAGTTTAGGGGTGCTGTTATTTGATGCATTCCTTGCCATTTGTATTGCGCTATGCTTTGCTGAAGTAGCGGGATTCTTCACTCGTAATGGAGGACCATATTTATACGCAAAACATTCTTTAGGTGACTTTTGGGGATTTGAAGTAGGGGTTCTTAAATGGATTGTAGTGCTCATCGCTTGGGCAGTTATGGCGGTGGGATTTGCGACAGCCTTGGGGGCAGCTATTCCGGCACTATCTGGTGACTTTATGAAAGATGTCATCGCCACGATTATCATCGTCTTATTGACGGTAATTAATATTATTGGTGTAAATATGACAAAAATATTAAATAATTTGATTACCGTATCTAAGTTAGTGCCTTTATTTGCATTTATTGTGATCGGATTATTTGCTATTAACGGAACGAACTTTACACCGTTTGTACCAGATTTCGTGGAACTTTCAGATGGAGGTGTATCGGGCGCATTCGCAGCCACTGCGATATTGTTATTCTTTGCGTATACTGGATTTGAAGCCATTGCGGTAGCCGCAGAAGATATGGAAAATCCTAAAAAGAATTTACCTCGTGCCATCATTACGGTCATGATCATCGTATCTGTTCTATATATGTTGGTATTGGCAGTATGTATCGGTATTATGGGTGATAGCCTTGCTAATGATAAAGCACCATTGCAAACGGCATTTGGTCAAATTATGGGACCATGGGGCATGTATTTCGTGCTAGCTGGTACGTTGTTATCTATGGGTGGCATTAACATTGCTCAATCTTTCTTGGGGCCTCGTATTGCAACATCCTTGGCAGAAGATGGTATGTTACCAAGTATCCTAGCAAAACGTACTAGTTGGGGCACACCAGTTGTAGCATGTATTGTGACAGGTGTGTTTAGCTTATTACTAGCATGGAGCGGTAGCTTTGTTCAATTGGCAGCTATCAGTGCCGTATCTCGGTTTACACAGTATTTACCAACTTGTGTTTCTGTCATTATTTTCCGTAAAAAATGGGCTCATAAAGAGCGTCCATACAAAATTCCAGGAGGTATTATTGTTCCTGTGATTGCCATCATTACATCTCTTTGGATGCTGGCACAAGCAAAACCAAATCAATTGATTTGGGGCCTTGGTGGTTGTATTATTATCTTACCATTGTATTTGTTATATTTAAATAAGAAAAAACAAGGCTTAATTAAAGAAACAGAAGAATTATAATCGGATATGAAAAAAAGGCTCTTTGTCAAATGTGGGGGCTACTCATATAAAGAGTTCTTAGCACG
>UQVF01000066.1 GCA_900544365.1 uncultured Veillonella sp. | reverse complement strand
TAGTTATAAATAACACAATTCGTGTAATTTATAACTAATTTTTTGGGATGAATGTGGACAGTTTATGATTTTTAGGAATGAGGTATTACTAAAATGCGTATCATACCTATTTTGCATTATCAATAAAAAGAGGAATTTCTTTATAGCAGTAAGTCTGTTTGGAAATAAAACAGATATACTATTAGACCTGTGGATATAGTTATACACAGGCTTTGAGATGTGTATAAGTTTATGGTATGTTATATATGCTAACTATAGATGCCTAAAAAAATGTGGTAATGAGAATGCATGAATATAAAAAGCGATTGAATTAATCAAGTTAAAGTGTCCACTGTTAAAAGACTGATGAGAGATAAAAAATTGATTGGATGAAATGAATGAGTATAACAAATGGCTTTATAATGGGGTTTAAGAGCGTATGTTTGACCTTATCTATCCACCTGTGGTAGAATACCAACCATGGAGGTACTAGATGACAAATCGATTACTACAGAAAAAGCAAAAAGCATTGCTCATGCTTACACTGTTACTAATAGTCTTTGTTACAGTCTCGGGATTTATGTGGAACTATGGGTTCACTAATAAACATCTAGAAACAAGACAAGTAGAAGTACCAATAGAGGTACAATATGAACGAGTAAACACATTACCAAGTGGAATGGAAGAAGTGGTACAAGAAGGTAGACCAGGGATTGATGAAGTTCAGGAAGAAGTCTATTATAAGCATGGGAAAATAGTTGATACAAAAGAGATACAGCGTACAACAACTACTTCAATGAAACCTAAGGTAATCCGTACAGGACCTAAGCCGATGGAATCATCAGAGGTGGAAAGGCATGTAAAAAACGTTATTACTATGGAAGCTACAGCATACTTACCAACAGATGGTGGTGGTGATGGGATCACTGCAACTGGCGTTCAGGCGCGTCATGGAATAGTGGCTGTTGATCCTAGTGTGATTCCATTAGGAACACGTGTATTTATACCAGGATATGGTGAGGCAATTGCAGCAGATACAGGTGGAGATATCGTGGGAAATCGTATTGATGTGGTGTTGGAAGATTATGGATCTGCTATTCAATTTGGGCGAAGAACTGTAGACGTATATATCCTTTCTTCTTAGTTTATGTATCTATGACGTTTTATTTTTAACTTTATATTGATTGAAGAGCACGGCACATTCCTTCACAAACGGCACTACGTAATGAATTGTCACTTGCAATGATATTCTGTCTTGTGGCAGTTTGTGGATAAATGAATAAAGATCAGACCGCAATACACCCCCTCAGAAACGGTATTTCATAATGTTTCTTCGGAGGTATATTGCGGTCTTTTGCATGTATATATATGAGGATAAAGTGCCACAAGACGTTCTACTCATAACTACGTTCCTTAGGGGAATAGTTAATAGCTACGTTGCAAGTTTTTATTTGTAGTATAGTATGCCGTGCTCTTCTGCATATTTAAAATTTAAAAAGTAAAGCGTCATAGACTACTACGCCTAATTGCGTTCGTCTCGAGGGGGGGATGGATGTTATTTGACAATTTTTGCTAGGTGTGGTTCGCTGTTAGTATGTGTTATATTTGTTAGGGCATGCCATAGGTTTCGATATATGGTATAATAATAAAATACTATATTGTGGAGGAGCTTATGTTAAAACAGGTCTTGGTGGTTGAGGGAAAATCAGATATTCAACGGGTACAACAAGCCTTAGAGGTGGAGTGTATTGCTACGGAAGGGTTTAATTTGCGTAAGCCTGTGCTCAGTCGGATTAAGGATGCCTATGAAAAGAGGGGGATCATTATTTTGACGGATCCAGATTACGCAGGTGAGCGTATTCGGCGGTTTTTAACAAAGCGATTCCCGTTGGCTCAGCATGCCTTTGTGCCACGAGAGGAAGCCTATGCGAATGATGATATTGGAATTGAGCAAGCTAGTCCTGAGTCTATACGCAAGGCTTTAGAGGTACTTCATATAGAATCCATAGAATCATCCGAGCTATTTACCATGCAAGATTTAGTGCAACATGATTTGAGTGGAGGCTCTAGTAGTGCAGCAATGAGAGCTCGTATCGGTGCTAAGCTTGGTATAGGCTATGGTAATGGGAAACAGTTCTTGTACCGTTTAAACCATTATGGCATAAGTCGGGACACATTTTTCAAAGCACTTTCAGAAGAGGAAGAGAAATAATAGGAGTATTCATGATAGAATCAGTCATTGCAAGTCCAGAGGTTGTGCATTATATATGTAAGCGTTTTGGCATTCAAATGAGTAAAAAATTAGGGCAAAATTTTTTGATTAAGCGTACTGTGGTGGATAAGATTGTGCAGGCTGCGGAATTAGAGGCAGGGGATGCTGTATTAGAGGTAGGTCCTGGTATTGGTACCTTAACACAAGGTTTGGCACAAAGTGGGGCTAATGTGACCTCTGTAGAGCTAGATAGACGCTTGTTAGAAGTTCTAGATACAACCTTAGAGGCGTACGATAATGTGCGGATTATTCATGGAGACGTATTGAAAGTCAACATCCCAGAATTAATGGATCACAAACCATTTAAAGTGGTAGCGAATTTACCGTATTACATCACAACACCGATTATTATGTCCTTGCTAGAATCTGAATTGCCTATTGAACGGTTAGTGGTAATGGTGCAAAAAGAAGTGGCAGAGCGCATGATTGCAAAGCCAGGTACAAAAATGTATGGAGCTTTATCAGTGGCGGTGCAATATTACACAGACCCATATATTGTCATGGATGTGCCGCCGAAGGCATTTTTGCCAGCTCCAGAGGTAACGAGTGCAGTGATTTGTTGCCCTTTGCGAAGTGAACCGCCTGTGAAAGTCCACAGTGAAGCCTATTTCTTCCGTGCTGTAAAAGCAGGCTTTGCGCAACGTCGTAAAACATTCAGTAACACAATGAAAACTACAGGACTAAGCAAAGAGCAAATTGAAACTATCTTGGCAAAAGCAAATATTGATGGATCTCGTCGAGGTGAGACATTTACATTAGATGAATTTGCCCTTATTGGTAATGCTTGGTATGAACTGGATCAAGAAAGTAAGTAAATATATATTGCTTCCCTAGATAGACAAGCAGTATGATAGAAATTAAGGGGCCGCTTTAGCGGTACCCTTTTGTCATGTAGTAGTGGTTATATGATGAGCGTTACAATAAGAATAAACTACTGTATAAAAAAAGGATTCCGGCACTGTTGGTGCAGAATCCTTTTTTATGTAATATAGTATATGTGTGTACTATTTAAATCAATTTCGCCATAAATGTGATTAAAAATGCGTTAGTAAAGTCGATTAAGAAGGCACCTACTAAGGATACGACTAACCATGCTTTTGGAGATGGACCATATTTAGATGCCAAGGATAACATGTTAACTAAAGCATTTGGTGTAGCACCTAGGCCGAAACCGATGGCACCAGCACCTAACATAACAGAATCGTAGTTGCGTTTGAATAACCAATAGATTAAGTATGCAAAAATAGTAATCAACACCATTTGTGCAGCTAAAATTGCCATAAGTGGTAAGGCTAAGTCAACTAGTTGCGCTAATTTTAAACTATTGATAGCCATGGTTACGAAGATACTCAAAGATATATTGGAAACGGCATCTAGTGCAGCACTATTAATTGTAATATGACCGGTGAAATCGGCATAATTGCGGATGCATGCTCCAACGATCATGGCACCGATGTAGGCAGGTAATGGACCTAATAAGGAGGAAAGTAGTGCACTTACCAAGGTGCCAAGCCCTAAGGAAATACCCACGAAAGCAATGACATGCATTAAAGCGTGTAAATCGAATAATTTACTTTCAGAGTCATTTTCGTTAATATCAATGCCGTCAGCTTCTAATAATTCAGGGTGATCTACAGGAGTAGGGACATTATGCATTTTAATAATGCGTATTAGGTCCGGTCCCCCTAGAATTGTACCGCCTACCATACCGAATGTAGCGGCAGCAATAGCAGCAGAAGCTACACCAGGTACACCAGTTAGCTCTTCGAAATGAGGTCCGAAAGCACCGGCAGTACCTAGACCACCCATCATAGAAACAGAACCAGCCATGATGCCGAAAATTGGCTCAATGCCCATCGCTTTGGCAATCATGATACCAGCGCCATTTTGAACTACTATCCAGATAGTGCATACAATCCAGAAGAAAATGATAGCAACACCACCTTTTTTCAACACATTTAGACTCGCCATAAGGCCGATCGTGGTAAAGAAGGCTAACATCAAAAATGATTGTAAGGCGCTATCAAAGGTAATATTTACAATTTTATAAAATGATAGAAATGCGCATAAAAAGGCAAAGGGTAGACCACCTACAGCTGGTGCGGGCATGCTCACACGTTGTAAAAATGGAGAATATTTTTTGATAAACTCCCCTAAGTATAATGTGACAATGGCTAATGCTACAGTTTGAATCATAGACAGTTTTAGTGTCCAGACTCCGTTGACTAGACTTAAGTCAATAAGACCTTTCATAATACAACCCCCTTTGGAACAAGATGCTATTAAGATAAAACTTATGCCCTTATCATATCATGAAAAAGGAAATATAGTTATATTGAATTTCCTATATAGTTTGCTTATTATGCTATATTTTGATAGAATTCACTTAGTAAAACTTCATATAAATTGTAAGCAATTAAAATGGAAATTCTATAGAATGTTGTAAATTAGGGAAGGGATAGAATATCTTTAATAGTGCATGATGTATACATAGATAACTATACTTGCGTTATTATCATACTATTATTGCAAAATTTATATAATTAAAATATAATGATTGATGAATGACATAGAATCTGGTGTAATTTTATGAAAAAAGACTGATAAATTTGTCTATCTATGATACTATAGAAGGTATAGATATAGAGGGTTGTAAGACCCTTTATATCTAAATAGGTAAAGTTACTAAGAGTGAGGTAAATGTGAAACGAATTATTATAGGGATAATAGGGCTTATCATAGTCATTGGTTTGTATTTTGGAATACAGTATCAACGATCTTGGGATTATACGGCTGTAGGTGTACCTGTATTGAACTATCATCGTATTGATACAGGGATTCGTCATTCCTTAGTGGTACCACCAGAAGAGTTTAGAAAGCAGATGCAATATCTCCATGATGAGGGATACCATACAATCACTATGGATGAACTGTACGATTACGTGACAAAGGGAAGGGAATTACCAGATAAGCCAGTGTTGATTACGTTTGATGATGGATATATAGATAACTATAAACATGCATTTCCAATCTTAAAGGAATATAATATGAAAGCCACTTTGTTTATGATTACTAGTGCATTTGGTGAAAGTCGTTTCGTCAATATAGAACAGTTGAAAGAAATGCAAGCGAATGGCATCGATATCCAAAGTCATACAGTGAATCATAAAGACTTGCGCAATATGCCCTTAGACCAAGCACGAGACGAATTGATTAGTTCAAAAGCTATATTAGAAGACCGCATGGGACATCCAGTGCGTTACATTGCATATCCAGGGGGATTTGCTAATAAGGATATAGATACAATAGCAAAAGAAAGTGGTTATCGTATGGCCTTCACGGTACAAGCGGGAAATGTTGAGCCAGGACAAGATCTATTTAACTTGCCACGACAAGCCGTATTCTTTAACGAAACACCATTCCAAAACTTCTGGGTTCGACTCCATTACCCATGGGAAAATGCCTTTATGTGGCGCATCCATGATAAATTGTTAGAGTGGAATTTAAAAGGGTTAGCAGATTTAGAACCGTTATTTTAGGAGCTGTGATAGTATTAACACACTATAACATAGGACGTAAAGGCCGCAGATTCCTTGTGGTGAGCCAATAAAAAAGAGGCTCTTTGTCAAATGTGGGGGCTACTCATATAAAGAGTTCTTAGCACGAGCTATGAAAATAGCTCGTGCTATTCTTTTTGCTTAATAAAAGTATACGAACTCTGAAACGATCAAAATGACGTAACCCATAACTTATTCTCTTTAATACTTTAATATTATTATTACAGCCTTCTGTAAACCCATTGGAATATGGTAATACAAAGGCATTAACAATTTGAGGGAACCAGCTGGCAA
>UQVF01000065.1 GCA_900544365.1 uncultured Veillonella sp. | reverse complement strand
AAAAATAGGTGATTTTGTAGTAGTTCCTGTACATCGTGAGAATGAGGAAAAAGTTGCTAAGGTTGTTAATGTAAAGGACTATTCCTATACTGAGGCTCCATATCCTCTTAATAAGACAAAATCTGTAATTAGAAAGTATACAGATTTAGACTTTGATTTATTAAAAAAGGATTACAAAACAATGAGATTGTATCGAAATCTTTAATTGGAGTAAGAAATATTATAATATTTTATATTGTTGGATTATAAAAAATGTTTAGTCAAGTTAAAGTATACTCAGCATATGTAGTAATACGTTCAATATTGATCTCTAGTATAAGTAATTGTTTTTATTTAGTATAATAAATCATACAAATATTTTTCAATCTTTCACAAGGAGGAACTATATGTCAGCCATTGCTATTATTGGTGGTACCGGTGTGTACGATCCAAATATGTTTGAAACTATGACGGAATCGTCTTTGATGACGCCTTATGGTGAGATTCATTATGTATGCGGCACTTATGAGGGCAAGACGGTGTATTTCTTAGCCCGCCATGGTCGCAATCATTCGATTCCACCGCACAAGATTAATTATCGTGCCAATATTTGGGGTTTGAAAAAGTTAGGTGTTAAGTTCATCGTATCTACCACAGCGGTAGGTTCTTTGGATCAAAAATTTGGACCTGGTCATTTTGTGTTGACTGACCAATTTTTAGACTTTACGAAAAATCGTGTGAATACATTCTACGAAGGTGGCGATCGTCCTGTGGCACATGTGGATGTAACGGAACCATACAGTCCTGAGTTGCGCTCTATTGTTGAAAGTGCTGCGAAATCTCTAGGCTTAACAGTTCACAATGGTGGCACCTACGTATGTACAGAGGGTCCTCGTTTTGAGTCACCTGCTGAAATTCGCATGTATGCTATGTTAGGTGGCCAAACGGTGGGCATGACGAATGTACCAGAGGTGACCTTAGCCAATGAAGCAGAAATGGCATATATGACAATTTCAATGGTCACCAATTATGCAGCAGGCATTTCTGAATCTGCTTTGACCCATGGCGAAGTGGTGGACATGATGCAACAAATGGCTGAGCAATTGCAATCGCTAGTGAAAGAAGTCATCAAAGGCATCGATGTGAATGCGGATTATCCTGCGCATCACCGTATGGCTGAGTATGGTGGCTTTCAATTATAATCTATGGTGAAGAATCTAAAAGGAGAACGCCAATGCAATCTTTAATTCGAGATATTTCCTTAGCCGCTGAAGGTCGTAAAAAAATCGACTGGGTAGCTAATTTTATGCCTACTTTAAATACATTAGGAGACCGTTTTGAAAAAGAGCAAACTTTCAAAGGTCAAACTATTGTTGTATCTGTTCATTTAGAAGCAAAAACTGCCTATTTATCTACGGTGTTAAAACGTGGTGGTGCCGATGTTATCGTTACAGGTTCTAATCCATTATCTACGCAAGATGATGTGGCAGCAGGACTTGTGGACATGGGTTTAACTGTCTATGCTTGGTATAATTGTACAGACGAAGAATATACGATGTTCCTGAACAAAGCGTTGGATCATAAACCACATATCATCATCGATGATGGTGGCGATTTAGTAAGCCTACTTCACACAACTCGTCAAGATGCAAAAGAACGTCTATTGGGTGGTAGTGAAGAAACGACAACAGGTGTACACCGTTTGAAAGCCTTGGCTGAAGCAGAACAATTAACATTCCCAATGATCGCTGTTAACGATTCTAACTGTAAATACTTATTCGATAATCGCTATGGTACTGGTCAATCTGTTTGGGATGGCATTATGCGTACTACGAACTTGACGGTTACAGGCAAAAACGTAGTCGTTGCTGGTTACGGTTGGTGTGGTAAAGGTGTGGCACTTCGTGCCAAAGGCTTAGGCGCTCACGTGTATGTAACGGAAGTGGATCCAATTAAAGCCATCGAGGCTGTATTTGATGGATTCAAAGTATTACCGATGGTGGAAGCTGCTAAAATCGGTGACATTTTCTGTACTGTCACAGGTTGTAAGGATGTCATCACGGAAGAACATTATGCAGTGATGAAAGACCGTGCTGTTCTTTGTAATGCGGGTCATTTCGATTGCGAAGTCAATGTGAAAGACTTAGCAGCCATGGCGGTATCTCATGAACGAGTGCGTCAAAATATCGAAGCCTACCATATGCAAGATGGTCGTCAATTGTATGTACTAGCAGAAGGCCGCCTTGTAAATCTAGCAGCAGGAGATGGACATCCAGCAGAAATTATGGACTTGTCCTTTGCAATGCAAGCCTTAGCTGCAGAATATATCTTGCACCATGGGGCAGACATGGCAGACGATGTACATGTCTTACCATATGAAGTAGATGCAGAAATTGCAAAATTAAAATTGCAATCCATGGGCTATGACCTAGATACATTGACACAAGAACAATATGATTATTTGTATACTGTGAACTAATACAATCATACGACGGCATGGTAGAAAGAAAGTTATTACATAACATAACTACTAACAACTAAAAAAATAGTCTACAGATAAATTGGTGATGGAAGTCATAACTTTCATCACCAATTTTTTCCCCATTAGCACTAAAATAGATAGCAAGACGATGAACGTGCAATCATAGGATATAATATCGCCCAAAAGCCGGATATCTCATCGTGTGGTGGTGATATATTGATAGATAATATTTAAAAAAGATATTTGTCCTCTAGATAAATACAAAAATGAGAAAAATATACGTGACTAGTTTACTAAATAAACTCATATATAAATTCTTATAATTATATTTGACAAACTACTCATGTTACATTCATAATAGATAAGAATAGGGTTTCTATAGAATTGTCATTTGTGTTTTAATCTGATAAAGAGAAAAAAATTGAGGTGGCTTTCAGAAACAGAAAATCCGTAAGATAGAGTTTTAAGGAGGAAGGTTGTAACATGAAAAAATCCATGTTCAAACGTGCACTAGCATTGGGTGCTACGGCTATTTTAGCTGCGGCGATCGCTGGTTGCGGTGGCAATAGTTCATCAACAAACAATGCAAATGAAGCAAAAATAGCTTTATTGACTACGACGTCTGGCGCAGCAGCTGCCTATGGCGAATCCATTAAGAATGGTGCAGAGTTGGCGGTAGCGCAAATTAATGGCGATGCTAACAATGTAAAAATCAATTTATTAGTGGAAGATACAAAAGGTGACAAAAACGAAGCGATCAATGCGATGAATAAAGTCATTGCAAAAGATAAAGTCGTAGCTGTCATCGGACCTATGTTATCTGGTGAAATGATGGCAGCAGGCCCAATTGCTAACAAAAATAAAGTGGTAGCATTAGGTACTTCTACAACGGCAGAAGGCATCACTGATATTGGAGATTACATTTTCCGTAATGCTGTACCAGAATCCTTAGCAGTAGACGCAGCGATTCGTCAATCTCACAAAGTATTAGGCTTTAAAACAGCAGCAATTATGTACTCCAACAACAATGACCAAATGGTATCTGTAAATAATACTGCTAAAAAAGCGTTGGAATCTGAAGGAGTTCAAATTGTAGCGACAGAAACATTTGCTGACAAAGATACAGATTTCTCTGCACAGTTGACTAAAATCCAACAAGCAAAACCTGATATCATCATTGTTGCTTCCTTGTACCAAGAAGGTGCATTAATTATGAAAAAAATGCGTGAACTTGGCATGAATCAACCAGTGGTAGGTTCCAATGGTTTCAACAGCCCAGCGTTCATTAAAAATGCAGGTGCTGCTGCTGATGGTGCAATCGTAGGTACACCTTGGTTCCCTAACAAAGATGATCAAAAAGTTCGTGACTTCCGCAAAGCTTATGTAGAGAAATACGGACATGAACCAGATCAATTCGCCGCACAAGCATATGATGCAGTGTTCTTGTATGAAGCCGCGTTGAAAGCAGCAGGTTCTACTACAGACCGCGAAAAATTCCGTAACGCCTTAAAAGGTATTACAGACTTCATAGGGGTAACTGGTAAATTCCAATTCAACGAAAAACGTGACCCATCTATGGAAGTGCAAGTTTTACAAATTAAAAACGGTCAGTTTGACGCATTACAAAAATAGGAGTAATACGATGTTTTTACAGCAATTAGTGAATGGCCTTACTTTAGGCAGTCTCTATGCGGTATTAGCCATCGGATTGACACTCGTGTTTGGTGTGTTGAACATCATCAACATGGCTCACGGAGGCATCTTTATGATAGGTGCCTTCGTGGGTTTATTTATGGGGACAGTCTTTGAAGCTAATATCTTCGTAGCCATTCTTGTGGCTATGCTCGTAGGGGCAATTCTTGGATATCTATTAGAATTTGTGGCACTTCGTCCACTTCGTAAGAAAAATGTATCCCATTTGGCGCCATTGATTTCTACAATTGGTGTTTCTATTTTTATTGAAAGTGTAGCCTTGCTTGTATGGGGCCCACAAACACGTTCATTCCCACCTGATTTCATCGGTGGACTTATCGATTTTGGTATGTTCAAAATCTCCATGGTTCAAATCATTGGCCTTGGCGTATCCATTGTGTTAATGTTGATTTTAAATGTACTTATTAAAAAGACTAAAATCGGTAAAGCTATTCGTGCTGTATCTTTGAGCACAGAAACAGCATCCTTGTTGGGGATTAATCCAACTTTAGTTATTTCTGTAACAGTCATGTTAGCTTCTGCGTTAGGTTCTGCAGCGGGTGTATTGGTTGGCTTATCCTTTGATGCCGTAGAGCCTATGATGGGTGTTGTTATCGGATTTAAAGGGTTGGCGGTGTTAATCCTTGGAGGACTTGGTAATATTACCGGTGCTATGGTAGGTGGATTCATCTTAGGTGTATCTGAAGTATTCTCCGTTGCTTATGGAGCATCTTCTTACCGTGATGCCGTAGCCTTCGGTTTAATCATTCTCTTATTGTTCTGGAGACCACAAGGGTTATTCGGATCCAAAGATAAGGGGGGACGACCATGAGTGAAATTTTAAATCCATATTATCTACAAATTGTGATGTTCTTCATCATCAATGCTATCATGGGTATTTCCATTTTCTTCACCCTTTCTACAGGGCAGCTGACATTGGGTGCGGCTGGTTTCATGAGCGTAGGTGCCTATGTGGGTGCGTTGCTTACTTTGAAAGCTGAGCTACCAATTCCGGTTGCTATCTTCATCGGTGGTATTGTAGCGGCTTTGGTAGCTATTGTAATTGGTCTTCCTACAACACGCTTGAAAGGCTTATACTTGGCTATTGCGACACTAGGTTTTGGTGAAGTGGTGCGTGTTATCTTCTTGAACTTAGAAGTGACACATGGTGCATTGGGCCTTTCAGGAATTCCAGCAATTGCCCAAGAGTTGACAAACTACGTCTATGAATTTGATATGGATGGTTTGTTAGATATCGATGCATTAACATGGGGTAATTTGTTAACCATCATCATTTTATTGGTGATTTTGGCAGTGATTATTCTATTCTGTTTACGTATTCACAATAGTCGTGTGGGTCGTGCATTCCAAGCTATCAAGGCAGATGACCATGCAGCAGAATTAATGGGTATCAATGTGGTGTACTACAAAATGTTAGCCTTTGTCATTGGTGCTTTCATTGCCGGTGTTGGTGGTGGCTTGTATGCACATATTACAAACTTCATTAATCCTACAGATTTTAGCTATCACAAAGTAGTACAAATTTTATTATTCCCAGTGTTTGGTGGTTCTAATGTAGTGTGGGGATCTGTACTAGGTTCTTTCATTTTGACATTGTTACCAGAAGTATTGCGTTTCTTAGCAGATTACCGTGATATTATTTATGGCGCATTATTAGTTATCTTGATGGCTGTTCGCCCAGATGGTATTTTGACAGAAGATTTGATGGACAAAATTTACCGCAAATTGGGCGTGAAAAAGAAAGCATATATTCCAGAAACGCAAGTGTTAACAGAACGCTTTGAAGCTTATAAGGCGCAAAGTAAGTCTGGTCAAGAATAGGAGGTACCCATGCTATTACAATTAGATGATGTAAGTAAAAGCTTTGGCGGTGTAGCTGCCTTGACAGGGGTTACCTTCCAAGTGAACCAAGGGGAAGTTTTTGGTGTCATCGGGCCGAATGGGGCCGGTAAAACAACGCTGTTCAACTTAATTACAGGAGTGTTCCCGGTGAGCACTGGTAATATTGTGTTCGATGGTATGAATGTGGTGGGTATTAAGCCACATCGTACAGTGGAAATGGGAATTGCTAGAACGTTCCAAAATATCCGTTTGTTCGGTAACATGACGGCCTTGGAGACGGTGTTGACAGGTATGCATTGTCGCACGGGTTCTGGTGTGTTATCTAGCTTCTTCCGTACAAAACGTCAACGAGTTGAAGAAGAGCGTTGTCGTGGTATTGCTTATGAGTTTTTAAAGCTGGTTGGCTTAGAAGAAGATGCAGAAGAAGTAGCCACATCCTTGCCATATGGTAAACAACGTCGTTTGGAAATTGCTCGTGCCTTAGCAACACATCCACAATTGATTCTGTTAGATGAACCAGCAGCTGGCATGAACGACAGCGAAACAGAAGTGTTGCGCCAATTGATCGGTAAAATTCGTGATTTAGGTATTACGGTTGTGGTTATAGAACATGATATGGCGTTGATGATGAATATTTGTGACCGCTTGGCGGTGTTGAACTTCGGTAAAAAAATTGCAGAAGGTACACCTCAGGAGATTCAAAATCATCCAGATGTTATTGAAGCATACTTAGGAAAGGAGGAATAATATGTTAAAAATTGAAAATGTAGTGGCTGGATATGGTCATATTACAGCATTAAAATCTATTAACTTAGAAGTTCCTCAAGGATCCATTGTATCTTTGATCGGTGCCAATGGTGCGGGTAAATCTACAACTATGCGTTCCATCATGGGCTTGGTAAAACCAACAGAAGGTCGCATTACCTTTGAAGGTAAGGATATAACATCTATGAAAACTCATGATATTGTGAAAGCTGGTATTTCCCTCGTTCCAGAAGGACGCCAAATTTTACAAGATATGAGTGTTTATGAAAATCTTGAAATGGGTGCTTATATTCGCAAAGATAAAGACA
This sequence comes from uncultured Veillonella sp., assembly GCA_900544365.1. Lineage (GTDB taxonomy): Bacteria > Bacillota > Negativicutes > Veillonellales > Veillonellaceae > F0422. The sequence continues at coordinate 623 of UQVF01000065.1, read as the reverse complement.
TCGAATCTGATATTAAGAAAGTATTCAAACGTTTCCCTATTCTTGACGAACGTAGCTACCAATTAGGAGGTACTTTGTCTGGTGGGCAACAACAAATGCTTGCCATCGGTCGTGCTTTGATGGCTCGTCCTAAATTGTTGTTACTTGATGAACCTTCCATGGGTCTTGCACCATTGGTGGTGAATGAAATCTTTGAAGTTATCAAGGAAATAAGCGCCGAAGGAACCACTGTATTACTAGTTGAGCAAAATGTGCGTCAAGCTTTGAAAATTGCTGATTATGCGTATGTACTAGAAACAGGTAAAATAGTCCTTTCAGGACCAGCCGAAGAGATTCGTCACGACCCTAGAGTTATGGAAGCTTACCTAGGAGGTAAAGTGGAATAACTTCTTGGCTCTTTTAGAGTAGGAGACATAGATACAGGACAACATACGGTTGTATTGATGAAGTCTTAACTAAATAACTATATAAATACATAAAGATAGATAGCAGATATATAATCCAATGTGGTTGTGTATCTGCTTTTTACTTACCTGTGTTGAATGCATTCTTTTAGTATAAAGAAATAGGCTCTTTGTCAAATGTGGGGGCTACTCATATAAAGAGTTCTTAGCACGAGCTAT
>UQVF01000064.1 GCA_900544365.1 uncultured Veillonella sp. | reverse complement strand
AATTAGGTCATCCTAGAATTTCTATTATTGAAGAAAAAGATTTGGATGAACGTAAGTACGAAATTATGAAAAAATTAGAGAAGGCGGCACAAGAGAAGCCATTAGAAAAACGTTCCGAAAGATATAACACATTGTATCTGAAGGGGTATAGGGATGATAGTATATAAAATATTTGTAGGTCTTATCTGTTTGTGTATAGGTTCATGTTCTTATGGTGCCCATGCCAATACTATAGATGAGCAAGGTAAACTGCTAGACCAGATGGAGCGTTCTATATCTCATGTGGAACAAAAGGAAACGCCGGCTTTCACAGTTCTTACAGAGGGGATAGTACCTCAAAAGATGAATCAACTGTCTAGTGATGAACCAGAATTTTTAATTCATCATATTGAACTTTCGCAGGTTCCACCGGAGTTAAGTTTTCTGCAAACTATGGTGGCTAAGAGAGAACATCAATCGTATGGAGTGGAAACAATTAATACCTTGTTGCAGGAACTGAATACGGCTTTATTAGATAGAGGTTACATTACCTCTAAGGTCTATATGGAGCCTCAAAATATAGGGAGTGGTACACTTCGATTATCCTTGCTGGTAGGAACTGTGGAAGAAATACAATTTAAGGGCGTAGCAGGTAATTATACAAACGCATTAGCCTTTCATAAGGGGCATATCTTAAATATACGGAACATAGAACAAACTGTAGATAATTTAAATACAGTACCCCATCAAAAGGCTAAGGTGCAGTTACAACCGGGAAGTCAGTTGGGCACATCTATAGTGGTATTTCAGATAGAAAATAAGTCCAAAGTAGAGGTCACTACAGGATTCGATAATTTCGGTAATGAAGGAACAGGGCGCTTGCAAGGAAATGTATCCATCACAGTAGGTAGACCGCTAGATCGTAGTGATACCTTGTACTATAGCTTAACTAGATCTAGACACTCAGATAGTATCAATGTAAGCACATCAAATTATGTATCATATCAAATACCTATTGGATATGATAGTATTACCTTTAGCCATTCTAATTCAGACTATCAACAACGAGTTACCTATGCCATTAAACCATTTATTTCTAGCGGTAACTTTACTAGCGATGAATTACGATGGAAACATGTATTGCACAGGAATAGCCAACAGATTACAGAATTAGTGCAAGGTCTGACACATAAGACAAGGCATTCTTTTATCAATGGTAGTGAAATTGATGTGCAACGGAGAAATACCACGTCTTGGTCCATAGGAATACATCAAAAACGATATAGCAAGAATGGAAGTTTAGATTGGTTAGTGCAATATGAAAGAGGCGTTCCTTGGTGGGCTAGCCCTGGTCCTACCGACCATTTAGGAGAAGCCACCACACAGTATCATATATATACGGGGAAAGTGAACTATCAGCGTACATTGACGCTTTGGAATCGGAAAGCTACCTATACAATGGAAGCAAAAGGACAGTATACGAATAGTAAGCTGTACAGTAGTGAGTTCTTTAATATCGGTGGATGGTATACTGTGCGTGGGTTTACTGGTGATAGAAATCTAGCCGCAGAACAAGGGTTTTATGTACGGAACACCTTAGATATATCACTGAATCAGAATCATACACTGTATTTAGGTTTAGATTATGGTAAAGTGTACGGCAAATCTACAGAAGATATATTGGGTACAGAGCTATGGGGCGGAGCTATTGGTATGAAAGGGTACTATGGAAGTGCTAACTATAATATGTTTCTATCCACACCATTAAGAATACCAAATGGATTTAAAGTGCCACATCGAGTCCTAGGAATACAGCTGAGTGTAGCATTATAAATATCTGAATAACTCATAGTCCCTAGTATTGCATAGAGTATAGCATTCGTGATATAATCTATAAGAAAAGTTTAGACGTTGAAAAGAGGTGTATATACATGAAAGAAGGAATTCATCCTAATTATGCGGAAGCAACTGTAACTTGCGGTTGTGGAAACACATTCAAAACTGGTTCTGTTAAAGGTGATCTTCGCGTGGACGTTTGCTCCAACTGCCATCCATTCTTCACAGGCCAACAACGTGCGGCTAAAGCTCGCGGTCGTATCGAACAATTTAACAAACGTTACGGCAAATAATTACGTAAATAACCTATACAAATTAATTGGCAGAGCTAAGGCTCTGCCTATATTTGTTTTACAGGAGACCCTATGACTCAGGAACGAGTAAAAAAATATGTAGGTGGACAAGCCGTCATTGAAGGGGTTATGATGCGTGGTCCTAAGATTATGGCCACAGCTTGTCGAAAACCAGATGGAACCATCACGGTTAAAGAAGAACCTACGAAATCTATCCAAGACAAGTATCCCATATTAAAGTTGCCATTTCTGCGTGGAGTAGTAGCTTTATTTGAATCCTTAGTGATTGGTATGAAAGCCTTATCCTTTTCGGCACAGGCCTCTGGAGAAGAAGAGGAAGAGGTATCTAACAAAGAAATTGCCATCACTATGGCTGTATCTGTACTCATTGCAGCAGCATTATTTATCGCCTTACCGACATGGTTGGCAAAATTTATGCCAGGTGCAGGCACAGATCATATGATATTGAATTTATATGAAGGAATTATTCGTTTAATCCTTTTTTTATTATATATTTTTGCTATTGGACTCACTCCAGATATTAAGCGTGTCTTTCAGTATCATGGGGCAGAGCATAAAACGATACACACCTATGAAAATGATATGGAATTAACCGTGGAAAATGTGCGAAATCATTCTAGATTACATGCACGCTGCGGTACTAATTTCTTGTTATTCGTCATGGTAGTGAGTATTATTGTATTCGCATTTCTAGGTTGGCCTAATTTAGTAGAACGTATAGTATCTAGATTAGCTTTGATGCCGGTGGTGGCTGGAATTTCCTATGAATTGATTCGTTTGGCTGGACGGACACAACATCCACTCATGAAAGCCATCATTGCTCCTGGTTTGGCTCTACAATATATGACTACGAGAGAGCCAGAGGATGACCAAATTGAAGTGGCTATTTGTGCTTTACAATCTGTGCGACCTAGTGAAGAAGATGCTTACGAAGAAGATTAGAAAGGAGTCACCGTGTTAGTAGATAAACTACAAGTGATTGAAGATAAATTTTTAGACTTAGAACAGCGCATTTCTGACCCAGATGTGATTGCTCGCCAAGAAGAATGGCGTAAACTGACTCGCCAACATGCGTCATTAACGGATACAGTGAACACATTCCGTCAATATAAACAAGTTTTAGCCGGCATTGAAGAAGCGTTAGAAGTATTAGGTGATAAAAGCCTAGATGAAGACTTCCGAGCTATGGCACAAGAAGAATTGAATGAATTAAAAGTTCGCCGAGATGAATTAGAGGCAGAATTGCATATTTTATTATTACCAAAAGATCCGAATGATGATAAAAATATTATCGTCGAAATTCGTGGCGGTGCCGGTGGTGATGAAGCAGCTTTGTTCGCAGGGGATTTATTCCGTATGTTTACAAAGTACGCAGAAACACAAGGCTGGAGATGTACTATCATTGATGCTAATGAACCTGAATTAGGAGGCTTCAAAGAGGTGGTATTCTCTATCGAAGGCGACAGTGTATATTCTAAGTTAAAATTTGAAAGTGGTGTACACCGTGTGCAACGTGTTCCAGATACAGAATCTTCTGGACGTATCCATACGTCTACTGTAACGGTAGCGGTATTGCCAGAAGCAGAAGATATCGACATCGAAATCAACGAAAAAGATTTAGAAATCGATACATACCGTGCCTCTGGTGCAGGTGGACAGCATATTAATAAAACGGAGTCTGCCGTTCGTATTACACATAAACCATCTGGTATTGTGGTAGCTTGTCAGGATGAGCGTTCTCAGCTCAAAAACCGGGAGAAAGCAATGCGTGTATTGCGTGCTAAATTACAAGATAAAGCAGAGCAAGAGGCGACGTCCGCTATGGCAGCAGACCGTAAAAGCCAAGTGGGTACAGGGGATCGCTCCGAGCGTATTCGTACGTACAACTATCCACAAGGTCGTGTGACAGACCATCGTATTAACTTAACTTTATACAAATTAAATGCTGTATTAAATGGGGATATGGATGAATTAATCCAAGCTTTAATCACAGCAGAACAAGCCGCTAAAATGCAAGAGGCAAATCAACATGGATAATGAGTTATGGACTATTAGTCGCATGCTCCAATGGACAGAGCAGTATTTTCGTTCCAAAGGCATAGAATCAAGCCGCTTGGATGGGGAAGTACTGCTTTCTCATAGCTTGGGCTGTGACCGCATGTATTTATATGTCAACTTTGACCGACCTTTGGACAAAGATGAATTAGATGCCTATCGACCTCTAGTGGTACAGCGTGCGAAGGGGTATAGCGTAGCCGCTATTACAGGGCATAAAGAATTTATGGGGTTAGACTTTCATGTGAACGAGCATGTATTGATTCCCCGTCCTGATACGGAAACATTAATTGAGGATATACTAGCTCTTTATGATGTGGATGCATCGCCACGCATCTTAGACTTATGCACTGGACCCGGTACTATTTTGTTAAGTCTATTACATTATTTGCCCAATGCCACTGGTGTAGGTGTAGATATTTCCAACAAAGCCTTAGCAGTGGCTGAGGAGAATCGCATATCTTTAGAATTAGCCGATGTTTCAAGGTTCTGTGAAAGTGATATAAAGCAACTATTAGAACAGGTTAAAGTAGGCAAAGGTACTGAATATAGTGCGGTATTGGATGCTTGTAAGGCTCTATTTGGTGAGCAACAAACATCTTTAGAAGGTCTGTTTGATGTGCTTGTGTCAAACCCACCATATATTACCACCGCAGAGATGAAATCATTATCTCAAGAAGTATTACATGAACCTCATATTGCGCTACATGGAGGAGATTCGGGATTAGAGTTTTACATTCCTATCATTCGTGAAGGCTGGCATTTTGTAAAAGATGGTGGTTACCTTGCCATCGAAATTGGACAAGGTCAAGAGGAGGCCGTATCAAAGCTAGCCGCAGAAACAGGATGCTATGGAGAACCAGTGTATCAACAAGATATAGCTGGTATTATTCGTGAAGTGCGTTGGGAAGTACGACGCTCTTCTATATAAAATTTTGTTCTATACATGTGATGGTGGAGATAGAGCGCCATATACTTCTCCACAAATTTACGTTTCACTGAGATTTGCTCCGAAGTATATGGCACTCTATCTGTAGTAATCAACAATGTCCTGTACAAACAAAAGTTTATATACGGCTTGCTTTGTGGAGGAAGGATGAGAATTGAAAATTACTGTCTCATATAGTTTAAAATAAGTTTGTTATAAGTGATATAATTGTAAATAGGAAACAGTACATAGGAAAGGAGGTACGATATGGAAGCATTAGATCATATTGAGACACAGTTATTAACTACAAATGATATTGAGTTAGGGGGTACATTGCTTCGTGTAGGCGATTTAGTAGCTATACCTACGGAGACGGTCTACGGCTTAGGAGCTAATGGACTGGCAGCAGATGCGATGGATCGCATTTATGCAGCCAAGGGGCGACCTTCTGACAATCCATTAATCTTACATGTATGTGACCAGTCTATGGTACATCGTTTAGTGAAACATATCTCTCCTTTAGAACAAAGATTAATGGATACCTTTTGGCCAGGTCCATTGACGATTACCTTTGAAAAATCTGCGCTAGTGCCAGAGCGTGCGACTGGTGGACTTTCACGGGTGGCATTGCGGTGCCCAGACCATGAGGTGTGTCGTGAGATGATACGTATTGCGGGTGTGCCTATTGCAGCACCTAGTGCCAATCTCTCAGGTCGACCAAGTCCGACAACTGCGGAGGCAGTTCTACATGATATGAAAGGTCGTATTCATGCGATAGTGGATGCAGGTCCCTGTGAAATAGGTGTAGAATCTACAGTCGTACAGGTAGAAGGTGATACTGTGATTATTTTGCGTCCAGGTGGTGTCACAAAAGAGATGCTTGAAATGGTGGTGGATCATGTGGTATATGACACGGCTTTGCATGATCCTACAGAGGCACCCAAAGCACCAGGTATGAAATATCGCCATTATGCTCCAGATATGCCGGTACAAGTACTAGTGGGAGAGTCATTAACAGTAGCAGAACATATGAAAGACATCATAGATAAGATGGTTCAGCAAGAACCTGTTTTACAAGAAGATTGTAAGGGAAAACCGAGAATTGGGTTATTACTTTCAGAGGAAACTTTGGAAAATTTAAATGCGGTGCTTCCTAATTTTACACTTTCAGTAGATATCATTGTATATGGTGAACAAGCAGAGCCGAGGGCATTAGCTAACCGATTATATGATAGCTTATTACAGTTTAACGACATTGGTGTGGATACATTAATTGTGGAAGGCTGTGCTCCGGTAGGACTTGGTGTGGCTGTTATGAATCGTTTAGATAAGGCCAGTGGTGGTCATGTACAATATATCTAAGGATGTTTGAAATGCTTGATGAGATGAGTGCAGTAGTTGTGAATATTGGTGTATTGATATATATCAGATATGGTTTTTCTTAATTGATTTTGTAAAAGTGATGGCTAGACTATATTAAATAGTGTAAATAGCTTTAAAGTATAATAGAGGTACTTATGAATTTATTATTTGTTTGCACAGGAAATACCTGTCGTAGTCCCATGGGAGAAGGAATTGCCCGTGCTGTAGGGCGTGAACTTGGAGTAGAGGTGGTGACCTTATCCACAGGGCTATTTTGTGTTCCTGGAGCTAAGGTGAGCGACGAAGCTGTGGAGGCAGTTCGTGAATTAGTAGGCGAAGATATTAGTGAGCACAGTTCTCGCCCATTAAAAGTAGATTTTGTGAAAGCCGCAGATTATGTATTGGCAATGACAGAAGATCATAAAAAAATATTACTTCGCCAATTTCCTTTCGATAGTAAAAAAATTATGACTCTTGCTGAATTTGGTGGCGAAGTTGGGGATGTGGAAGACCCATTTGGACAATCTCAAGACATATATACTAAAACAGCGGAACAGATTGTACGATATGTACAACAAGGATTTGCATTACATAAATAAGAATGCTCCAATTGATTCATCAAATAGATTGGATGCCATAGTATATAAAGAATACTATAATTGCTTGTATGTATACATCAACAATGCGGATATGTATCTACAATACAGGCATATCATAGATATATATTAATAAGATACTATTTTATGAACATAGTATTAAATAAAGGAGGACGAAATGAAAGTAGCAGTTGGTTGTGATCATGGTGGATTTCATTTAAAAGAAGCTATTAAAGGCTTACTAGAGAAACAAGGCATTGAGTACAAAGATTTTGGTACGTACTCTACAGATTCCATGGATTATCCCGATGTGGCAAAACCATTGGCAGAAGCAGTAGCAGCTGGTGAATTTGATCGTGGTATTTTGACATGTGGTACAGGTATCGGTATCGGTATTGCAGCGAATAAAGTAAAAGGGGTTCGTGCGGCATTATGTCATGATACATTCTCTGCTCATGCTAGTCGCGAGCATAACAATGCTAACGTACTCACTATGGGTGAACGTGTTATCGGTCAAGGTTTGGCATTAGATATCGTTGACATTTGGTTGCATACTGAATTTGAAGGCGGTCGTCATGCAAAACGTGTGGATAAAATTTCCGCTATTGAAGAATAAAACAAAATAATAATATCGAACAAAGTAACGGCTAGTCCTAAAAATAGGCTAGCCGTTTTTATGTTCGGTGTAATAAGTGAATGTAATATATACGATATCATTGGAATTAAACTCTATTATCTAGAACTTAAATGAATTGGTTAATTCCTTTAGATTGTATTATAATGAGAAAAATTGGCTTATAAATATAAAAATAATATTT
>UQVF01000063.1 GCA_900544365.1 uncultured Veillonella sp. | reverse complement strand
TGGTAATGGCGGTCTTAGCCTTACCATTGGTACACAAAAACAAGCAGATACCTATGATGCTAAGAGCAGTGTAGCCAAAGGCAGTGTGATTGGAAGTCGCTTTGGTTTTGTTACTTTAGGTGCTACGGAATCTACACAAATAGAAGGTAGTGACATAGCATCTAAAGGGGATATTCAGGTTCAAGGGTCTGGCGTAACAATACGCAATGGTTATACCACATCGTATACAGGAGAAACACATAGATTTTCTAAAAGTGGGCTTACCCTCTCTGTATCGAATCGCTTAGTAGATACCACAACTAATGCAATAGGTACACTGAAGCGAGCAAGCGCTGTAAAAGATGAACGATTGCAAGCTCTATTAGCCTACAAAACCTATGACGATGCTAAGACATCTTTTGCCAAGTCTAAATTAAAAGACCAAGCTAAGAGCTTACACCTCAATCTATCTTTAGGCACAGAAAGAAGCGAAGCTTCTACGAACGTAGATAGTAAGATAGCAAAAGAATCGACTGTTGTGTCCGATGGACATATTCGTGTTACCACTAAGAAGGATGATATCCGCATAGAAGGAAGCGATCTACGAGGCAAGGATATTACCTTGGAGTCGTCTAACAGTATCTATGTGAAAGGGAAAGAAACGACCTCTAAGATGACACAGACCATGAAACAGAAACAAGCCTCTCTAGGTGTTTCCTATGATCTCTTACAACATCGATTCTCCGATATATCCCTTAATGCTAGTGGCAGTAAAGGCAATATAGCAGGCACAGACATAGTCCATGATCCTTCAAATATAACTGCAACAAACACCCTTGGAGTGAAGACAAAACAGGATGTACACATCAAAGACGGTGTTCTCAAAGGAGAGTCTATTGAGGCAAATATTGGTGGAAATCTAGAGATTCACTCGGTACAAGACATACATGACTATATAGACCATACTACATCTGGTGGCATGGGACTTAGCCTATCTAAGAAAGGTGCATTCAACTCAATACAAGGTTCCTTGCAACGGACAGATATGAATAGCAAATACACCTCTGTAATTCATCCATCTGGACTCTATGCAGGACATACTGGATTCAATATATCCGTAGGCAATACGACCACATTAGAAGGAGCTCTGTTATCTAGTCGTACAGATAGGAATGCACTGAAAACAAAACAGTTAGTTATGAAGGATATGGAGAATACGGCGAAGTATAGTGTAATAGGGCATACTTATTTTGGTAGGATAAGTAATAGATCTAATAGAATTAATATAGGTAATAAAGCCAATAATAAAATAGATTTTCAATATAATGATATTCACTTGCCACCTATAAGTGATAGCATTTCCAATAGAACAAAAACATTTATCGCAAAAGGTAGTATTGTAATAGATGGGATCAATGTATCCTTAAAAAATGAAGATAGCAACATAGAGGATAATATATATCCACTACCTCAGATTTTTATAAAGAACAAAGTTATTGAAAAGTCTGAATATATAGGGGAGTTATCAAGTAAAATATTTAATTTAATTGGTGATATGGCTTATAAAAAACAAAAAATCTTGTTACAAAAAAAGGTAGAGGCTGAAAAGAGTGGAAATAAATCATTAGCAAATAAAATTGAAAGTAATTATCATAAATGGAGGGATGGAGGTTTATATAAGGTTATTGCTCATGGTATAGCAAGTGGATTTCTCAGCTCATTGGGCGGATATAATATGCTTCAAGGAGGTTTTTATGGATCTATAAATGAGTATAGTAAAAAACTTCCATCAAATGTATCAAAGGGGCTTTATTCTATATCAAATTTTATAGCAGAAAAGTCGAATAATCCTTATTACTCATTAAAAACTTATGCAGATAAATTTAACTGGTTAACACATGAAGAGCAACAAGCATTTTTGAGACAACTTATGGAAGCAGAGAGTGAGAAAAGACGTGCTGAAATAATTGGAATGTATTTTGCTATTAGTAATTATAGGGTCCAACATGGTATTGGTACAGAAGATGAAAAAGATGAAATAATAGATGGTTCTGTAGCTGATGGTATATATACATGGACAGATCCTGAATATTTTAACAAAGGTCTCAATTATACATTAGCGAAAATGACTGAGCGTAGCCCAGAAAGTGTGCAGTTTTCTAATGATGTTAGAAGGGATATCGAAGCCGGTATTCTATACTCATCAAAAAATTCATATTTGAATGATGGCGATATTTATGCTGATAGAAGAAGTCGAGTAGTGACATCATATGATGGCAATAACTATGTATATGTTAATGGAGAGTTTTTGTTTACCAATAGAGACTCAGACTATACTTATAATCAATTTGGAGATTTTTTGGCGGATCATGGGTGGAATGTTCAAAAAACGGAGTGGGATGGTGAAGAGGTCAACTATGTTACTTACAATGGAAGAGCTTTTGCTGCTAATCGTCAAGCTTCGAGTCCTATTTTAACCAAAACAATAGAAATTCTTGCAGGATCAGTAAAAGGATATGATGATGTTGTAGGCTATGGAGTAGGTCATTCTGTAGCTAAAAATGTTCTTGAAATTAATCCTATTTCATCGAATAGTACAGAATACTTAGCTGGTAAAGTTATAGGAAATATAGTTGGGGGAGCACAAGGTGGATTTGAAGTAGCTAGTGGTTTTTATAAATCACATGTAGGATCTATTGGTAATTTAAATTATGGACGAGCAGCATTAGGATATAGTGCTGAAGGTATTATTTCTACTACACACGGTTTACTTTCATTAAAGAAATTTTCTGGAGAGATAAATCATAATCTTAATACATTATATATAAAACGGAGTACGAATAGTAAAAATGATGGAATAGAGTCATTACAACCTAGTGATTCAAGAGCTCAAGAGTTTGAAAAAGCAATTTCTAAAATGCCAGTAGAAGAAAGAATAGGAACAGTATTTACTAAGTTAAAAGAAATTGCTTCAGATTATGGATGGGAAAAAGTAGGAAGGTCATTAGATGGTAGAATAGTATATAAAGATAATAATGGATTTTATTATACAATAGATACAATGCACGGCAGATTTGAAAAGTTTGATAGAAATATGAAACATATTGATGAGGTAAATATCGATTTAATTCCACAAAATAAACAAAAGAAAAATCGGGTTTTAAGAATTCGATGAGGTATTATAATGAAAAATAAAGATTCCTTTAATCAATGCATTATAAGTAAGAAAGAAATAATGAATCAAGTAGAAAATTACAAGTCGTTTGATTTTTTGTATTCAGACTGTAAACTTAAAAATCATATAGTAAATAGTTTTGGTCCAGAACTACTTATACAATATGGACGTCAAAAATTAACTCTTAATGATTGTGATACATTTGTGACAACTATGAAGGTTAAGGTTTATCCTAAGTCCCCATGTTATGAAATTTATTATGAATATGAAGCGATTTTAAGTAATCGTAAAAAGTATGGCATACTTTTCAATAGCCTTAGCTTATATGCAATAACTACAAAAGATGTTTTTTATGATTACTTAAAGGAAAGACAATATATTGAAGAATTATTGAAATTAAATTGTTATAGTAACATTTCTACTGTTGATATACACGAAAGGGTTTCTTTAGTGCCCATGGATGAATCAAGGTCAGGTGAGGAATTTTTAGGATGCCAACACTATTTAGGATATATATTGTGTTACGGCGAAGAACTTGTTGATTCTAACGGTAAAATTGCAAAGGATATTGATCAATCTTTAACTAATATTGCAGAAGAAATCATACATTTAGTGAATCACAGTAAATTTATAGATGAGGAGTATGTTGTGGATGAATATATTTCTAGATGTATGCACTCTCAAGCAATTGAAGAATTAGATTCCTTATGTAAAGAATATGGAGGGGGGAGGCTACCAGATAAAGAACAAAGTCATGTATGGCATATAGGTACTTATTGCACTAATGAAGGAGATATTCAAGTAGTTTCAGCAACATATATATATGTATCGTTTTATATAAAAACGTTTTATATACAGGTACAACAAACAATAACTGTTAAGGACAATGAGTTTAATATAATAACTATCAAAAGAAATGTTTTTGGCGACGATGCAGAGGTGTTATTTGATTTCACTACAAAGCTTTATTATGAAGCTATAGATATATTGGACCGTCTAGGATATGATAGACAACAAGAAATAAATTATAAGGTATATATAGACGTAGTTGGAGAAGAAAGGAAAAAAGAGATAGAGCTAGGGGAATTGCTGTTTGGTCTCCAACGCAGTGAGTATTCTTGTGTTGACACAATAATCAAGTCTAAAGGATAGATATTGATTAAAAGATACTAATTTTACTATTTTTGTTACTGTATAATTAAATGAAAACGTTATAAATCCGGGAAAAGAAACTTTAATTCAACTCCTGAAGAATCTATAGCCACTCATCGTGAAGAAGTACGTAAATCTGGTATCTTTGGTAATGGTAGGCTTAGTATTACCGTTGGAACACAAAGACAAAGAGATACCTATGATGCTAAGAGTAGTGTAGCCAAAGGCAGTGTGATTGGAAGTCGCTTTGGTTCTGTCACCTTAGGTGCTACAGGTACTACACAAGTAGAAGCTAGTGATGTAGCATCTAAAGGGGATATTCAGGTCCAAGGCTCTGGTGTGACAATCCGTAATGGTTATACCACATCTCATACAGGAGAAACACACAGATTTTCTAAAAGTGGGCTTACTCTCTCATTGTCGAATCGCTTAGTAGATACTACAACCAATGCAGTAGGTACACTTACACGAGCACGCACTGTAAAAGATGAACGATTGCAAGCCTTATTAGCCTACAAAACCTATGATGATGCTAAGACATCTTTAGAAAAATCTAAACTGAAAGACCAAGCCAAGAGTTTACACCTCAATCTATCTTTAGGCACAGAACGAAGTGAAGCTTCTACGAATGTAGATAGTAAGATAGCAAAAGGATCGACCGTTGTGTCCGATGGACATATTCGTGTTACTACTAAGAAAGACGACCTTCGCATAGAAGGAAGTGATGTACAAGGCAAGGACATTACCTTAGATTCTGCGAACAGTATCTATGTGAAGGGCAAAGAAACGGCCTCTAAGATGACACAGAGTATGAAACAGAAACAAGGATCTCTTGGTATTTCCTATGATGTATTACAACACCGATTCTCCGATATATCCGTCAATGCCAGTGGTAGTAAAGGAAATATAGCAGGTACAGATATAGTTCATGATCCATCAAACATAACTGCAAGGAACACCCTTGGAGTGAACACAAAACAGGATGTACATATCAAAGATGGTGTTCTTAAAGGGGAGGCTATCCAAGCAAATATTGGTGGTAATTTAGAGATTCACTCTGTACAGGATACACATGATTATACAGACCATACTTCATCAGGTGGTATGGGACTTAGCCTATCTAAAAAAGGGGCATTCAAATCATTACAAAGCTCCTTGCAACGGACTGATATAGATAGCAAATACACCTCTGTGATCCACCAGTCTGGACTCTATGCAGGACATACAGGATTCAACATATCCGTAGGCAATACGACCACATTAGAAGGGGCTCTGTTATCTAGTAAAACAGATACGAATACATTAAAAACAAAATACCTAGTTATGAAGGATATGGAGAATACGGCGAAGTATACCTATGGGTCTAAGGGGGTGTCGTATCTATCTGACGTACAATATAGGAAGTCTTTGGAGCACATTAGAGATAGAAAGAATGCTATAGTCACAGATAAAAATCTTAGCATTCCAGCTAAGATACAACACTTACAACAGTTGAATCAAGATAAGGACTATACAAGCCACCTTAAGTATGTTAATAGCTTGCATAATCAAGTAGGCCTATTACCAAATATGATGCCTGGTGAAAGAAAAGAAGCTTACAGTGTGACAAAATCTGCTATTGCACCTGGAATGATTGATGTAGAGAATCCCAAGGTAGATGTAAGTCAAATTCATAGAGATATTAATCATAGCCTTCAAGCATTGGATACTATTTTCAACAAACAAGACATACAAGAACGACAAGAACTAACTAAATTATTTAACAAATATGCCAATGAAGCGATTCATCATATCTCTGATATGGCAGGTTGGAAGGAAGGCTCATCAGAAAAAGTGGCTTTACATGCATTAGTGGGCAATATAAGTGCAAATATGGTGAATGGTAATACACGTGTAGGCACTGTAGCAGGTGGACTATCTGAACTCCTAGCACCAGCTATATTAGAAGCATCTAATGGTGATCCAGCAAAAGCACAATGGCTAGAATATGCCTTGGGATATGCAACAGATAAACTTGCTGGAGGAACTGGAGAACTAGGTGGGAGTATTAGTCATTATGGAGTTAAGTGGAATGGATTGTCAAATTATCAACAAAGTTATTATGAAGATGCAATTTATAGGTATCTTGTAGATAATAATAGAAGATACCATAAAGATGGTATTATCAAAGTGCTTGAATCTGCAATTATTATTAGTAATAACAATAAATACCTATCAGATGCAGCTGAACCTCAAATGATTGATGAACTAGAAGAATCAGCTCGCATATTAGGGTTAAATTATAGCTATAATTATGAGAATGGTTTAACTGGAGAGATGATTCGAATTTTAGAAGAATATGCAGATAAGTTACCTAAAAGAGATATGGTTTGGGTAAATGGTGGCATAGGTGTTGGTCTAGGAATAAATGGAAAAATAGGGCCTGTGAGAGGGAATGTAGGCGCCTCATCGCATCTTGATTATGATACAAGTCGCAAAGGGTTAGCAATTATTTCTAAAATAGGGGCTGGTGCAGGAGTAACTGAAAATTATTCTTTAGGAGCAAATGTAGTTAATGTGGCAAATGCGCGTAACATTAGAGATAATGAAACGACAGTTAATATTTATCTATCAAGATCATTTAATAAAGTAAGCGGTGCTTCATTATATACTGGGCTTGATGATACGATCTTTGATATAGGTGGAGGTGCATATGTAGGATCTGGAGGCGAAGGGTATATAAATTTTAACACTACAGCAATGAAAGATAGATTTTATGGTGAAAAAAGGGGAAAGAGTTATTAGAAGATGAAGTAAGTGAATTAAAGGAGGAATATAATAGATGATCATGAAGAGAATAAAAGATAACTTTAATCCATATACATCACTTTCACTAAAGGGTTATAATAAAAGTCTTGGATGGATAATGTTATGGTCATGGCTACTAGGGATTTCTGCACTTATTTTAGAAAAAAATGGAGCAGAGGTTGATATTATTGCTTTATTATTCGCCATCATTGTATGTGGCTCTCATTATATGCTGTTTATATTCACTATAAAACGGTTCAGAGCAATGAATATTCCAATCATTTGGGCAACAACTATTTTTATTATACCTCTTCATCTATTATGTTTTATAGTAGCGGAGTCAAATGATGGCTTTATCATTAAGATGAGAAAAAAGTTAGGTTATTTACTGAAAGAGGATACCAATGCATGAAATTATTAAAACTACACTTCGTACGCTAGAAAGCTATGGCGCTAATGACGAGGATATGCTATTTTTGTTTTATAATTGCATTGGATTGATTCCATTATGTATATATTGGTTTAAACACAATAACAAAAGATATAATGTGTTAACCAATATAGGGATTCATATTTTACGAGTATTAATTTTCTCTGTCTCTTTTGGTACATTAATTCGATTTGGATTTATAGATGTTTGGATTAAATGGAACTCCTTATTATTAATAACTTACACTATTATAGGTTACTACTATTGGGTACATGAGGAATTGTTATCATCCCTCACCAATAGAGTGCGTTATATTTTGAAATATATCTTTTATGGTTCTGTTTGTATTGAAAGTATATATATCTTGTGCAGGTTGTCGGAAATTTAAACTTTCAAAAGTATAGATGAAATCAATTTTCTTCTGATGGATTGGCATGGAAGTTGATATTATAAGATGTTATATGAGTGCTATAGACATGATTGGATATATTAAGAAATATGGTGTAGAGATTATTTTAATACTTGCCTATA
>UQVF01000062.1 GCA_900544365.1 uncultured Veillonella sp. | reverse complement strand
AGCAACTTTCACTGCTAGAGGGCCGCTGATAACAGCAGCTAAAATAATGGCTGGTGCTGCACTAATAAATGGTCCAATAATAGGGATCCATTCTGCAATACCCGCTAACACAGCCAATACAAGGGGATATGGTAAATCGTAGAAATAACATACGATAAAGGTAAGGCAAAACATATTACTCGCCAGTAATAATTGACCTCGTAAATATCCCCCTAATGTGCGGAGAATATCATTCACTACTTCTTCTAAATGGGCTGATGTAGGACTAGAAAAAATATTTAATACTGCCCGTTTAATACTACGACCATCTTTCAGTAAGTAGAATGTCAAAATCGGCACTAACAATAATTGTAATAAGGTGCTAGCAAAGGACACGATGGCCAGTACACCACGTTGTGCTAAGTCCACACCATAATTACCAATTTTTATCAAAGTAGTATTGATGATTCCATCAAATTGATGAGGTATAATACTTTCCCCATCGATACCTTGTAATCCTTTCACCACTGCTACAAATTGATCTAATACATAGGGTAAATTGATTAATAATTTAGTTAATTCACCAATTACTGGTAGCATTACATACCGTACTAACAATGTAGAAATCAACGCTACCACGATAAATGATGGAATGATAGCAATCCATCGTGGACATTGTTTCCAATATCGTCTTGCATAGGTTTGTGTCATATTGACTAATGGCCATAACAGCAATGTTAATATAACCGCAATAATCAAAGGAATCACCACTGGTAAGGCGATTAACAAGCCTATACTAGCCAAGACCAGCAAAATGCAACGCAACCAATACTGTATGGATTTATTTCCCATCCTATCACCTACCGTACAAACGGATTAGATTGCTTTTCGTCACCAATGGTAGTTTGCCCTCCATGACCTGGATAGACCTTTGTATCATCTGGTAACGTGTAAAGTTTTTCTTTAATCCCTTTACTCAACTGTTCAAAATCACCATTGGGAAAATCTGTTCTACCCACTGACCCTTGGAATAAGGTATCACCGGCTAACAAAGTTCCCTCTGTATAATAACACACACCACCTGGCGTATGCCCCGGTGTTTCTATCACCGTAAATGTCGTATCGCCTAATGAAATGGTATCTCCTTCTTTCACATATCGCACATCATCTACTTTCGCAGTAATGAATCGACCAGAGTAAGCGCTCAAATTCACTTCTGGATTCGTTAAATACTCCGCATCCCCTTCGTGAATATACACCGGTACATGGTACGCATCCACCAATGTTTGTACTGCCCCAATATGATCACTGTGGCCATGAGTCAATAAAATACCTTGCACCTTAAACTCGTGACTGTCTAGAATTTCTTTTAGCTTCTCCCCTTCATCACCTGGGTCAGTGACAAGGCATGTATTATCTGCTTCATTATGTGCGATATAACAATTGGTTCCATAGGATCCTAAAGGCATATAATATAACTTCATCTAGTAACTCCATTAAAATTCTTTACTACTATCTAACAGAATCGTCACAGGTCCATCATTGACTAATGATACTTGCATATGAGCTTGAAATTGACCTGTACTCACTATTAAACCTCTTCCTTTGAAAGCCTCTACTAGCTCCAGATATAAGCGCTCTGCCATCTCTGGTGATGCTGCTTTCATAAAGTTTGGTCGACGACCCTTGCGCGCATCTCCGTAGAGGGTGAATTGCGACACTACGCACACCTCACCACCTACATCTAATACAGATAGGTTCATCTTATCCTGTTCATCTTCAAAGATACGTAAGTAACTGACCTTATCACAGATGTATTTCACATCCTCTGTTGTATCCGTCTCTGTTACACCTACTAGCACTAGAAGACCTTGCTTTATACTACTAATAACAGACCCATCTACGGTAACCGAAGAAGAACTTACACGTTGTACAACGGCTCTCATGCTTTTCCTCCTCGATGGACTGAATATACATCTTTCACTCGACGTAACTTCGTCATCACATAATCTAGTTGCGATAAATCCTTAATATCTAGCATTAATTGAATAGTCACATCTTTTGAGTTATCTGTCTTGGCATTGATATTAGAAATGTTAATTTTCATTTCTGACAATACTGCCATCACTTCCATCAACAACCCACTGCGATCATAGGCATGCACGGACACACTTACTTGGAATTGATCCTGTGTAGCTCCTTCCCAATCAACCTCAATCATACGATGTAAATCATCTGGGGTATGACCAATATTGGTACAATCTGCACGATGTACAGAAACACCTCGGCCTCTCGTAATATAACCAATAATATCGTCACCGGGTACTGGGTTACAACAACGAGCCATACGAACCATCACACCGGCTTCGCCTTTCACAAGAACACCACTGCTACTTTTCCTAGATTTTCCTTGATGTACTTTAAGGCGATCGATGACAGCCATCGTATCTTTTCGCTGCTCTTCCTTAGCCACTTCCTGCTTATGAATGTCCACTAATCTGAGCAATACTGTATTCACTGAAAGTCCACCAAATCCAACTGCAGAGTACAGCTCAGCTTCGCCGCCAGCATTCAAAGATTTTCCAATCTTTTCTAGGCGACCATTTTTTGTTAAGTCTTTCCAATCATAGCCTAAGCGTTTCGCTTCTTTTTCTAATAGTTCTTTACCTTTGACGATATTTTCTTCTTTATTTTCTCGCTTAAACCAGTTTCGAATCTTTGTCTTACTTTCCGTAGAGCCAACGATATTTAACCAGTCTAACCGTGGTTTCCCATTTTTAGAAGTAACGATTTCAACGATATCCCCATTTTGTAATTCATAATCCAAAGGAACAATCTTGCCATTAATTTTGGCTCCTACGCATTTATTCCCCACATCGGTATGAACACGATAAGCAAAATCCAGTGGCACTGTGCCTTTCGGCAACTTCATAACGTCACCTTTTGGAGTAAAGACGAACACTTCTCCTGTAAAAACATCTAGTTTTAATGCATTCAATAATTCTTTTGGATCACTGGCATCCTGCCACTCAAGAACTTGACGAATCCAGCCTACCTTTGCATCAAAATCAGCTTCTGCCTTTCCTTTATTGCCCTCTTTATAGCGCCAATGAGCGGCTACACCATATTCAGACACACGATGCATATCCCAGGTACGAATTTGAATTTCTACAGGCTGACCTTTTGTGCCGATGACGGTGGTGTGCAAGGATTGATACATATTCGACTTCGGCATCGCAATATAATCTTTAAAGCGATACGGCAACGGTTTCCACAAACTATGTACTGTACCTAACACGGCATAGCAATCTGGAATTGTATCTACGATGACACGCACTGCATACAAATCGTAAATTTGCGATAAATCTCGATTGTCCTTTTTCATTTTCTTATAAATACTATAAAAGTGTTTTGGACGACCTTTTACATCTGCTTTAATATGAGCACGTTCCAAAGCATCTTTCAAAGTATTCATCGTATCATTTACGATATCCTCACGAGCTTGTCGTTTTTCACTCATCTGTTGTACTAGGTCATAATATTTTTCTGGTTCTAAATAACGGAACGATAAGTCCTCTAGTTCCCATTTAATATTAAAAATACCTAAGCGATGTGCTAATGGCGCAAAAATTTCTAATGTTTCTTGGGCAATGCGCTGTTGTTTATCAGGCCGCATATGCTTTAAGGTACGCATATTGTGCAAGCGGTCCCCTAATTTGATGACCACTACACGCACATCTTTTGCCATGGCTAAAATCATCTTCCGATAATTTTCAATTTGCTGTTCTTCTTTCGTTTGGTACTGAAATTGATTCAGTTTTGTAACCCCATCCACCAAGAACGCCACTTCTGGTCCAAATTGTTCTTCTATTTCCTCTAAGCTTATCTCCGTATCTTCCACTACATCATGTAATAAAGCAGATACCAAGGTAGATCGATCAATTTGTAGTTCGCTCAATATAGTGGCAACCCCTAATGGGTGTAAGATATACGGTTCTCCAGAAGCCCGTTTTTGCGATGCATGGGCTTTATCTGCCAGTGTAAACGCACGCTCTATGACTGGCCAGTCTTCTTCTGGTAAATAGGACCGAACACGGTCCATAAATTGTCCATATTCTCGTTCTTTATTAAATGTATGCTCCTGAGGGGTATTTATAGTACTTACCATTATGCTCCCTCCTGACTATATGTCATAAACGTCAAGGATGTATGAAGTTCCAACTTTTGTTGCACATTCACCCAGCGATATACATGACGTCCATCTTCTAATACTTCTTCTTTCAAAATGCCTAATTCCTTAAACACTTCAAGGGCAAGAATAGCTTCTCTAGAAGTCATCTCTTGTGGTCGGCTTTCCAATGTTTCTCGTTCTACAATATATTTCGGTGCTGTGGGAGATCGGAAAATTTGTTTCACCACCGTATACAATTTACGCAAACTATCTACTTCTAATCGTTCTCGTTGCTGTGAAAGCGGCTCCAAGTCTTGCACAATAAGCTGTGGCGTCACCACACCTTGCCATTCATTTTTCTGCAAGGAAAAGGCTACTTTTACAGGGTCATCAGCAAAGATTTCTTGCATATAATGTTCCCCTTGCCAAGCCACCGCATCAATAGGGCCCTGTTGACCTTGTAGAATAATCTTACAATGATTTTTTTGAAAGCCCATAGGATACAGATTCTGTACACGAATCTGTGGAATTGCAAAGACGGGGGTACTATTTCCCATACCATATGGCTCCAATGTAGCAATCTGATCAATAAGATCAATACTAATATCATCACTATGCATAGCCCCATCAATATCTACGATAGGAATATAATCTTCTTCCGTTAAGGTCTTACGACAAAACTCACTTGCCTTTTCTCGCAAAGCATCAATATTTTCCGCTTTTACACTAAATCCTGCAGCCTGTGCATGACCCCCAAATTGAATTAATGTATCCCCTGCATAGGTCAACATATCATACATATTACAATGATCAATACTCCGACAAGATCCCTTTCCTATACCATCATTGATGCTGATCACCATAGTCGGCTTGTAAAAGGCTTCTACCAAACGTGAAGCAACGATACCGATAACTCCAGGATGCCATCCTTCACCAGCCACCACAATACATTGATCGGCTAATGTTCCTTGTGCCAATACCGACTGATAGGCCTCTTCAAAAATAGCTCGTTCAATCTGTTGTCGCTCCGTATTTGTTTCCTGCAATTCTTCTGCAATTTCAATCGCTTCGGAAGGATCTGCAGTAATCAGTAACTCTACCGCCCTTGTCGCATGGGTCACACGTCCTGCTGCATTTAATCGTGGGGCTAAGGTGAATCCTATGTGTCCTGCTGATAAGGCTTTCCCCTCTAAGCCAGCCACTTGCACTAAGGATTGAATCCCCACATTAGGAGATTCTGTCATTTTACGTAAACCTTCACGAACAATAATCCGATTTTCCCCTACTAAAGGGACTACATCTGCTACAGTTCCCAAGGCTACAATATCTAAGTCTTCACGATACTCTTCCCCAGTGCGACGTTTCCACAAGGCTTGGCAAACCTTGAATGCCACACCTACACCGGATAAATTTTTATCTGTATATGGGCAATCTGGTTGTTTATGGTTAACTACGGCTGTAGCCCTTGGTATCTTTGGTGGTGCTGTATGGTGGTCTGTAATAATCATAGACACCCGATCTCGCACAGCCTCTACAATATCATACGAGCTAATACCGCAATCTACAGAAATAATCAAATCTGTTTTTTTAGAAATTAAGTATTCTAAGGCTTCTAAATTCAATCCATACCCTTCGCTTTGTCGCTCTGGGATATAATACGTTACATTCGCATTTAAGCTCGAAAAAAATCGGTACATTAGTGATGTAGCGGTAATACCATCCACATCATAATCTCCGTAAATCACAATGGATCCATTCATAGCTAAGACTCTTTCAATTTCATCTACAGCCTGTGCCATACCTTTTAACATAAAAGGATCTAATAAATCATCCATCGTGCTATATAAGAATGTTCGACCTTCTTCTACAGTGGTAATCCCACGATTCGCCAACAAATGAGAAACGATAGGATGTACTGCTAATCCAGAGGTCAATTGAGATTCTACTTCTTCTTGATTTTCGGCAATTTTCCAACGTTTGCCTGTTCGTTTATCTATTTTCATAAGTACCTCTTGGACGGATATTTCTTTCATTATCATTATCATTATTATACATGAAAGAACGAACATTTTCAATAAGTATCATTATTAAAAATATAATAATTTGATTTATTATCAAATCTTATATCTGAATTAGCTATTCTAATAAAGATGGTCTATTTCTTAATTATCAATTTCAATGTTCAATTCCTTTATAACCAAAGTCATAACTACTCTTATATAAGCATTTCTACTTTTGCTAAAAACTAAAAAGGTTGTACTAAAATGAACAAATGTCATTTAGTACAACCTTCATTAAACCTTATATACTTCTAATCCTTATATGATTCCAAATAACTTCATGCTCAAATTACCAAAGAAGAAATGGAAGATATAATTCAATACGGAAATATAAAATCCTACTTTCCACCACGTCACTTGTGGCACATAGTGACTACCAAAGAAAATCGGTGTTACCCCTGAACTATAATGCGTCAACGTACAACCTGGACTATTCATCAACCCAAACATCAAAATTGCATAAGGAATAGGCGCTCCTAAAGCAATTAAGATAGCTGCAAAAGCAGAAAATAATGCAGTAATACGAGCAGTTCCACTAGCAAAGAAATATTGTGAATATACAAAAACTAGAGAAATAATTAACGCTGCCCACTCCCAAGACATCCCCCCTAGCATAGCGCCCACAAATTTCGCAAACACAGCTACTACACCTAATTTACCAAGTAATCTAGCCATACCAACTAAAGTACCCATCCAAATCAAAATATCCCAACCAGTGGATTCTTTCAAAATATCATCCCATGTAAGACATTCACTAATAACACAGGCTAATACCGCCATAACAGCAATAACCGTTGCATGTAATCCAGTAATTGTCGTAGTAGACCACAATAAAATAGCTACCGCGAAAATGGCCGCCACCTTTTTTTCCATCAACGTGATAGGGCCTAGTTTATTTAACTCTTCACGAGCCATAGCTGGAGCTTCTGGCGTTTCCTTAATTTCAGGCGGGTAAATTTTGTAAATAAACCAAGGCATGATGACCATACTAAGCAATCCTGGTAAGGCGCCTGCTAAAAACCACTCCCACCACGTTACAGTGTAGCCAAATAATTTTGCCCCTAAAGACGTAATCAATAGATTACCACTACAAGCTGTCAAGAATACGGTTACTGTACACGCATTTACCGTGTGGGCCGTCGTCATCAAGTATGCTCCCATACGGCGTGCCGTTTCACCTGGTCTAGAATCAAAGGCCATGGAAATATTCTGCACAATATGGTAAATAATACCACCTCCACGGGCTGTATTAGATGGTGTCGCTGGAGAAATAATTAAGTCGGTCATAGCTAACGCATACGCCAACCGTAATGTGCTAGTACCAAACCAATGAATTAAGGTGTACGCAATACGTCGACCTAGACCTGAATTGATGATTCCTCTAGAAAAGAAAATGGGACACAATGAGCCATACATTGGGTTCTGCATAGCCCAATAAAGCTTCATTCATTTTAATTGAGCTAGTAGCCACTGCCGCAGCAGATCCCATAAAAGCCATCACACCCGTTGGATAAGGTCGTAATATAAATCCTACAATTGTGGCTGTAAAGATAGCTAATAAATGCCATCCTTGAGCAGAAATTTCTGGTGTGTGTGGCAGATACCAAATAATAAGTGCCACGACTACAACGCCTATTACTCTTACTAGTTTATCCATACCGTATCATTCCTTCCTTTAGTAACACATATCCTCCAGAGGCAACAAAAAAACCAGCACCACAAAGGATACTGGGCTCTGTAATCGCCAAATTAACGTTTGGAGAATTGAGATGCTTTACGAGCTTTTTTAAGACCTGGTTCGAACATCTCGTATTTGAATGAATTTAAATATATGCTTAATATCAATGTTTCCCCACGTTTTCAGAAAGAAATATTTCATCTAATTTGAGTAACTTTCAATTGAGTGGTGTGAATTTTACCCTAAAAATACACGAATTGATCTAGATTTTACCAAAAAATTCACAGCACTATTTAGATGATTTTTTATTTTTCCTGTTTTTACCTATGGTCTTACCCACGACAAAAATTATAGACCCAAAAAA
>UQVF01000061.1 GCA_900544365.1 uncultured Veillonella sp. | reverse complement strand
AAAGAATGTTGGCAGCTACTCTTATATGAGTAGCCCCAACATTTATTATAGAGCCGTCCTTTGTGTATTGTTTATTAAGTAAAAAATAGCACTAGCTATTTAAGTAGCTAGTGCTAAGAACTTTTTATATGAGCATCCACCATATTTGATAAGTAGATTTTATTTTTTAACGTCTGGGACGTTGGTTGGGTTTGCTTTGAATGGGATTTTCACTGGTGTGGATTTGCTTGGTTCTGGAGCCTCGATGTTGGGGTGTTCCCATTCGAGTTGCATGATGCGGAACTGGTGTTGGTTGGCAAAGCGTTTGAGTTGCCAATTGTCTCGTTCTAGTTCTTTTAGTCTATCTCCGTGAGAGTTACTAATGTTTTCTAGGTTAGTTAAGCGATAGTGAAAGGTATCGTTATGTTCCATGGTGTGTTCTGTGTCGATGCGTTCTTTCAGTGCGTCGATTTCTAGTTGTTGAGATACCATCCAATAGGTACTGCTTAGTACGTAGAGGATAATCCAGAACAGGGGCTTACGTAGGAGAGTGCCTACTTTCAGAAGTAGGTTACTCAGCTGTTTCATCATGGGTGTCGCCAGGAATCAATGGCAAGCGGGCCATCACAAAGTCCAACCACAAACGGGACGCATGAGATAGATAATGTCCTTTTTTCCAAATCACATGTAAGGTATGCATAATTTCAGGGTTTACTAAAGGACGTACTACCACGCTAGACCCTACTTTTGTGTTTTCATCTTCCGTAGGGCATAGGCGACTAGGCAATAAGGCGATAGCTAAGTGAGCGGCTACGGTTTGTAACATCAAATCACGTTGACTAGTTTCAAATACAATATGCGGTTGGAAGCCAACAGATTTACAAGACTTCACAATCTCATCATGAAGATTAAAGTCATCTTTATGTAATACGAAAGGTTGATCTGATAACTGATCAAGAGAAATGGATTCCTCTTGCGCTAATGGATTATCTTTTGGCAAGATAACGCTCAAAGGATCGCTTGTTAAATAGAAAGAATCAAATTCTTTGGCGTTTGGTTTAGTACAGATAATACCAACATCAATTAGACCTTCCTGTACAGAGATTTCTATTTTTTTAGACCCATGTTCATAAAGTTCTAATTCGATTTGAGGATAAGTTTGTTTAAACTCACCTAACAATTGAGCGAAGATAGGAGCATCTGTTACAGGCGGTAAACCGATGAGAACAGATCCTTGCTCTAAGCGGAATTCGTTTTCAAAGTCGATTTTTAGATGCTCGAACATAAAGACTACACGTTTAGCATGTGTTAAAAAGATGGTGCCACCGTCAGTCATTTCAACAGATTTTGCATTACGAATGAATAATACAACACCTAGCTCATCTTCCAGAGCTTTTATAGTACGGCTGATAGCAGATTGTGAAATGTGAAGATTTCTCGCGGCCTTACTGAAACTTTTTTGATCCGCTACTTCTACGAAGTATTTTAAGTGATGAAAGTCCATAATGCACCTCTTAAATATGGTAATAACAAAAGCCCTCTTTTTTAGTATGCTATTTAAGCAATAAAGCATGTGTAAATGTAAAATGATAATCGCATAATTAGCAATAGATATAGTGTATATGGTATTGCGAAGTTCTCGTTCTCAATGTATAATGAAACCATAAGGCTATATCAATTTGTTCATGAAGTAGAGTTACTACTTCACAAATTTGCAAAGAGGTACTATATAACTTATATATTATTACATTTTTGCAACATATGCAATCTTTTTAGAAATAAATGATTCATATTTCAAAAACATTTTGATACTCACGAGGGGAGGACTCGTCCTGCGAGTGCAAGGATAAGAGGCTGTATACATCCCCCTATTTTGTATGTAACTACAAGTGTTAATTTTTATTTGCTTTAAGGAGGCTATTTTAACATGCGTAAAATGAAAACTATGGACGGCAACCAAGCTGCAGCTCACGTAGCGTATGGTTTTTCTGAAGTGGCAGCGATTTATCCAATCACTCCATCTTCTCCAATGCCAGAACATGTGGATGAATGGGCAGGACAAGGCCGTAAAAACTTGTTCGGTCATACTGTACAGGTTGTTGAAATGCAATCCGAAGCGGGTGCTGCAGCAGCAGTTCACGGTTCTTTACAAGCGGGTGCATTGACAACTACTTTCACATCTTCTCAAGGTCTATTATTGATGTTACCTAACTTGTACAAAGTGTCTGGTGAGTTACTTCCAGGGGTATTCCATGTAGCAGCTCGTGCTATTGCAGCGCAAGCGTTGTCTATCTTTGGTGATCATCAAGACGTTATGGCAGCTCGTGCTGCTGGTTGTGCTATGTTAGCAGAATCCTCTGTACAAGAAGTTATGGATCTTGCTCCAGTTGCGCATTTAACAGCGTTAAAAACTCGCGTTCCTTTCATCAACTTCTTCGACGGTTTCCGTACTTCTCACGAAATCCAAAAAATCGAAGTATTAGAATATGATGAATTAAAACCTTTAGTAGACCAAGACGCTTTAGAAGCATTCCGTCAACGTGCGTTGAATCCAGATGCTCCTGTGACTCGTGGTACTGCTGAAAACCCTGATATCTACTTCCAACATCGTGAAGCTTCTAACCCATTCTATTTAGAAGTTCCAAATGTAGTAGAACATTACATGCATGAAATCAACAAAATTACTGGTCGTAACTACCAATTGTTTAACTACTATGGTGCTGAAGATGCAACTGACGTAATCGTAACAATGGGTTCCTCTGCGCAAGTAGCTACTGAAACTGTAGATTACTTACGTGCACAAGGTCGTAAAGTTGGTTTCGTACAAGTTCACTTATTCCGTCCGTTCTCAACAGACCGTTTTGTAGCAGCTCTTCCTAAAACTGTAGAACGCGTGGCAGTATTAGACCGTACAAAAGAACCAGGTGCTTTAGCTGAACCTTTATTCCTAGATGTGCAAGCAGCACTTGTTCAACACAATATCAATGCTAAAGTATTCGGCGGTCGTTATGGTCTTTCTTCTAAAGACGTTATCCCAGCTGACCTTGTAGCAGTATTTGATAACATGTTAGCAGAAGCTGGCAAACGTTTCTTCACATTGGGTATCAATGACGACGTAACTAACTTATCCTTGAACCGTGCTGAAGGCGTATCTGTAAAAACTGAAGGTTTAACTGGATGTAAATTCTGGGGCTTCGGTTCTGACGGAACTGTAGGTGCAAACAAATCTGCTATTAAAATCATCGGTGACCATACAGATATGTATGCACAAGCATACTTTGACTATGACTCCAAAAAATCTGGTGGTGTGACAATGTCTCACTTACGTTTTGGTAAAAACCCAATTAACAAACCATACTTGGTAACAGAGCCAGAATTCATTGCTTGTCATCGTCAATCTTATGTTCATGAATATGATCTTCTTCGTGGTATTAAAAAAGGCGGTACATTCTTATTGAACTGTACTTGGTCTCCAGAAGAATTGGCAGAAAAATTACCAGCAAAACTTCGCCGTACAATTGCTGAAAAAGAATTGAATTTCTACATCATCAATGCAGCGAAAATTGCAGCTGAAATTGGTTTGGGTGGCCGTATTAACATGGTTACACAAGCTGCGTTCTTCAAATTGACTGAAGATACAATCATTCCTATCGATAAAGCAGTAGAGTACTTAAAAGACTCTATTGAAAAAACATATGGTAAAAAAGGTGCTGACGTTGTTGCAATGAACAACAAAGCTGTTGATGAAGGTGTTGGTGCTCTTGTAAAAGTAGAAGTGCCAGCAGCATGGAAAGATGCAAAAGATTCTGAAGATACTTTCGAGAAAACTACTTGCACAACTTGCCCAAGCTATGTAGCTAATATCGCTAAACCTGTTAATGCACAAGCTGGTTATGATCTACCAGTATCTGCTTTCACAGGCTATGAAGATGGTACATTACCTTCTGGTACTGCAGCTTTCGAAAAACGTGGTGCAGCATTATTCGTTCCTCACTGGATCAAAGAAAACTGTATCCAATGTAACCAATGTTCCTTCGTATGTCCACATGCGACTATCCGTCCTATCTTAGCGACAGCAGAAGAAGCAGCAGCGGGTCCTGAAAACTTCGAAACAATTCCAGAAATGATGACGAAAGGCGAATTGCAATTCCGTATTGCAGTATCTCCATTAGACTGCTTAGGTTGCGGTAACTGCGTAAACATCTGTCCAGCTCCTAAAGGAAAAGCAATCGAAATGCGCCCTATCGATGGCGAATTAGAATTTGCTCCAGCTTGGGATTATGGTGTAGCATTGCCTACCAAATCTCACCCAATGAAACAAGAAACTGTAAAAGGTTCCCAATTCAAAACTCCATTGCTTGAGTTCTCCGGCGCTTGCGCAGGTTGTGGTGAAACTCCATATGCTAAATTGATTACTCAATTGTTCGGTGACCGTATGATGATTGCCAATGCAACAGGTTGTTCCTCTATTTGGGGTGCATCTATGCCAGCATCTCCATACACTAAAAACCAACAAGGCCAAGGTCCTGCATGGGCTAACTCCTTATTTGAGGATAACGCTGAGTTCGGTTATGGTATGTTCATCGGTACTGAGAAAATCCGTACACAATTAGCTGAAACTGTAGCTTCTATCGCTGAAACTGCTGATGAAGCAACGAAACAAGTTCTTGACTTATGGTTAGAAAAACGTCTTCAAGGTGAAGGTACTCGTGATCGCGCTAAAGCTGTAATCGACGCTCTTTCCAAAGTAGAACAAACAGAAGCTGTAAAAGAAGTATTGGCTAAAAAACAATACCTTGTTAAACGTTCCCAATGGATCTTCGGTGGTGACGGTTGGGCATACGATATCGGTTTCGGTGGTCTTGACCATGTATTGGCTTCCGGCGAAGACGTTAACGTATTCGTATTCGATACAGAAGTATACTCCAACACTGGCGGTCAAGCATCTAAATCTACTCGCGTAGGTGCGGTTGCTCAATTCGCTGCGCAAGGTAAACGTACAAACAAAAAAGACCTTGGTATGATTGCTATGACGTATGGCAACATCTATGTGGCTCAAGTTGGTATGGGTGCTGACATGAACCAATTGATGAAAGCATTGGCAGAAGCTGAAGCATATCCAGGTCCATCCCTAATCATCGCTTATGCTCCATGTATCAACCATGGTATCAAAGGTGGTATGGGTAATGCACAAGCTGAAACTAAACAAGCTGTTGCATCCGGTTACTGGGATCTATACCGTTATAACCCAGCATTAAAAGCACAAGGCAAAAACCCATTCAGCCTTGACTCCAAAGAACCTGACTATGAATTGTTCGATTCCTTCTTAGGAAAAGAAGTTCGTTACACATCTTTGGGTAAAGCAGTTCCTGCAATGAGCAAAGAATTGTTAGAAATCAACAAACAATTAGCTAAAGAACGCCGTCAATCCTATGTTCGTTTACAAAAAGGCTTTGAAGACGAATTACAACAAGGCTAATCATTAGTGAAAGTAATACGAAAAGGCTCTCCTTTGGGAGGGCCTTTTTTGTGCTATGCCCAAAAAAGATTAGCAGAATATACTATGAAAGTCCCAACAGTGATGAACTATTGGGACTTTTATAATTTTTAAAATAATAGATGTGCTATACTATATTCTAGAGATATGATTGTATTTAGAGGAAGGAGATAGTATGGAAGTATTAGCAGTCTTGTGCATGTGTGTTGCTGCAGTAGGTGTGGTATATTACGAAGATTATAAGAAGAATGAAAATTGCATTCATATATGTATCTAAACTTGATATACTGACAATAAGTAATGTGTTATCTAGAGAAAAGGGGAGAAATCATGATTGTATATAGTACAAAATTAAAAGTTACAGATATCTTACGGCCAAATAATTTTATCCGTACATTATTAAGATGGCGTCAGCATGTAGATTATCAAGCTTTTTCAGAAGCTATCACATGGGATGGTATTGATATGAACCCTCTTTGGGAGGAAAATGGGCATATCCTTGAGGTGAACTATTTTGAGGAAGAAGGTATTATTGCTGCCTTATTTGAACAAGCTCCGGATCAATATGGATTATGGAAAACAGAAATCGTATTTAATATCAATGAACGAACCGTGTGTGTAAGACAGCATAAAGATCTTGATGCATCTATGACTGAACGAAATAATTACTTTTGGGCACCATCTATTATGAAATATTTAATGAAGGGTGGATATATTGCGGAAGAGCATGGCGTACCTATTGGACCAGATGTGATGGAATGGACGGAAGCTATTGAAGAAGGGTTATTACAACAGCCAGTCCATAGTGTTTGTAATGTGGTGATTCAAGGATCTCCTAGTTTTATTGATATGATTCATATAGATAAATTGGCTCTTAGACTGGAAGGTGTGGCACGGATTTTCTTGAAAAAGACCACAGATGATCCTAATACAGTGATCATTTATCATCATCAGAATAGTGTCCAAATGCCAGATGTGAAGGTATACCACGGAAGTGCTAGCTTAGATGAGGATAAGGTAAGTCGACGGATTGTGGATATTGTATGTGATGAAATGAATTTGGTGGAACGTAAACCACTAGATAGCTGGTATGGCGTACAGCGTAAACTTTTAGAAAAGAAAATGAAAAAGTCCCTTCAAGAACGCAGTGAGTCAGAAGAACTAGCAGAAATAGCAGTTCATGAAACAGCTGAGTTAGAGAAGAGACTTCAAGACATGGAGCAATTGGCAAATAAATGCTTGCAAGAATTAGTGATATTACAACATGAGCTCAGTATCTTACAATCTAGAATGAGTCATTCTGAATCAGGCACTTCATTGTTGTACTATGGCGAAGAAGATGATATCTATCATGATGAAATTCGAACGGCAGTTCTCAAAATATTAGAAGATGTACGTCAAGAGCATAAACCTACAGATATCCATGCGAGCAATCGTATCTATGATATTTGTGATGATATTATCAGACATAATGCACCTCGGAAAAAAGATGCGTGGGATGTGTATGAGTCATTGGATAATCTATTCAGTAATTATCGCCACTTTAGTACTCGCATGCAAAATGAGTTGAAATCCATTGGAGTTACCATAACCAAAGAAGGTGACCATTTCAAAGGGCAGTTGGGAAAACAAGATAGATATACATTGAGCTTCCCTTGCTCTCCTAGTGATATTAATACAGGAAGACGAGTCGTATCAGATATTAAATTGCGTTGGTTTAAGAAATAGAGATTCTATTCAGAGTCCAGGTGTGTGACAGTCAATCGATAGGCCCCCATACC
This sequence comes from uncultured Veillonella sp., assembly GCA_900544365.1. Classification (GTDB taxonomy): domain Bacteria; phylum Bacillota; class Negativicutes; order Veillonellales; family Veillonellaceae; genus F0422. The sequence goes on along the minus strand of UQVF01000061.1, from coordinate 1,210 downwards.
TAACGAAGTTTTGATGCCTATACCGGCGAATTCTCCATAGGCTAATAGTAACATAGCAATAGGAAACAGAGGATGCTGTGTGTTAGGTCGTAATGTATAGTGCCCTTTGAAAGCAGGAATTTGCACCCGCTCTATTCGATAGGAGCTAAACTTAAGATGGTAGTCATAGACTTTAAATAGGCTTGCCAATGTGTCAGCAAGATTATCTCCTTTAATAGGGTAGTTAGTACTGAACGCATTCCAACGACGCAATAAGCCTTTAAAAAAGCGACTTGTATCTGGAAATGGAAGGTACTCCCCTTGCGATTTAAAGCTAGCACTAGTGATAAACTCTAGATCGACTGTTTTCACCGTACTGATGGGAGCCTCTAAGAAAGTTTCATATAGAAAATCATAGGAAGTTTCGTCATAGATGATACGATCTGTAATATGTAAATATTTCTGTTGTTGTCGTACAAACACTTGCTCTGGCAAATGAAAGAGAGGCTCTAGAATGTTAATGATAGCCTCTTGATTTAATCCGATAACTCGCCAGATAGTTGTCTCCTTTTTTGCATCATAAAATACATATTGACGATAAGGATGAACTGTACTTTCATGCAACTTAGTTGCATAATTTGTATCTATATGTTCCATCATAATGCCGTGTAATACATTAGATAGAAAGGGGTGTATACGAGTTCCATCAAGAAAATTAATGTGTAAATCAAGTATCATCAATGAAGAAAACATAGGAACCTCCTAAAAAATACATTATTCGGAAAACGCAATATAAAAATGAATTGTACTAATAATGAAATTGATGTATATTTATTATAATAGTATATTGCTTATCTTATCAAGAAAGGAATTCATTATGAATGTAAAGGCAATTTTATTGGATACGCAGTCCATACAGAAATATATCTTTTCTGGGACAAAGCTAAGAACTAATGTAGGCGCTTCTTTTATTGTTGACAAGGTATTTGACTCAATTTTAGTAGACCAAATTTTGCAAGAATCAATCCTGAAACCTTTAGGTATTCACACTGTAAACAGTACAGGATGGGAAGAAGAAAGCGGTGCAGAATCTATTGAAGAAGTAGTCAAATCCAATCAATTGCCTACAGATTGCTATGTAGCCTATATTGGTGGTGGCAATGCACTTATCCTTTTCAAAGAAGAAGTGGCTGGGGGGGGGAAAGAAAAATTAAAAAAAAATCTTGATTGA
>UQVF01000060.1 GCA_900544365.1 uncultured Veillonella sp. | reverse complement strand
CAAAGGATGACCTTCTTTTTCTATTTTACTTTTCCCACAAACATTTTACACTAACCTTGTTTTTAATAGTATATATATAAACGATTTGTAATATTGTCATAGTAAAGAAAAAAAGTTTTTGGTATAATAAACCTATACACCAATAAAGGGTTATAAACAAGTTTTCCACATTTTTTACATTTTATCCACTGACTTATTCACAATATTGTGGATAGAAACAATTCTACCTATTATCTTGTTTATGAACTCTTTTTCTTTGTCTAATTTTTAGTTATCCACATTTATCATGATGTGGACAAATAATTCTTATACACATACAGGAAGGTTTATTATGAGTGACTTAGATCTCTACTCCCTATGGGACCAAGTGATGCAAAAAACAAAAACAAAAATGCCCCAGCAAATGTGGGACTCCTTGGTCGTGAATTCCTTGATGCCCTATTCTATGACATCGACTATTTTAACTTTATTTGTTATGGATCCTAGTAAACTGAAATATATTCAAACCCCATTAGTTCATAACCAAATCGTAGAAGCAGCAAAAAGCTTACTTCCTACCTTACAAACTATTGAATATTTAACAAATACATCAAGTATAGATGTTTCTTCCACAGATAGCATGGTCAATTCTTCGACAGATATTCCTCCTATGCCACCTATTGATATGCCATCCATTGAAGATACAGCGATGGAAAGCTCCCCATCTTCTATTATCCCTCCTCCTTGGGACGCCGATGAATATGATGAAGTATTACCAGAAGGTGTGAGTCGTCCTAGTTATGATTCTCCTGTTATTATTCAAAGAAATACGTCTCCTTCACAAGGTATCCAAAAACCAGTACCTGCCGATTTATTTGCTACTAAAACAACTACTTCTACACCATCACCAACAGCACCACCTGTACAACGGGATATAAATAGTTCTTCAAAATCGCATTTAAATCGCGCTTTTACTTTTGATAATTACATCGAATCCAATTCTAATCGTCTTGCTTTCACTGCTGCAAAAGCAGTAGCAGAAAATCCTGGGGTTCGTTACAATCCACTATATATTCATGGTCAATCTGGCCTCGGTAAAACCCATTTAATGCATGCTATTGGCAATGAAATTTTAGCCAACAATCCAGCCTCTAAAATTATGTCTATCACTAGTGAAGATTTTATGAATAGTTTCATTGAATCTTTGCGAACAAAAACACCAGATCAATTTCGCCGTAACTTCCGAGACATCGATGTACTCATCATTGACGACGTACAATTCTTAGAAGAAAAAAATAAGAAAACTACACAGGAAGAATTTTTCAATACTTTCAACCATTTATTGAGCCACAATAAAGCTGTTATTCTATCCAGTGATAAACCTCCAAAGGATTACAAGGAAATGGAAGAACGCTTAATCACACGATTCAACAGTGGTCTCACCGTAGAAATTGAAGCACCAAATCCAGAAATGATTGAAGCCATCATCCATGAGGAAATTTATCATCGTCGCAACGAATATCCAACTTTATATGTTCCAAAAGAAGTTATCCATTTATTTGCACAGTATTTTAATAAACGAAATATTCGTGAATTAAAAGGTGCCTTTGAAACATTAATTACCCAAGCAGCCATCACAAATCGACTAGAAACAATTGATGTAGAGTTTACTAATAAGGCAATTAAAGACTTTATCGTTCATACAGAAAAAATTGTATTATCCATTAAATACATTCAAGAATTTGTAGCAGATTACTTTAAAATCAAGCTAGAACATTTAATCAGTCAAAAACGAAATAAGCAATATGCTCATCCACGTCAAATTGCTATGTATTTAGCTCGTGAATTAATTAATGAAAGTTACCCTCAAATTTCATTTGCTTTTGGTAAAAAAGACCATACTACAGCGTTGCATGCATACGAAAAAATTTCTAGAGAAATGGAAAAAGATCAAGATTTACGATACACCATTGATCGTATTCGAGAAGAATTAGAACAAGCTAAGTAATCCCCAGTTTGTGGATAAGTATGTGCGTAACCTGTGTGCACTTTGTGTTTAAACTGTTAACAACGAATAACTTACACACAAGCCTATTTCAGCCTTGTTATTATGTGGATAGATATAATTTTCTATTCCCAAAGTTGTAAACATGTGTAAAACATTGAAATATAAGGACTTTATACATCTATCCACTTGTACACGCGCCCTACTACTACGGCTACTACTTTAAATACAAACACTCTAACATAGTTATATTAGTCACAAGGAGTTAATAATGAAACTTCAATTTAACAAAAATGAATTAGTCAAAGCTATATCACTATTCCAACGTGTAGCAAGTAACAAAACAAGTTCTAACTTACCAGGATCGATTTACATTTCTACAAAAGGTACTTATGTAGAATTACAAGCCAATGACTTTGAAATTGGCATGCGATCCCAAGTAGATGCTAATATTCTTGAACCAGGTACGATTGTAGTAGGTTCTAAATACTTTCAAGAAATTTTAAAAAAATTGCCAGGTGAACAAGTAGAATTATATAAACCAGACAATTCTAACCAATTACAAATTAAATCAGATCATTCTGAATTCAAATTAGTGACTATGCAAGTAGAAGATTTCTCATTAGTAGAACAAATCCAAGATGATAATAGTATTATGATTGATGGAGAACAGCTAAAACAATTAATCGATTTAACTGTATATGCTACTTCTACAGATACTGATCGTCCTATTTTCTGTGGTACATTAGTGGAAATTGAAGGTAATGAACTCACTATGGTCGGTACTGATACACATCGTATGGCTGTTAAAAAAGTAACCTTAGATACAGCTCTTGAAAATCCAATGCGTATTGTCATTCCCAAACGTACTGTAGAAGAGATTTCTAGAGTATTACCATCAGATCAACCTGTTATGGTTAAATTAATTTGGAATAGAAATCAAGTAGCTATTGTATTTGATACTGTTTATATTATTTCAAGATTAATTGAAGGTACTTACCCTGATTATAAACGTGTTATTCCTGCTAAGTTTGATGCAAGTGCTATTTTAAATCGTCGTGAATTTGCTAGTTCTTTAGATCGTGTATATTTTATGGCGAAAGATATGAGTTATTCTGCCATTCGTTACGATTGGGAAGAAAATCAAGTTACTTTGAGTTCTCAAAGTGCTGATATTGGTATGGTAAAAGATATTGTCCTATGTACATTTGAAGGAAATCCTTTCACTATTAATTTTAATGGTAAATATATAGATGAATTATTAAAACATAGCACAGGCGAAAGAATTCATATGTATTTACAAGAACAAGGGGCTATGGTGATTCGTCAAGATAATAATGACCATTACACCTATGTGGTAACGCCAGTTCATACACATAATTAAGAGAAAAGAGGAAATTATGAATCAAGAAACTGTATCCATTCATACAGAGTATATTCAATTAGACCAACTGTTGAAATATGCTAATGTTTTACCTACAGGTGGTCAAGTTAAAGTATTATTAGAAGAAAAACAAATCACCTTAAATGGCGTATTAGTTACAGAAAAACGAAAAAAAATCTATCCTAATGATGTAGTAATCATTGCTAATGAAGTAACAATTACTGTGGTGAAGGAGGTTTAATCGTGTATGTGACAGAATTGGAACTTATACATGTTCGCAATCATCGTCATAGAACTATTACTTTCACACCAGAAATCATTGTCATCCATGGTCCTAATGGAAAAGGAAAAACCAATATCTTAGAATCTGCTTATATTGCCACGATGGGGCATAGTCATCGTACATCGGATATGAAAGATGTCATTTCTTGGAATGAAGAGGAGGCTAGTATTATCATTCAGTTTATGAAAGCTGATACACCTCATACTTTGCAGATTAAATGGGGTCGTCAAGGAAAAAAAGTTATTCGTTTGCATGATAATCCCTTATCTCAAAAAGAATTAGTAGGTACTTTAAATACAGTTATTTTTTCTCCAGAAGATTTAGATTTAATAAAAGGTACTCCTTCTTTACGCCGCTGTTTCTTAAATATGGAAATTAGTCAGACTAGTCCTCAATATTATCATCAGCTTACGATGTATCAACGGGCTGTACAACAGAGAAATCGTATACTTAAAGAATATAGTCATACCAGTAAGGTTCCAGTGCAAGATTGGGATGAACAAATTGCTACTTTAGGGGCTCAAATTATTCAAAAGAGATTGGAAAGTTTAAAAAAGTTAAATCAATTAATGGATTTAATGAATCGAAAATTAACCAATGGAAAAGAGGATTTACGATTACAATATACTCAGCCTTATAGTGAGAAACAATTGTTGGTGACTAAGGAGTCTTTATTACAAGCTCTGCAAGAACATTTACCAGAAGATCGTAGACGATTACAAACATCGGTAGGTCCTCATCGTGATGATATTATTTTTTATTCTGGTCCTATGGATTTGAAACGGTTTGGTTCACAAGGTCAACAACGAACAGCGATTTTATCAGTTAAGTTAAGTGAATTAGAATATATTAAATCAGAAGTAGGAGAATATCCTATTTTATTATTAGATGATGTACTCAGTGAGTTGGATCAGGAACGTCGTTCTAATTTAATCAAGTTCATTCATAAACGTGTACAGACAATCATTACCACCACTGATACAACAGATACAATGGAGTTAGATAAGGTGCAGTATATAGACTTGATGGAGGAAATGTAATATGGAGAGTAAGTTAGAATCCTTTTCAGGAGTTACTGATCTTCGTGATGCCATGTTACAAGAATTAGGCATTTTTGAAATGTATCGGCTTATGAAACTCTATCATGATTGGGAATCTGTCGTAGGGCCTATGGTGAGTGGGCAAGCTAAATTAGTACATATAAAACCACCTGTTATTGTAGTTGAAATTGGTCATACTGTGTGGATGCAAGAAATGATCATGCGTAAACCACAACTATTGGAAGCATTGCGTGAGTATTATGGAGAATCTATTATTACAGATATTAAAGTACAACTTCCACGACGTGCTTTACAAGAACAGCTTGTATCAGGGGATGCCTTAGATATGACACCTAGGTATGAAGAAATGATAGACTTTCATAAAATTGTCTTGTCTCCGGAAGTTATAGAAAGTATTGAAAATTCTGTTTCTATAATTCGAAATGAGGACTTACGACAAAAAGTATTACAAACACGAATAGAGCAAGCGAAGAAAGAATTTGTATTGCAGCAAGAGCACTTTCATCAATGTCCTACCTGTGGTCGTTGGCAATCGGAAGGATCTGCAAAGGTATGTCCTCAGTGTGAATATAAAAAGTATCGACATATCATTCGTACGGTGAAAGGTTTATTGAAGGACTATCCTCATTATAAATATGACCAAATGAAAGCAATTGCTCCTTGGTGTACCTATGAATGGTATGAAGTGGCGAAAGAAGAAAGTATTTATTATTATTTAACTCGTTTATTTCAAGGTTCTACGGATGCTAACGATATGTATTGGGCGACGATGTTAATCACATCAAAACCACAAGATGAATTGTCTTATGAACAAGTTGTGAATATTACCAATAAGTATCGTTGGAACGAAGCAGACAAAATGCAAGTGAAATAAAGGCTGAGACTTTCACAGAGATAGTAAAGTATTGTATAATAGAATGTATTATATAGAATATGGTGACCAGTATGGGAGTCATTATATAAATAGTAGGAGGATGTCAGATGGCAGAACAAACGAATTATGATGCCGGTAATATACAGGTCCTCGAAGGCTTAGAAGCCGTTCGTATGCGACCTGGTATGTATATTGGTAGCACATCTGCCCGTGGATTACATCACTTGGTGTATGAAGTTGTAGATAATAGTGTGGATGAGGCCTTAGCTGGGTATGCCACGCATATTGAAGTGACCATTTGTGAAGATAATAGTATTGAAGTTATCGATGATGGTCGTGGAATTCCGACAGGAATGCATGAAACAGGTATGCCTGCGGTAGAGCTTGTATTATCTAAACTTCACGCAGGTGGTAAATTTGGCGGCGGTGGATACAAAGTGTCCGGTGGTCTTCATGGGGTAGGTATTTCCGTAGTGAATGCTTTGAGTGAGTGGACTATTGTCGATGTATACCAACATGGAAAAATTCAAGAAATTTCCTTTGAGCGTGGTAATAAAACATCTGATTTGAAAGAAATCGGTACGACGGATCGCACAGGTACGACAGTACGATTCAAACCAGATGCACAAATTTTTGAAACTACCATTTTTGAATTTGATGTATTAAAAACTCGTCTACAAGAGTTAGCGTTCTTGAATAAAGGTTTGCGTATTACCTTGTCCGACAAACGTGGGGACGGTCGCAGTGAAAGTTTCCACTACGAAGGTGGATTAGTACAATTCATTGAATATTTAAATGAAGCGAAGGAAGCTATCACACCGAGCGTTATCTCTATTGATAATACCCGTGACGATGTGGTGGTAGATGTGGCATTACAATATAACGATAGTTATAGCGAAACGATTTTATCCTTTGTTAACAATATCAACACCATTGATGGTGGTACGCACCTCAGCGGTTTCCGTACTGCTTTAACACGGACTTTGAACGACTATGGTCGCAAGGCTGGTATTTTGAAAGAAAATGAAAGCAACTTGACTGGGGAAGATGTGCGTGAAGGCTTAACAGCTGTAGTAAGCGTAAAAGTATTGGAACCACAATTTGAAGGTCAAACAAAAGGTAAATTAGGTAATAGCGAAGTCAAAGGGATTACAGATACTATCGTGTCTGATGGATTGCGTGTATTCTTAGAAGAACATCCAGCAGAAGCGAAGAAAATCATTGAAAAAGCTATGAATGCGAGTCGTGCTCGTGAAGCAGCTCGTAAAGCTCGTGAATTGACACGCCGTAAAAATGCCTTAGAGGTGAGCTCTTTACCTGGTAAATTGGCAGATTGCTCTGAAAAAGATACTACTATGACAGAAATTTACCTCGTCGAAGGTGATTCTGCGGGTGGTACTGCAAAACAAGGCCGTGATCGTCGTTACCAAGCAATTTTGCCATTGCGCGGTAAAATTCTAAACGTAGAAAAAGCTCGTCTTGATAAAATTTTAGCCAATGCAGAAATTCGTTCCATGATTACTGCTTTTGGCACAGGTATCGGACAAGATTTTGATATTACGAAAAGCCGTTACAATAAAATCATTATTATGACAGATGCGGATGTGGACGGTGCACATATTCGTACTTTATTATTAACATTCTTCTATCGTTATATGAGGCCATTGATTGAAGAAGGTCATGTATTCATTGCACAACCACCTTTGTATCAAATTAAAAAAGGTCAAAAACAATGGTATGCCTACAGTGACCAAGAACTTTCAGATAGATTGGATGAAATTGGACGTGAAAATATTACAATTCAACGTTACAAAGGTCTTGGAGAAATGAATGCAGAACAATTATGGGATACAACGATGAATCCTGAACATCGGACAATCCTACAAGTCAGCATGGAAGATAGTATTGCAGCAGATAAGATATTTAGTGTTTTGATGGGTGATAAGGTGGAGCCTCGTCGAAAGTTTATTGAAGATAATGCTGAATATGTACGAAATCTTGACTTATAAGGAGAATTCCCATGGAAAAAAATAAATTAAAAAGAAGTTTAAAATCCCGCCATATGAATATGATTGCTTTGGGCGGTGCCATCGGTACAGGTTTATTCGTAGCTGGTGGTGAAGTTGTGAGTACAGCAGGTCCTGGTGGTGCTTTAGTAGCCTATAGTTTCATTGGTATCATGGTATATTTCTTGATGACTAGTTTAGGGGAAATGACCACGTACTTACCAGTATCTGGTTCCTTTGGTACCCATGCCTCTCGGTATGTAGATAAAGCCCTAGGTTTTGCGTTAGGTTGGAACTTTTGGTTCAACTGGGCTATCACATTAGCAGCGGAGCTCGTAGCTAGTGCGTTTATTATGAAATATTGGTTCCCGGATGTGCCGGCTATTGTTTGGTCTGCTTTGTTCTTGCTGATTCTGTTCGTGTTGAATTATTTTTCAGCTCGTTCCTTTGGTGAAAGTGAATATGTATTCTCTAGCATCAAGGTAATTACAGTTATAGTATTCTTATTATTAGGTACTTTATTGATCCTTGGCGTGGGAAATCCATCACCAGGATTTCATAACTGGACCTTAGGAGAGGCACCATTTGTAGGGGGATTCTCCTCTATTTTAGCTATCTTTATGATTGCTGGTTTCTCTTTCCAAGGGGTAGAATTAATCGGCACTGCTGCTGGTGAATCGGAAGATCCAGAGAAAAATATTCCAAAAGCCATCAACTCTATTTTCTGGCGTATTTTACTGTTCTATATTGGTTCATTCATTGTGATTGGTTTCTTAATTCCTTATAATGATCCAAACTTATTGAACAGTTCTGTAGAAAATGTGTCCATTAGTCCATTTACATTGGTATTTGATCGTTTTGGATTTGATTGGGCGGCTCATTTTATTAACGCTATTTTGTTGATTGCTGTATTGTCAGCTGGTAACTCTGGCTTATTCTCCTCCACACGCATGCTTTATGCATTATCTAAATCAGGAGATGCACCAAAATTATTTAGTTCTCTTAATAAACGCGGTGTGCCAATTCCAGCTTTATTAGCAACAGCAGCTTTTGGATTGTTTGCTTTCCTAACATCCTTGATTGGAGAAGGACAAGCCTACACTTGGTTGATTAATATCAGTGGTATGAGTGGATTTATTACATGGCTAGGTATTGCTTTGGCTCACTATCGTTTCCGTCGTGCTTATGTAGCACAAGGTCGTGATGTGTCTAAATTGCCTTACAAAGCCTCCTTGTTCCCATTTGGTCCATTGTTTGCCTTGGCATTGTGCTTGATTATCATTGCTGGTCAAAACTATACAGCGTTCATGGGTGAAAGTATCGACTGGTACGGAGTATCCGTTGCCTATATCGGTATCCCAGTATTCTTAGCTGTGTACTTATGGTATAAAGCAAAATATAAAACAAAAGTAGTTCCTCTAAAAGAAGTTAATTTATCTCGCGATTTTGAGGACTAATAGAAACAGCCTATGGGAAGTCATTCCCGTAGGCTGTTTTGTTCTTACTAAGTAATTTTATAATAAAAAAGGTTATAAAATAATTTTTTGTTGACCTATTATATA
>UQVF01000059.1 GCA_900544365.1 uncultured Veillonella sp. | reverse complement strand
ATAATTAAAATAATAAAAAATTATTATCCAATTTACTAAACAATACTCATATGGTAAACTATAGGTAAGCATAATGCTCTATGCAATCTCGAACAAGTCGTTCGGAGTAATATATTATTCTTTAATGCAGTAATGCTAGGAGGTCCTATTATGAAAGCACCGTTACGTTACGATTTTGCCTCTTTTTCAAAAGAAGCACAGGCAGTATGTCCTAACCGTGTATTCACTGATTTTTTGCATCGCTATGCTTATGGTGTAGATGCGTCTTGCTATTCTTATGTTCCACAAGTTGTAGTGAAAGCGAATAGTGAAGAGGAAGTAATTCGTATATTGAAGTTAGCAAATCAGTATGGTACACCAGTTACTTTTAGAGCTGCTGGCACCTCTTTATCAGGTCAAGCTTCCAGTGAAAATGTGTTAGTAGTCGCTAATGATGGATTCAAGAATATGGAAGTCCTTGATGGTGGTAAAGCATTATGTTGTGATTGTGGTGTAATAGGCTCTGATGCAAATGATAAATTAGCTCCTTATGGTCGTAAGATAGGTCCTGATCCAGCGACAATTGCTAGTGCATTGGTAGGTGGTATTTTTAACAATAACTCTTCTGGTATGTGCTGCGGTACAGTAGAAAATTCATATCAAACAGTAAAATCTGTAAGAGTTGTTTTAGTGGATGGTACGATCTTAGATACAAGTGATCCAAGTAGTATTCAAGCATTTTTACAAAATCGAGGGGACCTTGTAAAAGGTTTATTAGATTTGCGCCAATGGATTTTTGATGATCCTGAATTGGTAGAATTAATTAAACGTAAATATAAAATAAAAAATACAACTGGATATTCTATTAATACACTAGTTGATTTTGAGGATATTGTTGATATTTTGAATCATATCTTTATAGGTTCTGAAGGTACATTAGGATTTGTATCTAAAGTTGTATATAACACAGTAGAAGATAAAAAGTTCAAAGCCTGTGGTCTCGTGTTCTACAAGGAATTGTCAGATGCTTCTCGTGCAGTTGTAACATTAGCGAATATGGGTAGAAAATATGTTGTATCTGCTGAAATGATGGATTATCTCAGTCTTAAGAGTGTTCAAAAATTAGAGCAAGTACCTGATTTTGTTCGCGGGGTTCCTGAAGGTACTAGCTGTATCTTATTCCAATCTGAAAGTAATAATGAGCAAGAATTAGCGGAACAAGTGGAATATATTAAAGAACAATTAAAGGATATTCCAACAATTATTCCTAGTTTATACTCTACAGATCCAGAAGAATACAATGCATGGTGGTATATTCGTAAAGGTTTATTACCAATTGCAGCAGGACAACGTAAATCTGGTTCTACGGTAATTACAGAAGACGTATGTTTTAAAATAGAAGATTTTGTTAAAGGTATAGGTATCATTACAGAGTTATTCCGTAAATATGATTTTATGGATAATGGCATTATCTTTGGTCATGCCTTAAGCGGCAATGTTCATTTTATCATTACTCCAGACTTGAATGATTCTAGAGAGCGTGATAACTTTAGCGATCTTGTAAAAGAGATGTCAGAACGTATTGCTGAGGTAGAAGGTAGTATTAAAGCAGAGCATGGTACAGGTCGTATGGTGGCGCCATTCGTTGAATTAGAGTGGGGTGTTAAAGCCTACCAAGTTAACCGCCGCATCAAAGAATTATTTGATCCTAATTACTTAATTAATCCAGATGTTATCATCACAGATGATCCAGATGTATATAAAAAGAACTTGAAAGCCATGGCTGCTATTGATCCACTGTTCAATATGTGTATTGAATGTGGTTTCTGTGAAAAGAACTGTCCATCTAAAAACTTGACATTAACACCTCGTCAACGTATTTCCTTGGTACGTGAAGAAACACGTCTTCGTCAAGAAGGTAAACATGCAGAAGCAGATGCCTTGGCTGAGGGATATCAGTATTATGGTGTGGATACATGTGCGGCATGTTCCATGTGTTCCATGCTATGTCCATTAGGCATTGATACAGCACAAATCGCCTTATCTGTTCGTAAAGTAACTGCAAAAGGTCATGGTATTGCTGAAGCCATTTATGATAACTTCCCAGCTACTTTATCAGCAGCTCGTATGGGTGTTACATTAGGTGGTGCTGCAAGTAAAGTTATTACTAACAAATTAATTTCTAAGATCACTAAAGGAGCTCATGAGTTAACTGGAGTCACTCCATATGCACCAACAACATTGCCAAAAGCAAATCGTTATACGTTAAAAAATCAACGCAATACAGTGGGTAATGACAATGTGGTTTATTTCAGTACTTGTGCTAACCGCGCATTCAAACCAAATCAAGGACAAAAAGATACTCGTAGCTTGCAACAAGTAATGGAAAACTTATGTAAAAAAGCTGGCTATAATGTAATCTATCCACGCCACATTGAAAACTTATGCTGTGGCTTGAGTTTTGAAAACTATGAAGATATTGATAAACGTGCATTACGAGATTTAGAAAATGCTTTATTAGAAGCGAGCTGTGGTGGTGTATATCCTGTAGTGATTGACCATTCTGCATGTTTCTCCCATGCGTTTAAACATATCAAATCTGTGACGATTCTAGATGTATCTGAATTTTTGTACACGCATATCGTGCCTAAATTAGATATCGTGAAATGTAAAGAACGAGTTATTGTTCATAAACAATGTAAAATCAAAAAAGCTGGTAAGGAAAAATATATTGAACTTATTGCACGAGCATGTACTGATGAAGTATTCAATATTAAATCCTTTGCATGCTGTGGTTTTGCAGGGCAAAAAGGTTTCTTCACACCGGAATTGAACCACTCCGCTACACGAGACTTGGGAGATGAAGTGAATGAGTATGGAGCAACATTAGGAGTAAGCTCTAGCTCTACTTGTGAAATTGGTTTAGGAGAGCGTGCAGGCATTCCATTCATTGGTATTGCATACCTATTAGATGCATGTTCTAAATAAATTTTAAAGCAGTAAGTTTCTATATATTAGAAAAGCAGTCCTTTTGGGGGCTGCTTTTCTTCTTTCATTGCTATATCAAGTAATCTATGATACAATAAACTCATCTTATAAAGATAAGAACTACAATCAAATACATAAGTCTTTGAGGCAAGGTGCGAGGGGAACCTCAATTCCTGACCGGCGGTATAATAGTCCGCAAGCTCTTTGGAGCAGATCCGGTGATATTCCGGAACCGACAGTAAAGTCTGGATGGGAAAAGACAGTATATTGATAGCTATTGTGTATGCTATCAAATATTTGGAATGCTAAAGGGACTATGTATATAGTCCCTTTTTTGTGTAGAGGTGAGCCATGACACATATGACAACTGATGAAAAATATATGGCAAAAGCGATTGAATTAGCAGAAAAAGCGAGAGGGTGTACATCTCCGAATCCGATGGTAGGGGCTATCATTGTAAAAGATGGTCGCATCATTGGTGAAGGGTATCATCAAAAAGCAGGGGAACCTCATGCAGAGGTATATGCTTTGCATCAAGCTGGCATGGATGCCAGAGGAGCTACCTTGTATGTAACGCTTGAACCATGTTCACATTATGGAAAAACACCGCCCTGTGCGAAGAGGGTTATTGCCGCTGGTATTACTCGTGTTGTCATCGGTATGATTGATCCCAACCCATTAGTAGCGGGTAAAGGATTAGACATGCTACGAGAAGCGGGCATAGAAGTGGAGATTGGTGTCTTAGAACAGCAATGTGTGGAAATGAATGAAGCATTTATTACATACATTAAAACAGGTAAGCCGTTCGTGATTTTAAAATCTGCCATGTCTATGGATGGAAAGATTGCTACTGCCAGCGGCGAATCAAAATGGATTACCAACGAAGAAGCGAGGGTCGATGGGCATCGTATTCGCAAAGAAGTAGATGGTATGTTAGTTGGTGTAGGTACGATTATAGCGGATGATCCATTGCTAAGTTGTCGTCTTCCACAGGAAACGATAGAAAAGCAACCGCATTTATACATTCTAGATTCCCAAGGCAGAGCTCCGCTAGATGCAACCATTTGGACAGTACCAAATCGCAATATCACAATATTTGTTGGCGAACAGTGCGGGCTAGAACAAATAGGTGCTTTCAGCGATAAAGGTGCAGAAGTCATTGTAACGCCATCAAATGAAAGAGGCTTAGATATTTCTTTTATTTTGGAAGAACTAGGAGCTCGTCAATGTATGAGCTTGCTCATTGAAGGTGGGAGTCAAGTAGTAGCTAGTTTTGTAGAGACAAAATCTTTTGATAAACTGGTAACCTATATTGGAAATCGTATCATTGGCGGTATTGGCGCAACGCCAGCTGTGGGTGGTTTAGGATTTTCTAGCTTGGACGAAGCAGTGCAACTAGACATTGATGAAGTGATGGCTGTTGGTGATAATATGAAGATAATTAGTTATCGAAAAGGAAGAGAAGGCGTTTATGTTTACGGGAATCATTGAAGAAATAGGTACCATACAGAGTGTAAAACGTTCCCAAAGTTCACTTGCCCTTGAAATTGCAGGAACAGTCATTTTCGATGACTTAAGAATTGGTGATTCAGTGGCAGTCAATGGGGTGTGCCTAACAGCGACTACTATTGACACTAATCGATTCACGGCTGATGTGATGCCGGAATCTGTTAAAATGACAACATTGCTCAATCTTTCAACAGGAAGTAAGGTCAATTTAGAACGAGCTATGGCTGCCAATGGTCGTTTCGGTGGTCACGTTGTGGCAGGACATGTAGACGGTCAAGGTAAGATTATCGGTAAAGACCATGTGGGTAATTCTATTGTGTTTCGTATTGCTACAGATGATGTTATTCTACACTATGTCATATACAAAGGATCTATCACTGTGGATGGAGCTAGTTTGACCGTTTCCAAGGTGGGAACTGGATGGTTTGAAATTTCAATTATTCCTCATACAATTGGAAACACTATTTTGCAATATGCCACGATTGGCACTACAGTGAACTTAGAAACAGATATTTTTGGCCGTTATATCGAGCACTTTATGAAAGGAACTCATCAGGAATCCAGTAATACTAGTACAGTAACGATGGATACTTTGGTGCGTAACGGCTTTTTATAGAAAGGATGATACTCATGTCCTATACATTAAACTCTATTGAAGAAGTAATTGAAGACTTAAAAGCAGGAAAACCTGTGATTATTGTGGATGATGAAAGTCGTGAAAACGAAGGTGATTTAGTATTGGCGGCTGAATTTGCTACTCGTGAAACTGTAAACTTTATCATTAAAGAGGCTAGAGGCTTGCTGTGTACGCCTATGTTAGAAGAAGACTTGATTCGCCTTGGTATCCATCAAATGGTAGAAAAAAATACGGATAATCATGAAACTGCATTTACAGTATCTGTAGACCATGTGGATACAACAACAGGAATTTCTCCTGAAGAGAGAGCTGTCACAATGCAGAAACTAATCGATCCTAATTCTAAAGCAGGTGATTTTAGACGCCCTGGACACGTATTTCCACTACGTTACAAAGAAGGTGGAGTATTAGTACGCCAAGGCCATACAGAAGCGTCCATTGACCTTTGTAAACTAGCTGGATTATATCCTGCGGCAGCAATTTGTGAAATTACCAATGATGAAGGCTATATGTCACGAATGGATGATTTGATTGCTTTTAGTAAAAAGCATAATTTAAAAATCGCCTCTGTAGAAGCCTTAGTAGAATATAGAAAACGTCACGATAAACTTGTTTCTATAGCGGCAGAAACAAAATTACCTACTAAATTTGGTGAGTTCCGCATCATTGTTTTTAAAAATGATGTGGATCATAAAGAACATCTTATGATTGTAAAAGGTGATGTACGTGGAAAATCTGATGTGTTGATGCGTATTCATTCTGAGTGCTTAACTGGTGATGTGTTTGGTTCTCATCGTTGCGACTGCGGGGAACAATTGGAAAATGCATTGCGATGTATTGAAGAGCAAGGAGAAGGTATCGTTATTTACATGCGTCAAGAAGGACGTGGCATTGGATTAACGAATAAAATTAAAGCCTATACATTACAAGATGAAGGGTATGATACAGTGGAAGCCAATGTGAAGTTAGGATTCCCTCCAGATATGCGTGAATATTCATTAGCAGCACAAATGTTGCGCGAGTTGGATGTGAAAAGTGTTAAGTTGTTAACAAACAATCCCGAAAAGAAAGAGGACTTAGAGCGTTGGGGTATTACTGTATCTAAGCGTGTTCCTATTGTGATTAAGGCGAATAGTGTTAATGCAAAATACCTAAATACAAAAAAAGAAAAAATGCGTCATATGCTGTAAAATGTATGTAAATAACAGTTAGCGTAAAACGTACTTAGGTCAATGTATATGTTAAATAAAGGAGAATGACAATGATTCAAGAAGGTAAATTAATAGGTACAGGTAAGAAGTTTGCTATTATCGGTTCCCGTTTTAATGAGTTCATCACATCTAAATTAATTAGCGGTGCGAAAGATGCATTATTGCGTCATGACGTACAAAATAGTGATATTACTACTATTTGGGTACCAGGCGCTTTTGAAATTCCTTTAATCGCTCAAAAAGCGGCTAAAAGCGGCAAATATGATGCTGTTATTTGTTTAGGTGCAGTCATTCGTGGTGCTACTACACATTACGATTATGTTTGTAATGAAGTAGCAAAAGGTATTGCCCATGTGTCGTTAGAATCTGGTGTACCTGTTATGTTCGGTGTAGTTACAACGGAAAACATTGAACAAGCTATCGAACGTGCTGGTACAAAAGCTGGTAATAAAGGATTTGATTGCGCTATGGGTGCTATCGAAATGATCAATCTATTGGAATCTATGTAGAAAGAAGGATATCCGTGGATTTTATTAAACGTTATACAACAGCAGAAGGATTGCGGCTATCCATTGCCGTAACGACTGATACAGTAGAAGAGGCGAGAGTTCGCCATGATTTGTGGCCGGTAGCAACAGCTGCATTAGGTCGTACTATGACTGGGGCTATGCTAATGGCTAGTGATTTTAAAAATGATGAAAATGTAAGTATCCGATTGCGTGGTGATGGACCTTTGGGCATTGTTCATGTGGATGCATTCAGTAATAACACTGTACGAGGATATGTGGACCATCCGCATGTAGATGTACCACTATTGCGAGAAGGAAAGCTTGATGTAGGGGCTGCTGTAGGGCGTAATGGAGAGGTTCAAGTGACACGATTTACTAAACTTCGTCAAAACTATACTTCCCAAAGCCCTATTCAAACAGGTGAAGTGGCGGAAGATTTAGCCTATTATCTTGCTATGTCTGAACAAGTGGGATCTGTATTAAGCCTAGGTGTATTAGTAGATCCAGATTACCATACGATTGTAGCAGGTGGCTTTTTAGTACAAGCTTTACCAGATGTGACAAATGATGCATTTGATAAAATTGAAGCAAATTTGAAAACCATTGGACCTGTTACTAATTATTTGAAATCTAACCCAAATGCAGAGAACCTAATGGAACGCATTTTGGATGGATTTACTGTACAAGAAGTCTATAGTGAGCATATTCATTTTGCATGTCCTTGTAGTCGAGAACGATTTTTTGATCGATTAGCAAGTTTGCCATTGCATGATAAACAAGAATTAGCCCAAGATGAAGTAACAGAATTAACTTGTCACTACTGTAATGAAAAATATCACTTTTCTAAGGAAGACATGCAAACCTTATTAATCGAAGAAACACATTAATGCTACTTGTTTCTATGGAGGGAACAGTATGAAAAGTATTGAATGGAATGGATCAGAAGTTATTATCTTAGATCAAACGAAATTACCTACATCTGTAGAATATGTACGTTGTACTGACTGGCGGCAAGTGGCTGAAGCTATCAAAATGCTTCGTGTTCGAGGGGCCCCTGCTATTGGTGTATCCGCTGCCTATGGATTAATTCTTGCCTTCCGTGAAAGCTATCATCGTGGTGGGGCCAGTGCAGAGATTCTATCTGAATTTAGAGCCTTTGCGGAAACCTTACGCCAAACTAGACCGACAGCGGTTAACTTAATGTGGGCTATTGATCGAGTATTACGTGTTGTAGATACTTTTACAGGAGAGATTGGCGAATTAGATGCGGTTCTTGTTAAGGAAGCTATCGCCATTGATACTGAAGATGTTGCCTTAAATGAAAGTATGGCAAAACATGGTGCTACTTTATTCCAAGATAAAGAGTCCTATCGCATATTGACCCATTGCAATGCTGGTGCCTTAGCAACAGCGGGGATTGGTACAGCCTTAGGGGTCATTCGAGAAGTGCATGCCCAAGGTAAGCTTGACCGTGTGTACGCTGATGAAACTAGACCTCTATTACAAGGGTCTCGTTTAACTGCCTTTGAACTACATGAAGATGGTATTTCTGTGACATTACAAACAGATAATATGGCTGGTTATGCTATACAACAAGGGCTTATTGATGCAGTGATTGTGGGGGCTGACCGCATTACTTTAGAAGGTGATGTAGCCAATAAGATTGGCACATATAGTGTTGCTGTATTAGCTAAATATCATAATATTCCATTTTATGTAGCCGCTCCGTATAGTACATTCGATTTCTCTATGGCAAGTGGTAAGGATATTCCTATTGAAATGCGTAATCCTCAAGAGGTATTGCAATTCCAAGGCGTTCCTTCTGCACCACAAGGTATTGAAGTACTGAATCCGGCTTTTGATGTTACACCTCATGATTTAGTGACAGCTATTATTACTGAAGAAGGGGTATTACGGCCTCCATTTAAAGAAAGTATTCGTCATTTAGAAGAAAAGAAAATGAAATAGGAGTTAACTATGGTTGATGTTGTTATCACACATGTAGATGTGTTACAAGGAAATACAATTCTAAAAGATACTGCTATTGTTGTTGAAAATGGATATATCAAAGAGTTTGTTACCAATGATACAGTCCCTCAAGCTAAAGAAGTAATCGATGGAAAAGGCATGCTTGCTGCTCCAGGACTAATCAATACGCACACGCATATTGCTATGGGATTATTGCGTAATTACGCAGATGATCTAGAGTTAATGGATTGGTTGCAAACTGCCATTTGGCCAGCGGAAGCCAAATTGAATAATCACTTGGTCTATTGGGGTACACAGTTAGGCATTGCAGAAATGTTCCGTTCAGGTACCACTTGTTTTAGTGATATGTATTTCTTTATGGATCAAACTGCTGAAGCTATTAAAGAAACAGGTATTCGTGCCGTTTTATCTCGTGGTATGGCTGGGGGGGGGGCTCTTGCGGGAAAAACGGGACTATGTGCAAT
>UQVF01000058.1 GCA_900544365.1 uncultured Veillonella sp. | reverse complement strand
TAAGCAACCTAATTCTACCATGCGATTCGCAATAGATTGAGACATTTTTGTACGGCGTCGCAAGTCTTTAAGAGACAAAAACTCTGCCTGTTCTCGTTCTTCTACGATGGCATCTGCAACCTTCTCGCCTAGGCTAGTAACAGCTACGAAGGGCGGCAATAAAGAAGTTTCATCTTTAATCATAAATCGTCTAGCTTGTGATTTATATAATTCTACATTAGCGAAGGAGTAACCTCGCTGTTTCATTTCCATGGATACCTCTAAGGCAGACATCAAATCTTTTTCCTTTGGCGATGCTTCATACTTAGCGGCTAAGGCTTTCAATCGTTTAAATTCTTGTTGCTGTTCTTCTAAGGAACCCATCATAATTTTTAAATCAAAGGCTTTTGCCCGAATAGAAAAGTATGATGCGTAGAATGCCAATGGATAATTAATCTTATACCAGGCAATACGAAACGCCATCATAACGTAAGCCACTGCATGGGCCCGAGGGAATAAATAGGAAATCTTTTTACAAGATGCAATAAACCACTCTGGTACTTGAGCCGCTCGCATTTGGTCTTCATAATCTGTTTGAGCAATCCCCTCTTTGTTCCGCTTTTCAATACCCTTCCCTTTACGCACATTTTCCATGACAGAAAAGGCTACATTATCTGCTACCCCATGATTACGCAAAAAGTTCATTATATCGTCACGAGTGGAGATAGCTTCATTCAATTTACAAGTCCCTGTTTTAATCAAAGTTTGTGCATTGTCTACCCATACATTGGTACCATGGGAGAAGCCAGAAATACGTACTAAGTCCGAAAAGGTTTGTGGCTTAGAGTCTTCTAGCATAGCCCGTACGAACCCCGTACCAGATTCAGGTACTGCCAAGGTAGCTACCTTGTCCCCTTGCAATTGGGCTGGTGTCAGGCCTAATGCTTTCGTTGATGAGAATAGGCTCAAAGTGGCAGGATCATCAAAAGGAATACTCGTAGACGGAACACCCGTCATGTCTTCCAACATACGAATGATGGTAGGATCATCATGGCCCAGTATATCTAGCTTCGTCATACGACCTTCGATAGAGTGATAGTCAAAGTGTGTGGTAATAATACCACTTTCTTTTTTATTCGCTGGATATTGAACGGGTGTGAAGTGATGTACATCCATATCTCGTGGACAAACCATGATGCCTCCTGGATGCTGACCGGTAGTATTCTTTACTTTCGTAAAGCCTGTAGATAACTTTTCAATAAAGCCTCGCCGCTTTTGTAAATCATTAGCCTCTGCATATTTGTAGGCATAGCCAATAGCGGTTTTATCCGCAATGGTACCTATTGTTCCCGCTCTAAATACATTGTCTCGTCCGAACAATTCTTCCGTATATTTATGGGCACGACCTTGGTAATCACCAGAGAAGTTCAAGTCAATATCTGGGACCTTATCCCCATGGAATCCCATAAAGATAGCAAATGGAATATCGTGTCCATTCGCTATGAGTGACGTACCGCACTCAGGGCAATTACGCCGTGGTAAGTCAAAGCCCCCTGCATATTCCCCTTTTAAGTAGAACTCACTCCACTTACATTCTGGACACACATAGTGCGGTTCCAGTGGATTAACTTCCGTAATATCTGCCATGGTGGCTACGAATGAAGACCCGACGGAACCACGAGATCCTACAAGGTACCCATCATCTAAGGATTTTTTTACTAGTTTATGGGCGATATAGTACAATACACCGAACCCATTGCCGATAATACTTTTAAGCTCATAATCTAAGCGATCCTGCACTGTTTTTGGCAAAGGATCTCCGTAAATTGACTTCGCTTTAGCATAACACATATCTTCCAAAGCTTTGTCAGCCCCTTCGATTTTCGGAGAGTAGGTACCATTCGGAATAGGTATAATATAATCTATGCTTTGTTCCAATGCTCTGGTATTGGTTACTACCACTTGGTAAGCAATGTCTTCTCCTAAGTAGGCAAACTCTTCCAACATTTCATCAGTAGTACGCATATGCTGGTCCGCTTTGTCTTTGGCATCTTTCTCACCGCTTGCTGTGATCATGATTTCACGATACATCTTGTCTTTAGGGTCCATATAATGCACATTACCTGTAGCTACGACTGGCATTTGTAATATCTCCCCTAAAGCAACGATACGACGATTTATGTTTTTTAAGTCTTCCTCATTTTTTAACAAGCCTTCTTTAATAAAGCTCTTATAATTATCATGAGGTTGAATTTCTAAATAATCATAAAACTTAGCAATCTCTTGCAATTCTTCATCGGTGGCACCATGCGCTATAGCTTGAATCAATTCTCCAGATTTACAGGATGTCCCTATCAAAATCCCTTCTCGATGGTCTTCAATGACAGCTCTTGGCAATCTTGGGTACTCATCAAAATAATTTAAATGACTTATGGAAATCATTTTGTACAGATTACGTAAACCTACCATATTTTTTGCAAATATAATGATATGATGTGGTACGGCTTGGTCCTCTTTTTCAATTAAATAGGCTTCTACCCCATAGAGAATCTTCACACCTTTCTCTAAAGAATAGGCCTGCGCCTCTGGAAATGCTTGCACCACTCCATGATCAGTAATGGCTACGGCTGGGTGTCCCCAGTCTTTCACACGATTCACAATCTCTTCCCCCGCCACTAGAGCATTTTTCTCGGACATTTTCGTATGCAAATGAAGTTCTACCCTTGTTTCCTCATAAGTATCCGTGCGTTTTGCATTGTCCGCATCCTCCACAGGACGGACCGAATCCATGTTTAACACATAGTCTCGTACATATTGCTCATCATAGATGACTTCCCCTTTGATTTGTACCTTGCCAACAGATTTTAAAATTTTTAACAGCTTTAGGCCATCTTCAGATGGACTTGTAAATCGTTTAATGGCCAAACTATTATGATCATCCACGATATGACCTGTAATAATATACCGTTTCTTAGGCTCCTCACCTTTTTCGCGGGCCTTTTGTACCGCCTTACTATCTTCCTTAGGTCGTATTTCTCGTATATCTAAGCTGTGAAAATACCCAGAAATAACAACATTTTCTCCAGTCCTCACAAAGAAATCATCTGTCCGATGTGTGTCTGGCTCATCAAAAGAAGGACCTAATAGCATACCATCTTCAGTGGTTAATTTCCGTCTTCGCATAGGGTATGGAGAGTTACTAGTCATCATTGGAGCTGGCGTATTAGGTCGATCAATAACTACCGGCGCATCGTATAAATCATCATAATCCGATGACGTTTTTACCCTACCATCACGACCTACATAAAGCTCCATTTCATCAAATCGATTTTCTTCATCCATATCCCAATAGATATCATAATCTGCTACTTCATTCGCCTGTTGTAAAAAAAGATACTCTGTATCTTCTAGCCCTTTATCATCTATATTAGACACAAACGAAGTCCCTTTTGTTCCATTAGGTATACGAGTAAGAACAATTTGATTCCTAAAACCCTCTGTATCTAGAAGTTCATAAGTGCACCCAATACTGTGACAGATTTCTTCAATGCGTGCTTGTACTGCCTTATCTATTGTTCCTATCGACTGAGAACCGAATATATGCAATTTTCCGTTTTTTAAGAAAAAGTGAAAGTCTACTTTAGACTCTCCCTTTAGTACCATATGATAATATTTCATGATAGGTCACCCCTATGAATTCAACTTCACTAGTTTGACTTTATTTTTTTCACCACATTAGGCCCTGTCACAATAACTGCATCCACTGGTTCATAATAAGAGTTAAATGTATACGTAGAAGAGCGACCATCGCCATACACAATGGTTCTTGTCGTATCTACGGAAATTCCCTCATGACCTGATTCTTCGATGGTTTCTTCTTTCACAGTATCATCGATCTTTTCTATCTTTTTAATTGGAATTTTCTGTTCTTTCCCCTTCGTAATCGTTACAGACTGTGGTACATCTTCCTTAGCGCCTAAGATAGTAATGGTCACGTAGCCAGCACCTTCTTCGGCAATCACATAGATAGGATGGGAATAAGGGTTTTTAAATTGAAAGTCTATATATCCCCACGCCACAGTAGCATCTAACCCAACTGGAATGTAGGACACTGGTGCAAAATGCGTATCACGTTCTACAATATCCATACCAGACAATAATGCCGTATTGAACAAAGTAGAACTTACTTGGCATATGCCGCCACCAATACCTGGCACTAATCGGCCACCCATAAAAACAGGCGCATCATCATAGCCCGCTTCAGGAGTACGTTCTCCTACCACTTGATTGAAAGAGAAAATACCCCCTGCTGGAATAAAGGTTTGATGAATTTTTTGAGATGCTAAATGAATATTATGAGCTCGACTTGTGTTAGATCCATCAAAATATGTCGTAAAAGATCCTAATATGGAAGTGATTGACACTAAATCTTTATCTGTAATCGTAGGCTGTGCAGACTCATTAATAACAAGTTCTAAGGTCTCTACCTTACCTTCTTGCAGTTGTTCTTGCAATCGTTTCATAGTAGCTGTCACATCTAACTTACGGCCTACCTTAGCAGGCTGATGTACGACTTTATCACCCTCAAGGGTAATGGTTGCATTAGTTCCTACTTGTCCCATAGCTTTTGCATAATTCAAAAAATACGACTCAGCCATAGGTCCATCTACTTTATAGCGAATGTTCATCGTCTTTCCATGGAGCAACGCATCCACTCGGTGCATGACATAAGTCATGATATCACTTTCATAACCGTAATCCATCACATCGGTGACAGTTCCTATCCTATCTATAGTAATCCCCAAATCTGCTAGATGTATGGTCGTTTCTTTTCCTTTAGGATCTACTATACGAATCCTTTGTGACTGTGTATTCCGCTCTTGTAAATAGCTATCTACTTCATCCACACTTTGATGCGATATACTATGACCATCTAAGGTTAATCCATAAATAGTTTTTCCTGTAGGCCATGCAAGCCCTGTTACAGCTCCCCCCACGACAGCTACAAGAGCTGCTACACTGGCAATATACTTTCCTTTCATACTTCTCCTAGTTTGCGCAATAGGCTAAACATATATCTTGAAATTGGCGCATATCTGCTATACCTTGGCGGCTTTGCAAAATTAAATAATACAGCTGGCTAATCAATGCTGCCACCGCCGGAATTTGAATTTTTCGGCGAGCTTCATAGGCCAATTTAATCGCATAGGGATTGGCTTTTAACCCCTTTTCCTTAAATAAACTTTGAATTTCAGGTAATGTCATTCCATAATAGGCACATTCACTGACCATTAGTTGCAAATGCATTTGGTTATGCACATAAGCCATAGCCATATCTACGCTTTTGTTTTTTAACATAGAAGGAAACAAGTCCAGCAATGTCCTCGCATCTCTTGCCAATAAAGCATCTTTAAAACGGAAAATATTTTTTTCTCCAAAGTCCGTCATATGCTCTTTTAAAAATGGCGCTGTCATCGATTCCCCTTTATTAAGTAGTAGGAACAATCGATCAAATTCTGTGCGCAAAAATGCTAAGGGCACATCTTTCCACAAATCTACCAAATCACGCAAATACGACATACCGTCAGGCTCTATTTTTTGCTTATGGGCCTTGCAATGTTGTTGTATCCACTGAAAGAGAGCTTCTCCTTCAACTTTTTCAAACTTAAAGGATTCTACAGCTCCCAAAAATGCTTTATTCCCTTGTAATCGTCCATCAATAGTTTCCGGGTAGACTAAAATAATAGGGTCTTCTCCACTATAGCTTTGTAAATAGTCTCGCAAACCTTGCCACTCTGGAGCCATCTTTTTCTTCGGTTTATCAAAGATTGGTAAGTGAACAAGTAAAAACAATCGCGGCTCACCAAAGAGGGATACTTCTTGTAATTGTCCTAAAATAGAACCGGGACCTTGCTCCTCACGCAAAGTAAGCAAGGTCCGATCTGTATATTGATGTAAGAGATTCTGTTTTTTTTCTTCTAATAATTGTGGTTCATCTCCATAGAGCAATGTAACCATCTGTCACCTCTTATAATGTTACTATATTGCCTTCATCACTACCTACAATATACACGCCTTCCTCCACATCAAATTGACTATGCAAGGTGTTCCATACGATAAACTGTGTTGCCCCTTGTTCTTGATAGTGCAACAATTGATTACTAGCTGTGAGGCCATATATTGTATTCGTTTCTCTCTTAGTATTATACACTATTTCTTGAACTTTTTCTCCTTCTTTTCTAGGGTGAAAGTGAAACTTTTTCTGTCCTTTTACAATAATTTCATAGCCTGCTTTACTATGAACTTGTACAGATAACCAATCTAGTGTTAGCTCTTTATCGACTTGTTCTTTACTGTATAAATGCTCTAAGGTATCTACACGAGTATACCCCTTTTGATATCCCTCTACAAAAATACCATTCCACCGACTAAATCCACAATGATGCAAGGCATCTACACATTGTTTCATCGCTCGCGGTGAAATATCACCATTCTTAGCATCTATATAGAGGTACGCCTCCCTATGAAAGCCTGTCTTACAAACCATGAAAGCTGGTCCCGAAGAGATAGCAATAGGCACCACTTGTATCTCTGGTTTAACATAGGATAGTCCTAAAGGCAACATACCTAGTACTAATAGTGCAATGCTAGTCATCCTATTCCATGCTACTTGAATAGGCTCTTTCAGTGCCAATAGCCAATACACATACCCTACGCCCATATACCATACTACCACTAACCACAACGGCATGGGCGGTGACCACAATAGGCCTAGATTACGGATAGCAAATAAAAGAGACATGCTTGCTTTCAGAATAAAACCTAAGAGAGACCAACCTAATGTAAAGGTAAATACTACATTAAGCAAAGATAGGCACAGTCCTCCAATGATAGCTATGTCTAACAAGGGCCCTACAATCAGGTTGGACAAGATACTTAGAAAGCTGAGGATATGAAAATAATACAATTCTATGGGAAAGATGAGAACTTGTGCGGATATACATAGGGCGATGCCTTTTGAGATAGAGTTCGGTGGAAATAGTCGATATACATAGGGATACAAGCCAATGATGCCCAAAGTAGACCCAAAGGATAAGACAAAACTAATATCTACTGCGAATAATGGTTTCCACAATAGCAAACATAAGGCAGATAATAAGAGCGCATGTAACGCACGATAAGTACCACCATGCATAACCACATATCCGCTTAATAGCCCCATCATGGCAGATCGTAATACTGGTGGGCTCCAGCCTACAATGGTACAATATAATAAAATCAAAGTACAGGTGATGGAAAATTCTACACTTTTGCGCAACTGCAACCGTTGTAGCAAGGTAGAAATGATGAGAAATAACAAAGCAATATGAGACCCTGATACCGACAAAATATGGATAAGTCCTGTTTCACTGAATAACTTTACCATCGTTTCTGGCAACATGGTATATTGACCGCCTAATACTAAAGAAGATCCTAAGATAGCTATGGATGGATCCAAATTATCTTCAAACTGTTGTGCTACCCAGTGGTGGAGCTTATCTAAGTAAGCACCGATAGCGTATCCTATATCAACTACAAGTACATCTAAGGTTTTCTCTACTGTATAGGTACCTTCTATAGTTCCTTGGTACAAATTTCCTTGTAGCCCATCATTGATATGTCTCGTTTTCATAGATAAAGCACCACTTTGCTCGTAATAGGTAAAGCCTTTCACTGTACCACGAATGACGTAGCGCTCCCCCATATGAATAGTTGGCTCTCCTGGTATATAGATACGGATACTTCCCCTTGCTGGCACATGCTCAGTAGAGCCATTCTTATCTATATCCATACCTTCCACATCGGCATCCATTATGGTCATAACCCCATCTAATGTCACAATAGGCTGAGGGTTACTACTTAACTGTACATAATAGGCACCTTCGGCACCATAATAAAACGGTCTATCTTCAAAATACTGTGTGATGACTCGATCTGTATGTATATATCCTATGATTGCAAACGTACACATAACGCCTGCCATGGCTACTACATATCGTAATGGTGTATAGGTAGGTTTATTTCGTTGTTCATACACACGTAAAACTACTACTCCAATGATTGCAAATGTAGTGATTACACCTAGCCAATGCATGAGATACGTATGTAATTCATTTTGATATAATCCAATACAAATGCCTAACAGTATTCCCAACACGCTAGTGATACCTAGGTCTATTGGCTTTGGTAACCATTTCATAATCGTACTTTCTCCACAATTTTTTTATACAATGCAGGTCCTATGCCCTTCACATGTCGTAATTCTTCTAAACTCTTAAAGGGACCATGTTCCTTACGATAGTCCACAATCTTCTTCGCCATCTTCGGTCCTATACCAGATATTTTTTGTAAATCTGCTTCCGAACCATCATTAATGGATATATTTTGTTTCCTAAGCAACTCTTCTGGGCTACCGTGAAAGTTAAAATCCACATGAATGTGTGAACTTTCCTCTAAGTTATCTTCTAAGTGTATATGATCGACATCCGCATAAGGCAATAGTCCTTTACTTGCCTCAATAGCAGCCTTTACTGTCGCAGGGCTTTGTAGTTCATACAATCCAGGCTCTTCGACAGCTCCCGTAACATACACCAAAATCGTAGCTCCCTTCGTTTCCTTCTCCACTGGGCCACCCCTATCTCCTTTTTCTGACTGCTTTACAATTTTAGGTGCCTTTGACTGTGATATATCTTCATCGCCTTTCGTAGAGGTATCTGCTATAATAAGATAGTATCCACATACACATAGTAGGAATAGGCATAGGATAATGCCAATTCGTTTTTGATTTGTTACTTTCATTCTATCACATCCTTTCAAGCAAAAGGTTCGTCATAGATGAGTAGTATCCTTTAAAATTCACTACCAGTATATATTCGGAGGTATTATGAAAGAAGCTTTACAACAATATGCCCGCCTCTTACTACGAGAAGGTGTAAATTTACAACAAGACCAACTGTTAGTTATCAACGGAGATGTTGAAAATAAAGACTTTGTATACATCGTTGTGGATGAAGCCTACAAATTAGGTGCCAAAGATGTACATATCAACTGGCGTAGCACTATCACGGCCAAGTCTCGCCTGTCCAATGTAAAAGATGAAGTCTTATCTAATCCTGCTCCTTGGATTCAAGATATGTATCATCATATCCTTGATTCCAACGCATGTATTTTATCCTTAATCAGTGCTAATCCTTTTGCCTATGAAGGTGTGCCTTCCGAAAAAATCGCCCTCGCTTCTCGCAGCATGGGTAAGTTAACTAAATTTTACCACGAGGCCATCATGGATTCCACCATTACTTGGTGTGTCGCATCTGTAGCGACCATTACATGGGCTGACCTGCTTGGCTATGAAGGAACAGAAGAAGAAAAACTCAATCGCTTATGGAATACTATCTTTACCTTATGCCGTATGAAACATGTATCAGAAGAAGAATCCTTCGGCAACCATTTAAATCGCTTAGCAAAACGTACTAAAACACTAAACGATTTGCAACTAGTGTCCCTACATTACACATGTCCAAATGGTACAGATTTAACTATACAAATGCCAGAAGGTCACTTATGGTTAGGTGGTAAAGAAGCCTCTAAGAAAGGTATCATTTTTGATGCCAATATTCCAACAGAGGAAGTATTTTCTGCACCTCACTATGCTGGAGCTAATGGTATCGTATACTCTACAAAACCATTAATTTATGATGGAAACCGTATCGAAGACTTCCACATCACATTCAAAGATGGAAAAGTCGTTGACTATGATGCCAAACAAGGCCGAGAGTATTTAACAAACCTAATTGAGACAGATGAAAACTCTTGCTATCTAGGAGAAGTGGCCCTTGTAGATCATTACTCACCTATTAGTCAATCCAATATGATTTTCTTTGAAACCCTATACGATGAAAATGCCTCTTGCCACTTGGCATTAGGTGCTGCCTATCCAACTTGCTTGGCGAATAGCGATGGATTATCGCAAGAAGAATTGCGAAATCATGGTCTAAATACATCCTTAGCTCATACAGACTTTATGATTGGCCACGAAAACATGAACATCATGGGTACTACAAAAGATGGAAAAGAAGTTCCTATTATGATTGACGGACGATTGCAAGTATAGGGAACTCTATTTACATAACACTATACTGTTCCCCATGAAGTCATCAGAACTTCCTCACTTATTGGAGTCTGTAAGGAGTACTATATGGTAATACAAAAAAGAGGCTCTATAATAAATGTTGGGGCTACTCATATAAGAGTAGCTGCCAACATTCTTT
>UQVF01000057.1 GCA_900544365.1 uncultured Veillonella sp. | reverse complement strand
GTTCTCGTTCCTTAATAGTGTTTTCAATAGCGTCGTAGTCACTACCCCCTTGGGCAATCATGGCATCGTAAGCTTTCACTAGGCCTTCTAATTCCTCAATGCGGAATTCCAATTCTTCTAGTTCTTTCGTTTCCCCTAGGGTTAGTTTCTTTTTCGATATGACCGGATGGCTTATATCAGTATCGCTTAACCCCTCTGCGACACTATCAGCCCCATGCATAACAACACTGTCATCACTTATACTTTCAGTATGAGGAGTAGAACTGTCATGCGTAGATTTCCCAGTAGACCTCCCCTGTACCTGCACTGCATGGCGTAATACACCTCGTTTCGTATCACCACCCATGACACCAACTAAATCCTTATCCGCTTCATAATCAGAGTATCCACCATGGTATACCTCTATATGACCATCTCCCGTAAATATAAATAGCTTGTCTACTACGCGATCTAAGAAATATCGATCATGACAGACAGTGATGACAATACCACTATAAGAATCTAAGAAATCTTCCAACACTTCTAATGTAGGAATATCCAAGTCATTAGTTGGTTCATCTAATAGTAATACATTAGGCGCATCCATTAAGATGCGCAATAAAAAGAGTCGCCGTTTTTCACCACCAGATAATTTACGGATTGGTAAGCCATGATGGGATGGGGGAAATAAAAATCGTTCCAATAATTGACCTGCACTTAAAGAGCTACCATCGGGCAAGTGCAAGTAGGAACGATTTTCTCTAATATAATCTAACACCCGTTGGTCTTCTTTAAAGGCCGGCAATTGTTGCGAGAAATATCCAATCCGAACTGTTTCTCCACGCCCCATAGTGCCTCCTGTCGGTTCTAATGCACCTTGGAAAAGCTTCATCAGCGTAGTCTTGCCAATCCCATTGGGCCCCACCACACCGATACGGTCATGGCGCACCATATGATAGGTAAAATCTTTTATTACATCTCGTCCCGTATCATAGGAAAATGATAGATGTTCTATGTCGAAGATTGTATTTCCCAAACGAGACGCTAATACAATCGGATCCACTGTACCTACTTTTTGCCGTTTTTCCATAGCTTTTAATTGCTCGAACCGTTGCAATCGTGCCTTTTGTTTCGTGGTTCGTGCCTTGGCACCACGGCGTACCCATTGTAATTCACTGGCAATTAACTTTCTACGTTTTTCTTCGATCGCATCTAACTGCGCTTCTCGTTCTTCTTTCAACGACACATAGGTTTCGTAGGTCTCTTGAAATTCATATATGGTTTGATTCGACAATTCCCATATGGTGTTACACACGGCATCTAGGAAATATCTATCATGGGTGCTTAATAATACGGCGCCTTTTCTATCTTTTAAATATAGCTCTAGCCATTCAATAGTAGCCTCGTCCAAATGGTTAGTAGGCTCGTCCAACAATAATAAGTCGCACGTGTACACCAACGCTCTAGCTAATGCCAATCTTCGTCGTTGTCCCCCAGATAATGAGTTAGCTGCCCCATATACATCTTGAAAGCCAAGGCGAGTCAATATCATCTTTGCTTCTTGCTCTACAATCCAGCCATCTTCTTCATCCATGCGCGCTAATAATTTCATATACTGCGGTGATTCTGGTTCTTGTAAGGCTCTTTCAAACTCTCGTACCAGTGAAAGTTTCGGGTGGTCTCCTAGTAATACATTGTCTAACAATGTACTACTTTCATCGATGTACGGATCTTGTTCCAATCGATGTATGGTAGCCTTCCCATTCCGTTCTATACTCCCCTTATCTGGTTCCTGTGTTCCTTCTAAGACCTGTAATAAAGTTGTTTTTCCTGTCCCATTGACACCAATTAAGCCAATACGATGCTGCGAGGCTATAGTTACATTTACGTCTTTAAATAATAACCGTGTGCCATAGGATTTTTCTATGTTTTGTAATGTTAAGATATTCATGCTGTCTATACGATTCCTAATTCTTGTTTTAACGCACTTTGTAAAATTTTAGAAAAATTTAAATTTTTCTCTTCTGCCTTATGATTTAGCCAACTAGGAATGGTAAGTGTTTTTTTCACAGCTCGATTATCTGTTTTTCTCAAGTATGCTTCTTCATCCCATTTTACTAGTCCTATAAATTCTCCCGGACTACATTGAATATCTGTTGGGTTGGTAGGTGTTGGAAATATTTCTTTATCTTCACTTAATGAATATAAGTAAAGTCCCAAAGCATCTTCTGCCATTTCTACAGCTTCTGCCAATGTATCACCTTCTGTAACACAGCCTAACAAGTCTGGAAAACTGATGGTGTATCCCCCATTTCCATCGCTACTAAAAATAGCTGGATACATTTCTTTTCTCATCATATACCTCCTATTTAATATATCTTTTTTATCTATTCTCTACTATAACTATTTAATCCCTGCTTGTTTCAGAATCGTATGTAACGTTTTGGGTTTTACCAACACAATCACCAGCTTTCATTTAGTTATATACAAAATGATTAATTGCATACAAAAGTAGATCTTACATTTAATATAGTACGTACTTACACGTATGTCAACTGCAGATTTACATTGACACACCTACTTTCATGGATTAGAATGAAAGTAATCTATTCATTATTTTATAAGGAGGTTGTCATGGACACTGACACGGTTCAGCAAGAGTTTGAACATATTGGTTTTGAAATTGTAGAAGTTGACGAACGGGATGTTCTATTGTACGAACTATCTGATGGTAGCGAGGAAGAAGATGGTCAATACGCCATTGTTTCCGATGAGGATGGACGCATTCCTGTTTCAATGGATACACCAGTCATTGTTTCTGTGTATGATGATAATGATACATTTCAATGGAGCGTAACACTTCCAAACGGCGAAGAATTGAAAGAATTATTCCTGCGCGTGGAAAGTGCAGAGGAATTGCTAGATACATTGCAAGATATTCGCAATGAAAACATCGAGCGTTACGATTCTGAAATGGACTCCTATAGCGAGTAATACAGCAAAAGGCTGTCATCTCATGTACTGTGTACATGGTGTGACAGCCTTTCTTATTCATCCAATATAACTAAGGAAATCATTGCTACTCTAGCCTCAACAGTTTCCTATTATATTTAATTTTTCTCTATCCTATGTGCAATCATCGCTTCACAAGCAGCTACGATTTCCGCTGCTCCGTCAACCTTCCAAGATTTGGACGCTTCATGCATCGCCTGCAAGCGTTCTTCATTTTGTAATAAAGCACCAACCACATCATCCAAATTCTCAATATGTCGTGCCCACTTGCCACAGCCCTTTTGTTCTAACAGTTCTGCATTGGCCTCTTCTTGTCCAGGAATGGCATTAAAGAATACCATAGGAACACCGATTGTAACACCTTCCATACAAGTCAGAGCCCCTGGTTTTGTTACAAGCAGCGTAGCTTTCCGCATCAACTGCGGAATCTCATTAGTATATCCATAAATAGAAATCGGTGTACGTAAGGAATCTTTCATATGGTGTAACGAGTTGTACAATCCATCGTTCAAGCCAGCAACTACATGGATTTCATCGATACCTGGTACATGGTCCAACCGTTGTAACGCTTCTTCTACACAACCTAGTCCAAGTCCACCGCCCATGAGCAATACTCGTTTGCAATGATCGCTACCATAAGGTTCCTCTAAAGGTTCAAAGAAATGGCGCATAATCGGAATACCAGTCACATGGATTTTTTCTAGCGGTACTCCCATATTTAGCACTTCGTACACCATAGCCGGCGTTGCCACATGGTACGCATCGATTTCATCATAGCGCCAAAATTGATGAGCTGCAAAATCAGTCATTACAGCCGCAATGGGCACATCGATTTTCCGATGCCGTTTCAACACACTCGCTGCACCACAGGGAAAGGGGTGCGTACAAACAATTAAATCTGGTGTTTCCTTTTCAATGAGTTTTTCCATTCGATTTTTCAGCATCCAAGACACTACTGTTTGTGCTACACTACCCTTCCATTCCGCCCCAGACCATCGATATACAATGTCGTAGAGAAACGGGAAAAAGTCTAGCATCTTAAAATACGTTTCTTTCAACAGATTATCGAAAAAAAATGTATCTGTCCCAAGAAAGTCCACATGATGCACCACAGCACTAGGATTTTTCTGTTGCCAATATTCCTGTATAGCTAGTGCAGCCTGTGTATGACCTGTACCAATTGAAGCCGATACAATTAAAATACGTTGCCCCATGTGACCTCCTTTCTTTAGATGCGTCGTAACGATTTACCTGGTCCTAATGAAGTTCATTAGAACACTATATTATATCTATTTTATCACAAATTAAAAGAGATACAAAACAACGCCACCATTCCAAACCATATAGGCATGGAACCGTGGCGTTATTTACATCTCTTAGGAATGACCTGAATTATTTTTTGCGAACTGGCGCAGCTGGTCCATTAACAAGATCTTTTAATTGTTTACCTGCTTTGAAAGCTGGGGATTTGGACGCTGGAATTGTCATTTCTTCTTTTGTACGAGGGTTGCGACCAGTACGTTCAGCACGAGTACGAACTTCAAAAGTACCGAAACCGATTACTTGTACTTTTTCTTCTTTCGCCAATGCTTCGCCAATTGTGTCGAATAAAGCTTTTACTGCTTTTTCAGCATCTTTTTTTGTCAATTCAGCTTTTGCTGCAACGCTTGCAATTAATTCAGTTTTGTTCATAATTGAACCTCCCTTAAAAATAGTATCCTTTTAACTTAATCATGCGAGTTAAGTTTCGCTTTTGCCGCATTCCAAAATTCATCTAGTTCTTTGAGAGTATAGTCCTCCCATTTTTTCCCACTTCGTTGAACCTCTTGTTCCACGTATGAAAAACGTTGTATAAACTTTGTATTAGTGCGGTGTAGCGCATTTTCTCCGACTATTTTATACCATTTAAACAGATTTATCAAGGAAAAAAGTACATCTCCTCCCTCTTCTTCTGCTTTTTCTCTATCTTTTTTGATTATTTCTCGCTTAAATTCATCTATTTCTTCATAAAACTTAGCCCACACACCTTCTTCTGTAGGCCAATCAAAGCCGACTTTACTCGCTTTCTCTTGCAATTTTTGCGCTCGCAACAAAGCTGGTAAGCCTGGTGAGATTCCATCCAAAACGGATGTGCGTTCATGACCTTTTTCTTTTGCTTTTAATTCTTCCCAAGTGGCTAATGTATCACCTATAGTTTCTCGGTCTGCAGTTTGGAATACATGGGGGTGGCGCCGTACCATTTTTGCCGTTATATCATCCACCACATCTTGCATGGTAAAATGTCCATTTTCTTCCGCTACTCGTGCATGGAATACGATTTGTAACAACAAATCTCCTAACTCTTCTCGCAAATGATCGATATTCTTTTCGTCGATAGCTTCTAAAGTTTCATATACCTCTTCTAACAAATATCTACGTAAGGAACTATGTGTCTGCAACTTGTCCCAGGAACATCCATTAGGGCCACGCAATTCAGCTAATACATCCACCAAAGGCTCCAATGTAAAAGGACTCATTTCTTTTTCGCTCACTTAGATCCTCCTTTCTTCATGGCTTGTTTTGCTAAACTTTTAAATTCTTTCAACTCCATCGTTTTCGTGATGCCCAGTGCCACCACATAGAATACAATTCCCAAAACGATAGAGAGTGCCACGCTTATCGTATTCGACAAGATGGTACTCATAAAATTATAGACCATCACCGTACCACCACCCATAGCTAAAGAGGAGAATAGTATTTTTCCTATTTCTATGAAAGACACTTGAAACGATGTACTGCGATATAATATATATACATTAGCTATGGCTGCTATACCAAAGTCTACATTGGTAGCCCACGCAGCTCCTTCTATGCCCCATTGAGGTGTCAGATAGAGGTTCAACAAGACTTTCAAAACAGCTCCTAACAGTAATGTAAACATAGGGATTGCCGTTCGTCCCAAGCCCTGTAAGGCCCCTGTGGTGACCTGTTGTACCCCTAATAACCAAATACTAGCGCTAAGGACCGCAATGGCACCACCTGCATTTGGTGTATTGAACATCATCTGAGAGATGGGTGTAGCCAATACACATAATCCTACAAAGGCAGGTATGGTTACAATATTTGTCATCCGTAATGCCGTCCTCATACGATGATGGATTTCCTGCTGATTTCGTTCACTATGTAATCTCGATATGGCAGGTACTAAGCTCGTGGCTAGGGACATGGTCACGATAACGGGTAAACTAATAAGCGAAGTGGCCATCCCCGTCAAATACCCAAAGGCTGTAGTCGCCTCTTCCTTGCCATATCCCGACAGCATCAGCTGTTGTGGTACCAACCACAAGTCGATTGCTCCTATGAGAGGTATCATAATATTCGCCAACGCCACGGGAACGGCCAACACAATTAATTCTTTGATAATCGACTTCCGTGATTCTAGCGGATAGATTTGTCCTTCTAATTTAGGTTCTTTTCCAAAATAATAAAGTAACACCACTAACCCCAAGCCTACACCGATAACAGAAGATAAAGCGGCACGACTGGACGCCAGCTCAATACCCTGTGGCAAGAAATAAATGGCTGCCCCCACCATTACCAATACACGTCCTAGCTGTTCACATACCTGGGATATTCCCGTAGGTAGCATATTTTGAAACCCTTGAAAGTAGCCACGAAAACACGCTAGCAAGGATACAATACCAATGGCAGGTGCTACTGCTAATAAAGCACCTTCTGCTCGATTATCTGTAATGAGCCCCACATCGATAACATAGGGAATGGCTAGGTAAAATCCTATACTTAGCAATACACCCATAAGCCCCATGGTAGTCAATGAGACCTTAAAGATATGCCGTGCTCCTCGAAAGTCCTCTTGTCCTACTTTACGAGCGATCATAATGGAAATAGCTACCGGCAAACCCGCTGCACCAATACTAATAATGAGTTGGTACAAGGAATAGGCCATTTGATATAGCCCAACACCTTCCCCTCCAAGGATACGTGCTACAATGACCTTACTGATAGCGCCTATGACTTTCACCAGTAGCCCTGCTACGGTTAAGATCATAGCTCCTTTCATAAATCCTGTCATGCTAGCCCTCCTTTGGAAGTTTTCGTTCAAACTCACTCATTACTTGTTCTACTTGGCGGATTACATCACCAGTTTGCAGAGTATAGGCCCATACTGTTGGATTCGACCCACGATGTTTCATGTGTTTCCAAATATCTTCACTGATGGCCCCCATATCCCAATCTTCCATTTTCGATTCATCTTGCCAAGTAAATAGAATATTTGCATCTTTCCGAATAATGCTCTTCATACCTAAGGAACGAGCACGCTCTTTGATACCTGCCAACTTGATGAGGCGTTCCACGGGTTTCGTAGGAGACCCAAAACGATCAATCAATTCATCCACAAAGTCATCTAACCCAGCTTTTGTATCAATTTGTAACAATCGTTGATACACAGAAATTTTGCGAGCCTCGTCATGAATGTAGGCACTGTCTATAAAGGCATCGATGCCCACATCCACCACTGGTGCTGGCAATGGCCGCTCTGGCATATCTTTTTTCTGTGCTTTAGCGATAGCTTCTTCTAACATGGCAGCATACATAGCAAATCCGACGGCAGCAATATTACCATGCTGTTGAGCTCCTAATAAATTGCCCGCTCCACGAATTTCCATATCTCGCATGGCTAGCTTAAATCCTGCCCCCAATTCAGTAAACTCTTGGATGGCTTTCAACCGTTTTTCGGCACTTTCATTTAACACCTTATCAGGACGATACATGAAATAGGCATAAGCCCGTTGGCTAGAACGTCCTACACGTCCTCGCATTTGATACAACTGTGATAAGCCCAAATAATCTGCATCATAGATAATAATGGTATTAGCATTCGGAATATCTAAGCCCGTTTCGATAATACTGGTACATAAGAGCACATCATATTGCCCTTCTGTAAAATCTTGCATCACATGTTCCATCATGGTGCCTGCCATTTGTCCATGGGCCACTGCAATGCGTAAATCCGGCATGGCACGTTGTAATTGCTCTTCCATATGCGTAATGGACTGTACCTTATTATATACAAAGTAAACCTGTCCACCTCGTTGTAGCTCACGACGAATCGCTTCCGTTACCACTTGCATGTCAAATTCGACCACATAGGTTTGCACTGGCAATCGTTCCATTGGCGGTGTATGGATGACACTCATTTCCCGAACCCCTACTAAGGACATATGCAAGGTCCGTGGAATCGGTGTGGCACTGAGGGTTAAAATATCAATATTCGTAGCCCATTGTTTCCACTTTTCTTTTTGTGCAACTCCAAATCGCTGTTCCTCGTCTACCACTAATAGGCCTAACTTTTTGAACTGTATTTGTTTACTTAATAAGGCATGGGTGCCGATTAAAATATCTACTTGACCATCTTGTACGCCTTTGATGATATCCTTCTTCTCTTTGGCAGAACGGAATCGATTGAGTACTTCTACACGAACCCCAAACTGTGAGAATCGATACATGAATGTTTTAAAATGTTGCTCTGAAAGCACCGTTGTGGGCACTAGCATAGCCACCTGCTTACCACTCATGACAGCTTTGAACATGGCCCTCATAGCCACTTCTGTTTTGCCAAATCCTACGTCACCGCATAACAATCTATCCATTGGACGTGGGGATTCCATAGATTCTTTAATTTCCTGGATAGCCTGCAATTGGTCATCTGTTTCTTCATAAGGGAATTGATCTTCAAACTCTCGTTGCCAAGGCTGGTCTGGTAAGAATGCATAGCCCTCAATGAGTTCCCTTTTTGCATAGAGTTCCACTAAGGTATCTGCTAAATCATCAATGGATTTTTGAGCTTTCGTCTTAGTTTTAATCCATTCTTTACCGCCCATTTTATGTAATTTAGGTGTAACCCCTTCATTACCAATATATTTTTGCAGTTGATCCAAATGGTCTGCTGGCAAAAATAGGCGATCCGTACCAGCATAATCGATTTCAATATAGTCTCGATGAATGCCTTCTGTCTCAATGGTCTTAAGCCCTCGATATTTACCAATACCGTGTATGCTATGCACTACATAATCGCCTACACTGATATCGGTAAAATATTTAATTTCCTGCCCTTTTTCCACTTTCTTCCGAACTTTTTTCTTCTGAAAGCCGAATATATTCCCTTCAGTAATAACCGTCAGGTTAGAGTGAGGTAATTCAAAGCCCTCTGAAAGGATACCGTCCACAATAAGCACAGCTGGTGCTGTCCACTCCCATCGCTCACGATGTACATAGGAAATCTTATTCTCTAGTAGCGCATTTTCTATAGCTTCCCGACGTTGCTGATTGTGTAATACCAATACTATTTGTCGTTCTAAAGAAGCATTAAACTTAATATCATCCATGAGCATAGGAATCTGCCGTTCATAAGAGGCGATGGATTTCCCCATCATACCGATAGTTTGTACCTTTCCCCATCCAGCAGAACGTTGCATCATACTAAATAAAATAGTGCTATAAGCTTTAGACGATGCTTTCCAATCTTTCCACAGCATATATAACTCTTCATTCGTCGAATCTTCTTTATGCACTTTTCCTAACGCTTCTTCTAACCGTTTTGGCTCATCTAAAATTAGTAACCCTTGGTCTAAGTAGGAAAGTATAGAATAGGTTTCCTCATCACTATCTGCATGGATCGGTAAGATCATACATTCTTCGGTTTCCCCCATGGACCGCTGTGTATCTACATTAAATTGGCGCATCATGTCGATAGTATCGCCGAAAAACTCAAGACGATAGGGGGATTCACTTTGGATAGGGAATATATCTAAAATATCTCCACGCACGCTGAAATGACCACGATATTCCACCTGGTCCACTCGTTCATATCCAATTTGTACTAATTGTTCCAATAGATGTTGTTGGTCGATATCTTGTTCTACCTGCAGAGGTATCATACGATCTAACACAGTAGATGGGGCCCCTACAAACTGACTTGCCTCTTCTACAGTAGCCAATACAATCACTGGTTTACCTAACGCTAAGTTTCCTAAGGCTTCCATCCGTTTAGCCTGTGTATCTAAACTCTTTGCAGTCCACTGTGAAAGCGCTCGATCAACTATGGGATAGGATAGTACCTTAACCTTTGGTAACAGGCATTGTATATCACGTTCCCACATTTCTTTATGTACTTTGTCATGAGTCACAATCAAAGTCGGTCGTTGTATATCTTGTAGCATAGCTTGACTATATATAAACGATTTTTGCGAACCTCCTAGTCCATAGATTTGTGTTACACCTTTTTTATAAAAAGAATCTATCGCTTCTTTTACTGTTCCTTCTATTTCTAATATAGGCCTATATGTCATGGACATATACAAATTCCTTTCTTATCAATCTAAATCCAGTAGCCCTTGCTACACTAGTAAACTTATCTATATCCAAACAAGAATGCACAAGCTTTATCTTCTGTGAATTCTATCTATTCTTACAGGAATATATATTTAAAATGATATTTTACACTACCTGAACATATTAATTCGAACTATTATACA
>UQVF01000056.1 GCA_900544365.1 uncultured Veillonella sp. | reverse complement strand
GATATATTGTATAAAAGCATACTTAATGTGAACAAACTCTATTGATACAATAGTATCAATAGAGTTTGTGTTAGGAGTAGATAGATGTCAGAAGTTAAAGAAACAGTATGGATAGGCGTTGATGTAGGAACTACAGGTGTCCGTGCTATGGCGTATACCGCACAAGGTAAATCGGTAGCTGTACGAGACGCTTTTTATCCGCTAGAAACACCACAATATGATCGAGCAGAGCAGAATCCTCAACAAATTTATGATGCGGCAGAAGCAGTCATTGCTGGAGTAGTAAAGGACTTACAATATAAATTAGTCACTATATCCGGGATTGCATTGAGCTCTGTTATGCATAGCTTTATTCCTCAAGACGAACAGTTTGACCTATTAGGCAATATGATTACCTGGGCGGATAGCAGAAGTTCTACTATTGTACACCGGATGGAACAAGATGAAGCGTGTAAACAATTCTATTTTAGAACGGGCTGTCCGTTGCATGCCTCGTATCCATTGGCTAAAATCATATGGGTCAAAGAAAATCAACCTGAAATCTTTGGTCGCATGGCTCATATTGGATCTATTAAAGATTACATGTTCCGGTTGATGACAGGCGAGTGGGTTACAGATAAATCTGTTGCCTCTAGTTCTGGTTTATTCAATGCCTTTACCGAAACTTGGGACCCAGAGATTTTACACTATGTAGGGATTCAAGAAGAGCAACTGCCTAAGGTAGTATCCACAACATATAGTGGTAAATTAGTGGCCAACGTGGCAGAGCGATTGGGTTTGCCTGTAAATACGTCGGTTGTCATCGGTGCTACTGATGGGGTACTTGTAAATGTTGGTATTGGTGCTGTTTCCAAAGGACAGTTAAGTGCTACTATAGGTACATCTGGTGCTATACGTATGCTTACAGAAAAACCGCAAATGGATTCTAAAGGTCGCACGTGGTGCTATAATTTAACAGATACTATGTGGGTGGCTGGCGGAGCTATCAATAATGGTGGTATGATTATGCGCTGGATGCGTGATCGGATCCTCCACTATCATGGTTCCCAAATGGAACAGTTATCGGTGGACCCTTACGACTTAATGACCATGAAAGCTAGACATGTACCGGCTGGATCTGGTGGATTATTATTAATGCCATATTTTACTGGTGAACGGGCTCCCTATTGGAATTCTGATTTACGGGGTGCATTCGTAGGCTTATCCTTAAATCATAGTCGTTCTTACATGATTCGTGCTACTATGGAAGGTATTTGTTATAGCTTGCGTTTTGTTCTTGATGCATTACGTGAGTTTGAAGATGTGAAAGATATCCGTATTAGTGGCTCTTTCACTAAATCTGAATTATGGGTACAAATTATGAGTGATATATTCGGTGAACATATCACCTTACCAAATAATAGTGAAGGCGCCTCCTTTGGTGCCGCTGTATTAGGGTTTATTTCTGATGGCACTTTATCAGATATAAATGATACAGCTGAATTGGTGCAACCTGAATGTATCTATTACCCTAAGGAGCAGAATCAAGAGGTATATGATGAACTTTTCTCTATTTATGAAAGTTTGTATATTCATATGAAGGACGATTTGGCACGTCTTGTTCAGTTCCAAAAGGAACATCCATTTAGTCGTTTATAATTAGAAAGGAGACTAAGAATGCCGTTAATCATTCTTGCATTAGGAATTATCTTACTATTTTTCCTAATCGTAAAAGTAAAGATGAATAGCTTTTTATCATTGCTATTGGTCTGTGTATTATTAGCCTTTGGTGAAGGATTACCAATTGACAAAATTTTTCCAACTATTCAAAAAGGCTTAGGAGCCACCTTAGGAGGCTTAACCATCGTAGTAGGTTTCGGTGCTATTTTAGGTAAATTGATGGCCGATAGTGGTGGAGCGCAACGTATTGCGACTACCTTGATCAACATGTTTGGTCGTAACAATGTAAGATGGGCCGTATGTTTAACTGGATTCATTGTAGGGATTGCTTTATTCTATGAAATTGGTTTCGTCTTATTGATTCCTTTGATCTTTACCATTGCTAAATCGGCGGATATTCCATTGTTAGAGGTAGGAATGCCAATGGTAGCAGCCTTATCTGTAACACATGGTTTCTTACCGCCACATCCAGGTCCCACAGCGATTTCTGTACTATTTAATGCAGATATTGGATTAACGTTGGTATATGGTATCTTAATTGGTATTCCTACAGTTATTTTGGCAGGTCCATTATTGTATAATACGGTGAAAGATATTAAAACAGATATCCCAGAAGGTCTTCACAATGATAAAGACTTTACAGAAGAGGAAATGCCATCCTTTGGAGTATCTATCTTTACTGCCCTAATACCAGTTATTTTGATGGCGGCTACAGCTATTGGTAAAATGATTAACTTGCCAAAAGCATCTCCAGTAATGGTCATCCTTAACTTCATTGGTGATCCATCTGTGGCATTAACAATTTCTTTGATTATTGCGTTCTATACATTTGGCTTCGCTCGTGGTAAATCTATGAAAGATATTATGGCTACTTCTGAAAAAGCAATTTTAACAGTAGCAATGATTTTATTTGTTGTAGGTGCTGGTGGAGCCTTAAAACAAGTGTTGATCGATAGCGGTGTGGGTACCTATATTGGTGAACTTGTAATGCAAGTGAATGTATCTCCATTAGTATTAGCTTGGTTAATTGCTGTGGTGATTAGAATTGCTGTTGGCTCTGCTACAGTGGCAGCTATGACAGCTGGTGGTATCGTAGCACCGTTAATTCCATTAACAGGTGTTAGCCCTGAATTGATGGTAATCGCTGTAGGTGCGGGATCTGTATTCTTTAGCCCACCAAATGACCCAGGATTTTGGTTATTTAAAGAATTCTTTGGATTAACTGTAAAACAAACATTACGCTCTTGGTGTATGGTGGAAACAGTGATTGCCGTATGTGGACTAATTGGTGTAGAAATCATTAATCTATTCTTATAATTACAATTATGAGATGACAAGTACATATGTGATACAAAAGGGGCTATAATAAAATAGCTCACAAATGAAATAGAGGAAAGTTGATTAAAAAGTATCAACTTTCCTCTATTTTGATATATGGTCTACAGTAATTGTTATAACATAGGAATATAATGAAAATCTGATGTTTTTACATATGTAGTGTGTTAGTCTCAATAGTATGCATTGCATAATAAGAATACCCCAACCTATTGCAGTAGGTTGGGGTATATGTAATGGATAATCGTAAATCCAATGAGAAAATACTTAGATTACCAGTAGAACTGCATAATCCAATGCAAGATAGGAATACCGAATACATTGATTAATACAGTAGCTGTAATTGGAACAACTAGGAAAGCTTTTACAGATTTTCTGTAGCGACCACCGAGGGTAGCGATGGTGGCTACTGTATTTGGCGTGATACCTAAGCCGTGGCCAAGGAGGGCGGCGCCGATGACAACACCGTCGTAATCTTTACACAGCACAGGGAATACGATGAATCGTGTAAACAGAATAATCGCAATGACTTGTACCACAAGAATCACAAGCATTGGTCCTGTAAGCGCACGTAATGCGATCATAGGTACGCTCATGAACACAGTAGTTAAGAAGATGGTAATACTAATT
Source organism: uncultured Veillonella sp. (assembly GCA_900544365.1). Lineage (GTDB taxonomy): Bacteria > Bacillota > Negativicutes > Veillonellales > Veillonellaceae > F0422. Next base: position 6,923 of record UQVF01000056.1, on the reverse strand, counting down.
TGACTGAACAAGGCAATAGCTTTAGAATTGATGAACGTTTGCCCCCCATAGCATCCGCCGTTACGGATAGCAATGGCCAATAACATAGATACTATAAACGTAGGAATATGCAATCCAAAGGTATCTAATAAGTAGTGGGAACCACCGATGCCGATACTCACACAGAGTAATACTAGCAATAAATTAATGATGATGCCAATCGGTGTAGGTGCTGGTGAATCTGGTGGAGGAGCTGTTTCATAACGATTGAATTTCTCGATTAAATATTGTCCCATAGGACCACCGATGAATACACCGATAATGGTAGTGAAAGCAATAATACCATGTGCTACCGTTTCACCATTTAAGGCATTGCCTAAATCATGACCCAAGGCAGAGACAAAGTTGTAACTACTTTCAAGAGAAAGAGAACCTAATAAAATGGCATAGTGTTTATCTAATCCGAACAAACTCGCTAGTCCTAAACCGATGCTAATTTGCATAATCACAAGTAAAGTACTCATACCCCAGTAGCGAGGGATAGCTTTTAGAGAAGATGTACAAATTTGTACCGGTGCTACTAGACCCATTGTGGCGAAGAATGCCACCATAGCGGGAACAAGAACAGCTTTATCCAAAGTAATTAGGATAAGGCCAGAAATTTGTAATAGGAATAGAAGCACTGCTACGGTTAAACCGCCAATAGCAGGGACTGGAATAGCCCAACGATGCAAGATATTGATGTGCTTGTGCATAAAGGTGCCTAGTAAAAAGGAAAAGAGTGAGAGTATGACCGTTTCTACGGCGCCAAGATGAAATTGTAGCATGTATGACGATGCCATGAAATGCCTCCTAACTTTAGATACAAAAGACTATGATGGTGCAATGGTGCACCTAGGATTCACTTGAATCATAAATCATAGTGGGATAGTCTGAAATAATACTCTCCTATTATACAACTAAATATATAATATGTAAAAGCTATCCGTTAGAAATAAATATCAATACATGAACAGAAGAGACTAGTTTAGTACTTATATAAATATTTACAGATATATAATTTGTATACAGATATGTCAATCGAACCATAGAGAAAAGCGCACCATCCACGAAGGATAGTGCGCTTTTATGAAAGATCAGGAAAGTATTGTTATGAGTTTAACTTTCAGGTGTTTTAAGAGGACACCATAAACCTCGGCGGTAGTCGCGTATTCCAGAAAGGACAACGCGGAGTGCACGCTGTGCGTCAGCTTTTGAGAGGGGCGGGATTCCATCTAAGCGATAGGAAATGCCAAGACTTTCATATTTATTAACCCCCATGACGTGGTAAGGTAAGCAATCTACGGCTTTCAAATGCTTGAAAGCACCTAGAAAGAAACCAAGCCGATACCAGCGATCGCGATTATCTGTGATGGTTGGGACTACCACGTGGCGTACCCAAAAATCGGTACCATGCTCGTCTACAAATTTAGCGAATGCAAGGACCGCATCATTAGGCTTGCCGGTTAGTGTTTCGTGTATAGAGGAATCGATCTCTTTCACATCAAGAATGACTAAATCCGTTACATCAAGAAGCAGTTTGTACTCTCTAGCCTCTTCTTGTGTGTAGCAAATCCCGCTTGTATCCAAACAAGTATGAATTCCCTTTCCATGAAAGAAAGTAAAGAGTTCGATAATAAAAGGGAGTTGCAACAATGCTTCGCCACCAGTGACAGTAATGCCTCCAGTGATATAAAAGTCACGATTCCTTTCAAATTGTGTCCACACATCTGCCACAGTCATCTCTTGGGCATACGTAGAGGGATCCCAAGTGTCTGGATTATGGCAATAGGCACATCGCAATGGGCAACCTTGGAGGAACAAGACAAATCGCATGCCTGGGCCATCGACAGTACCCATGGTCTCAATGGAATGAATGCGACCTACCATAATGCATTACATGGATTGATGGAATGTACGGGAGATCACTTCGTCTTGTTGAGCTTTTGTCAACTTGTTGAAATGAACAGCGTAACCAGAAACACGGATAGTCAATTGTGGATACAATTCAGGATGTTTTTGAGCATCTAATAATGTTTCACGATTGAATACGTTTACGTTTAAATGGTGGCCGCCTTTTTTGCTGTACCCATCTAACAATTGTACTAAATTATCTACTTGTTGTTCGTTAGTCATATTTACTCCTTTTCTTCAGGGAAAGTAACGTTTGGCTCACGGCAAGCTAGATTTTCACAACCATCGACTAAGGCATGTTCAATGTTGCCTAGGTCTAAGTCTAAATCTAAGTCGCCTAGTGTCACCATAGATTCTCCGGATTTACCTAGAGAATCTGGAATAATAGAGAAAGTATTAGAAATACCATCGCAACAATCACGCCATGGCATTTTAGCAACAGATGCTAAGGAAGAAATAGCACCGTGTTCGTCACGACCATGCATAGGGTTGGCACCTGGAGCAAATGGAATACCTGCTTTACGTCCGTCAGGAGTTGCACCAGTAGCATTACCATATACCACATTAGATGTAATGGTTAATAGTGACATAGTTGGTACGGATTGACGATAGGTTGGATGTTTACGAATTTTATTCATAAAGCCAGATACTACCGTAGCCGCCAAATCATCTACACGATCATCATCATTACCATATTTAGGGAATTCGCCTTCAATTTCAAAATCAATAGCAATACCATTTTCATCACGAATTGGTTTTACTTTCGCATATTTAATAGCAGATAGAGAATCGGCTACTACGGAAAGTCCAGCAATACCTGTGGCAAACCAACGAGTGACTTTACGGTCATGCAATGCCATTTCTAATTTTTCATAGGCGTATTTGTCATGCATGTAATGAATGATGTTTAAGGCGTTCACATACACACCTGCTAACCATTCCGTCATATCTTCAAAACGTTCCATCACTTCATCGAAGTCAAGGTATTCTGAAGTAATAGGGCGGAATTTTGGACCTACTTGTTTTTTCAGCTTTTCATCTACGCCACCATTGATAGCATATAGTAAGGCTTTCGCCAAGTTACAGCGAGCGCCAAAGAATTGCATTTCTTTACCGATACGCATAGGGGATACGCAGCAAGCAATCGCGTAATCATCACCGGAGTTAGGGCGCATGATTTCGTCGTTCTCATATTGAATGGAAGAAGTTGCAATAGAGAGTTTCGCACAGAACTTTTTGAAACCTTCAGGAAGGGAAGGAGACCAAAGTACTGTTAAGTTTGGTTCAGGAGCAGGACCAAGGTTTTGCAATGTATGTAGGACACGGAATGCCGTTTTAGACACTAATGTACGTCCGTCAGTGCCCATACCACCGATAGACTCTGTTGTCCATACAGGATCACCAGTAAATAAATTGTTGTATTCATGGATACGTGCGAAACGTACCATGCGCAATTTCATAATGAAGTGATCCACCATTTCTTGGATTTGTTCTTCTGTATATTTACCAGATTTCAAATCACGTTCTGCATAGATGTCTAAGAAAGTGGAGTTACGTCCGATAGACATAGCTGCCCCGTTTTGTTCTTTGATAGCACCTAAATAGCCAAAGTATAGCCATTGGATAGCTTCTTTTACATCGGTAGCAGGTTTGGAGATGTCAAATCCATAGGACGCTGCCATTTCTTTTAATTCTTTTAAAGAACGGATTTGATCTCGAATTTCTTCGCGGTCACGAATGACATCTGGCATCATATCGCCCATGGTGATATTGAATTGATCTTCTTTGTCCTTAATCAAATAATCTACACCATATAAGGCTACACGGCGATAATCACCGATAATTCGGCCGCGACTATACGCGTCAGGTAGGCCCGTAATAATGTGAGCGGAGCGAGCAGCTCTCATCTCAGGTGTATATACATCAAATACACCGTCATTGTGTGTCTTACGATGAGTTTTAAAGAATGCTTCAAGAGTTGGATCCATTTTGTAACCATACTCTTCAATAGCACTTTTAGCAGTTCGTAAACCACCATAAGGGAACATGGCACGTTTCAAAGGATAATCAGTTTGAAGACCAACGATTTGTTCATCTTCTTTAATAATATATCCAGGGGCATGCGCCGTAATATGAGTTGCTACATCAGTATCTGCATCGATGACAGAACCTTTTTGTCGTTCTTCCTCATATAAATCTAATACCCGTTGCCAAAGTCTAGTAGTTCGTTCAGTAGGACCTACTAGAAAAGAATCATCGCCTACATAAGGCACATAGTTTCGTTGGATAAAATCACGTACGTCCACGGATTTATCCCATACACCTGTATTGAAGTCTTTCCATGCTTGTTGCATAATATACCTCCAAATACACATTAAAACGTAACCCATAGGGTTAACTTTATTGTAATCTATAATAATTATCATTACAATATAAAAGTTTTTATGGACTTATATTATTTTTGAAAGTGATGTATGAGTAAATAGTCAAACATTAAATAACGCTATATACAGGATGTAAGATAACTAATAAGGTATATTACAACGTAGTATATAGCGTGACTATGGTATAGAGTTATATTATCTAACTAAGAAATATACTCACTATTTAGATAGATGGTGTAGAATTCTATCTTTCATGACATAGTAATTACGTGAGAAATATGGTTTTAATTGACTTTCACTAAGGTCAGTGCCAAAGGCACGTTCGCTGATGAGAAAGAGTGGCGGAGACTGGATACGTTTTGCCACTGCTAAGCCGTTGAACGATTTCCACCAGCGTTCTAGGTCCTGGATAAACTGTTCCGTAGATGTGAAATAATGAGACACAGGGTTTGGCAATCCTAATAGGTGTTCCAGTGTACCGTTCTCGTAGTCCCACAAGATATCCTCAGGGGTTAAGCGCTGATGAGTCAGTGTATGTGGCGTACCCTCAACGAAGGCACGGAATAAGCAGTCGTGGTATTCGTACTGTAACGGATCGCCTAGGCCTTGAGTTACATCCTGTGCGTCGGAAAGCTCCGCACTAGGGACCACATCGATGGATCCTTGAGGGATTACTTCACGTTTAAAAATGTGCTCATTCATGTAACGAGCCAAAGCATACACATCCGTTTTCCACACATCTCCTGTTATGGCAAGGAAGCCAGCTAAATCACCGTACATCGTAGCATAGCCGATAGTGAACTCCGTTTTATTGCCATTGCAGGTGAAAGCTCCGTTCACAGCGGATGCTATACCAGCTAAGATACGAGACGAACGATCACGTGCCTGGATGTTTTCCTTGGCTAATGTAGATAACTGCAAGAAAGATGTAGTGTTGGAGTCACTTTCAATAGGGCGTTGCTTATCATAGTTTGTAGTTGTTTGGTCAGAACTGTATAACACAATTTGGCTCATATCTTCTTCAGAAGATACAGTATTTCCCTTTACATCTAGCATAGTTGTTGTATGCATATTACCATGGTGATGTAATTCTGGGATGACATGGGTGTTATACTTTGTAAAGCTAGTATTCTCTAATTGCTCAATGGTGGCACTGACAGCTTCTTCAATAGGGAATACCCCATAATGACAGCCGATATTTTGCGCTAATTGGTATGCCAAATCCTTCGTCATATCCGAGTTATAACGGCTTGGCATGTTCACTAAATATAAGTTCTCCGGTGGCAATACAGTGCTGTACAAGGCAGCATTGAGAGCAGAGTCAATACCACCAGAGGCACCGATGACGATATTTTTGATACCTGTTTGTGCTAAGAATTGACGGATGCCATATTGAAGGGCTTTGAAGAGGGTAGGGATATAGCCAGGAGCTGCATGATGTGTATTGTTTGAATCCTGTGTATGATATGTATTATATTTATCATATGTATTATGTTCTGAGGAAAGTTGAAGTGCTGTGCTATTTTTGGAAGTATTCCTGAGTTCAGAGTTAGCATTTGAAAGTGGTTGCCACAAGGTATCTTTTAATAATGTAGGGCGTACTGTATTTTCAAAAGCTGGTACTTCTTCCACGACAGAACCGTTCACATCATACAAAGTAGAACATCCATCATAAATGCAGATATTTTTGCCATTGTTTTGAATGCCTACATGATTTGCATAGGCAATCGGTGTGTTGTATCGTTTGGCTTGGTCGCTAAAGAGGGCATGGCGGTGTTCCTGTTTGTGGACGGTGTAGGGGGAGGAAGAACAATTAACAATCAAATCGATGTGCTGACCACGTGATTTGGCAGTTTCAACCATCAGACTAGTAGGACAATCTGGGTAGTGTGTATCCCAGCTATCTTCACAGATAACAGGCGCAAGGGTGAAAGCTCCTTGACGTGTGGAAATCGTGAGTGGCTGATTGATATCCGACAATGCTAGATTACGTTCTTTCGCCACTACATTGGCGCTAGTGAAATACCGAGGCTCGTTAAAGTATCGATAACATGGCAACAATGTTTTAATGGTAAACGGATATGGTTGTGATGGATTAGATACCAGTTGACCTTTGGATGCTATATATAGGGCATTGTATTTGCGAAGACTACCGTCTAAGTTACGTAGAATTTCATCAATGCCTACATTACCAAAGATAATCGTAAGATTGGAGTTTGCTGTGGCTTTCACTAGTTCCTCACCATAATAGAGACAATCCTTCACGAAGGGCACCTGATCCCACAAGTCGCCCACCATGTACCCGCTGAGGCACAATTCGGGGAAGATGAGGATGTCCGTTCTCACCGCCTTGGCATAGTCGATAGCATGGATCATAGATTGAAAGTTTATAGCAGGCTCACCAGGGTGAACCTGAATTTGACCAAAAGCAATACGAATCATGGGGAACTCCTTTGTTGTACACTATTGATTGTAATAGTCTAAATCTGTCATTATTATAACATTCTTTTTCAGTATTTGTTGTTAAAATACATGATTCGTATAATCGACATGTTAGTGTAAAATGTTTGTGGGAAAAGTAAAATAGAAAAAGAAGGTCATCCTTTG
>UQVF01000055.1 GCA_900544365.1 uncultured Veillonella sp. | reverse complement strand
GGCTGGTGAAGGAAATGAAAATTTAAAGCGAATTGTACAAAAATTTACAACGACTTTATTATGCACATACCCTGGATTAAAAGTAGGTGCAGCCATTGGAACTATTCAATTAGATACAGAAAATTACTCGGATAGTATCAAAGCTATGTATCAGCAATTGCAGCAAAATAAACAACGCATACATCCAGTTGTGAATGTACCGATGACAGGTCATACATTGCCATGTGCAGTCAATGGTGAAAGTGCGAATGCAATCAATCAAGAGTCAGAGATTGGAAAAGGCGATAGTCGCTATGTATCCCATGAAGTACTAGCTAAGAACATCATGGCCAAAGAGGCTAATGAAGTACTGGCAGATCGTTTTTCTACAGAACTTGGTGAGTATCAGTTCCCGCAAGAGTTTTCCAAATTAGGTCGTCAAGAAGGGGATAATTATTTGGCAATTGTTCATATTGATGGTAATAATATGGGGGAACGCTTTAGCCAATGTAAAACATTAGCAGAACGAACTAAATTATCTAAAACAGTGTCAACTGTAACAGAAAAAGCTTTCAAAAAAGTAGTGCAATTAGCAGCGGCCATTTCGCCAGAAACATATAAAGAAGAAGGAATTGATGTAGGCCGTGGAACTCCGTATTTGCCATTACGTCCGATCATTATCGGTGGTGATGATGTTACCTTTGTATGTCATGCTCGATTGGCAGTTCTATTAGCCCAAACATTTATGAAAGAATTAGAAACATTGAGTGCGAAAGAGCTAGCGAAGTTAAGCAATACTACAAGCACTGGAGGAATTTTTTCTTGTGCAGGTATCGCCATCCTCAATACTTCCTATCCGTTCTTTAGAGGCTATGAACTAGCAGAGCAAATGTGTGCTAAAGCGAAAGAAAAAGCGAGAGAACAAGCATCTAGTTGGCTAGACTTTATCATCCTCCACGGAGAACAGGCACCAACAGTGGAACAAATTCGTGAACAAGAGTATACCTCTATCAAAGGAGGACAGTTACACTTTGGACCGTATGTGGTGTCGGATATGAAAGATAAAGAGCATGATTTAGACAATATGTTGAACTTGGCCAATGCATTACAAACATCGATTGATGTAGAAGATCTGGGTAGAAATAAAGTAAAAGGATTACGGTATATCCTACAAGGTACGACACATGGAATCCAAGAATATGTAGCACAATTGACACATCGTGGCAAAGTATTACCAAGTGTGGAGCATTGGAAAGACTATGGGACATATGGTTGGAAAGAAGAATACTTAGAAACGCAGACTGTAGTAGAAGCTAAGAAGCATTCCACTCCATATATAGACGCTATTGAAATGATGGAATACCTTCCTAGCAAAAAATTTTGTCAAGAGTTTGTGAATCATCAAAAATAGAAATGTAGTGAGGAACATATGGATATTAAAGTAACAATTCAGTTAAAATCACCATTGCAGTTAAGCTCTGGCGCAGCAGATATCAACGTGGATACAGATGTTATCTTGGATGAATGGGGGTTGCCGTTCATTCCGGCTAAACGATTCCGAGGTGTACTCTATGAAAGTGCTCTCGAATTGGTAGAAATGAAAGAAGCCCTTGGTGAAACAGAAGGCGCATTAAGTCGAACCGTATTAGATGAAGTATTTAATAGAGGTGAAACAGAATCTCTTATTGGTACTAGCTTTGAAGACTTTCATATTAAAGGATATGAAGATATTCTCAAAGAGTTACGTGGACTTATTCAAGAGTATGGTGATGTCGTAGGTAGAAATCAGATTCGAGATGCCTTTACATCTGTTCGATATCAAACGGCAATTCACGAAGACACTGGAGTCGCTAAAGATGGAAGCCTTCGTAACTTACGAGTAGTAGATAACACTTCATTTGAATTTGTAGGCAACATTCATATTGACGGTGGCAATGACAAGCATGAAACACTGTTGGCAGCAGCCTTACAAAATATGACTGCTATTGGATTCAAACGAAATCGTGGTTTTGGACGAATTAGTTGTACTATGCCGAACCAAGATCGATTGATTAAATCAGTATTAAAATAAGGACCAGGGGATGACTATGAAACAATTACATGTATCCATTACTACACAATCTCCTCTAGTAATTACAGCGGAGAGTAGCTCCCGTGTATTAACTGAAAGCCGAGATTATATATCTGGTACGATTGTACGTGGGATTCTAGCAGATGCGTATAGAAAAGCGAGAAACTTAGGCAATACAGCCCATGAAGATAGTAGTTTCAAACAACTATTTTTAGGAGGATTACAGTTCCAAGCTGCATATCCAATGGTGAAAGGACATCGCTCGTACCCATTACCACAATCATTGATGAAACATAAAGTGGAAGGCGATATTAAAGATATGCTAGAAGCGGACGGTGCAGCAGGATATAAGGTATTAAAAGGCTTAGGTACTGTATATGAGGGACAAGTAGACTTAGCCTCTGTGCATAAAAAAATATACTTTCACATGAGTCGTAATAGTGCGGATGAACGCTTTGCTGGTAGAAGCAATGGCGGCGGTATTTACAATTATGAGGCTATTGGCGAAGGACAAACCTTTGCGGCGATTATTACCGGTGAAGAAGAAGATTTAATTACTTTAGTGCGAGATCTGAAGCTAAAAAATAATACTATGACAGTACGAGCAGGAAAATCAAAACGCACGAGTTATGGTAAATGTGAAGTAATATTTGGTGATGTAGTACCTTGTGAAATGGAGAATATAAGTGACTGGGTAGAGCAGTTGAAACACGGTATATTAGCTCTTCGCTTAGATAGTCCTTTTATTTCAGATAGACCTGTTTCCGGATGGAAACGTCTTGAGGAAGAATCTTTAGTAGATGATTTTGTAGGGGCCTTACGAAGAGTATTACCTGAGAAAGAATTGACACTTTCAAAAGTATTTACAGGAGCAGAAATAGTGCGCAATTATGTTGGTGTATGGCAATTATATCGCCCAGAAGTATTAGCATTAGCAGCGGGGTCTGTATGCGTCTTGACTTGTAGTACAGATTGGTCAGACGAAGATATTAAACGTCTAACAGATGTCTTGGCAACAGGAATTGGAGTCCGTAAGGCAGAAGGCTTTGGTCAAATTCGTCCATGGGTATTACGAAGTACTTTGGAACTGCAAAATACAGAAGAAGAACCGGTGCCAGTAGCACCAGTGAAAAGTTTATCGAAGGTGACTAAAAAATTAGTGAAGTCTATTTTGAAAACTAAAGATGTAGATGCCATTCGTTCTCGTGCGTATTTGGATGTACAGAAGCATACAAAAGAATTGAAAAAAGCTGATAATCATACATTTGCACGATTAGAAAACTATGTGCCTTTATTAGGGGGACAGCGTGGAGGTCTTAACAAAGATGATAGCGAGGCCCTACGTCGTATTTTCGGGGACAACTGGAAAGCGAATGGGCTTTCTGTAGGACACATAGAGCTAGGTATATCTCATGATGTGTTAGAGTTATTAGAAGACCGAAAAGTGCCGAAATGGATTGATACAATTTGCAATACACATGATGGGCTCCGAACATTAGTAGGAAGTTCTATGTCTGCAGAAGATCGTTTTATAGAGTATTGGACATGGTTTTTCAAATACGCACGTAAACTGTAATATAAGGAGTGTATCTTATGAATGATGCAACAATAAAAGAGACGATTCTCATAGAGGGCACCTTAGAATTGTTATCACCATTACTAGTAGGTGATGGGGAAAAACAAAGTGAACTCATTGATATGTTAGCCTTAAGAAATCGAAATGGAAAAGCTTATATTCCTGGTACGAGTATGGCAGGGGTATTGCGTCATACCTTGGGAAGTTATTTAGACTGTGATGTGGCGTTACAACAAGTATTACGAGATATTTTATTTGGATCTATTCAGGATGCTGCTGTAGAGGCGAATCAAAGTGCACTTCGCTTTTTTGATGTTGTCCTAGAGAATGCACAAGTGACGCAGCGTGATGGAGTATCACTTATGTATGGATCCCGTATTGCTAAAGATAGTCAACTTTATGATTATGAAGCTATTGACCGCGGTGCTAAAGGGGACTTTATGATGGAGTGTATTCTTCGAGAAGGTCATATTAAGTCTTTGCGCAGCTGCCTTGAAAAGAAAGATGAAACGACGTGGGAAGATTCAGCAGTATTAGCATTTCTAGAGAGTGCAGTACGCTACTTAGTAGATATCTTATTCTCTGGAGTGGCAGTAGGCAAGTTTACCACAAAAGGCTTTGGTAAAATCCAGGTACAAGATTGTAAAGCAACACAGTATAGATTAAAAAGTAACGCTTCTATTAGACATTGGTTGTATAGAGAAGCTAGTACATGCGTAGAGGACGCAACGTATACAGGAAAATATATCATTCCTAAACAGGAAACATTAGTGATGAAAGTATCTGCTAATATTGATACATCTTTACTCGTTCGTACACAAGGGGATAACCCTGCTATGGATAGCACTATGTTAACTAGCCAAGGTAACTATGTCATTCCAGGATCCAGTGTGAAAGGTGTTATTCGCCATCATACTCAATATATCTTAGAAAAAATGGGCCTTTGGGAAGCATGGAATACACCGAATCAAGACGGTGTAACACGCTTTGATACTTTGTTTGGCGGCATGAAAAAAGTGAACAAAGTGGTGACAGGACTGGTAAAAAGTCGTGTATCTGTGGACGAAGTGTATATTAAGAAAAGTAAACAGGTTCTTGCAAAACCACAAACTCGTAATCGTATAGACCGTTTTACAGGTGGTACTATCGATTCAGCACTATTTACGGAAGAACCAATTTGGCAAGTAAATAGCAATGCAGATGGTACACTTTCTATTGAGTTGGAAGTCAAACATTGTACACCAGAAGAAGCGGGCTTGTTCATCATTGTATTCCGAGATTTATGGATGGGTAAACTGACCTTTGGTGGTGAAGCTAGCGTTGGCCGTGGTCGAATCTTTGGTGCACAAGGCAGCATTTCCTATCAACAAGATACATTTACTTTTACAAATGAGACAAAAGGAAGTAGCACATCCTATGCCGTTCTTAGTCAAGGTGATGTAAATCAGTTGAATCAATACATTAGTAAACTTATGTAGAGGATAGTATCATGAATAGAAATGACATAGATATGAAACAAATTAGTCCCTTGAAACAGCTAACAGTCCAGCAGGGACATGTGGCCGTAAAAGATATTGAAGAAGCTTTTTCTGGTGATATCACTCCCTTATGCAACTATTTGAGTGGAACGGGTAAGATTGTTCTTTGGATGCATCATGCAGTTCTTTGGGGCCAATGGGATGGTACAGAGATTCGTTGGAGCGATGCAACGCAATATGATAGAAAAGGAATTGTGGAAGTACGAGTGTTTAATGCCAATGAAGAAGTGTACGCTCAATGTGTAGATGGAAACTTGGTAGGATATCATGTACAAGACGCACCTAGTGATGATGAGGGAATGGAAATTCAGTTTGTAGATAGTATTCACCCTTTATTTGGCGAATTTAGTGAATCTAATGATGGATTTGCGGTATTAGCTGATAAGGGGCGTAAAATGAAACAAGTAGTGCCCACGGATTTACAAAGTAAGCGCTTAGGATTAAAGACTAGAAATTACATAACATCTTCACATATGACAGGACAAGCTGGATATAGCCAATACCGATATGTGGATATTGTAGATATGACAGAGGAGTGAGACAATGGCACCACAAGTAAAAGATAAATTTATAGATAAACGAAATAGTGGTCTAATTGCAACAGCACCGTATAATTTTGTGTCCTTGCCAACAGATATTTGTGTTCCTAAAGGGTGGAAAGGGATTGATGTAGATAACTATAAAAATGGAGAAGCAATCTATGATTCGTATCTAGCTTATGTACGTGATTTTGGTACACATTCTGGATATATTGAAGTAGATATTACCACAAAAACATCTACCTTGGTAGGCGGTTACGGCGAGAATAGCGGTGAAAGTTCTTTCTTTGCCATCCATAATGATGAACCGATGATTCCTGGCAGCTCTCTTCGTGGTATGATACGAAACTTATTTAAAGTGGTGACAGCAAGTTCGTTCAGACAAGGAGAAGACTTTACTGAAAAATCATTGTATTATCGTGGTGTGGCAAGTTCTAAGCATGCCTCTGAAGCACAGAGTTCTTATATGAATTCTATGCAATTAGGAGATAGAAATACAAAGGCGAAAGACTTGAGAAAACGTGGATTCTTGGTACGTAGTCGAGATGTAGATGGCGTTCATTGGCATATCTATTTATGCGCTTCCTCTACGAAAGAAGATTGTAGAACTACGGATTATCCTACTAAAAAGGTGAACTGGGAAAATTTTGATCGTTCTAAAAAAGTAGATATTGTTATTAAATGCTTGAATGCGAAGGGGCGTAATAGAGGTAGAAATAATAAATATGCTTTCAAATGGAACAAAGCAACAAAATATGTAGTTCCTAATGAAGTGATTGAAGCCTATAAATCTGATGAGCGTAGAAAAGGGCTTGATGTACTAACAGATTGTGCAGCCAAAGGGGCTCTTGCAGCTAAGTATACAGGAATTCCTACGGCTGATTTGGTAGCACCTTGCTTTTTTACACTTAAGAATAATCAGGTTATCCATTTTGGAGCTCCATTGTACTATCGCATTCCCTATACTAATTCTATTGGAGCACATGTTCCAACCACATTGAAAACGGGTCGAGTAGATTTTACGGATTTAGTGTTTGGTTTAAAAGAATACTGGGGTGGCAGACTTTCATTTAGTGATGCTAAATTGAGTGAAGCTTCTTTAAAACAAGGAAACTATTTAGACAAAAAAGTAGTGCCGGTTGCTCTGTTAGGACCTAACCCTACATCATTCCAATTATATTTGGACCAAGAAAAAAGTGACAAACGGTCACATTGGGATAATACGGATGCTACGATTCGTGGTGTAAAACAATATTGGCATCGTAATGAAACAAAAAATGAATCGGATAATAGTGATGTAACCACTAAGTGTAAAAACCGTGTAAAACCAGGGGTGACTTTCACAGGTAAGCTTTATTTTAAATCACTGACTACGGAAGAATTAGGAGCTCTTTGTAAAGTGTTGTTTTTGGGGACTGGTTCACATGGTGGCGACCTTGGTACGAGAAACTCCAAACGACAATATAAAATCGGTAAAGGGAAGTCCATTGGCTGGGGTAGCATAAGTATCACATCCAAACTGTTCTTAGAGCGAGAAGATGTGTATACTAGTCATGCTATGTGGTCTAGTGATGGGATTGTGCCTATGCATAAAGACTGGCCAATAGAGGGAAATACGAACTCTGTAGATGCATTAATAGAAAGCTTTGATTACTATGCAGAGAAGTCCATGGGACCGCATTATACTAGTTTGAAAAAGTCGATGAACGAACTATATATTATGATGGACCCAAATGCGTTAGGATCTGATAAAAATGCAAAAACGGAAATGATGCGTATTGGCAACAAACAGGATACACGTTTTGTAGACCGTACATCATTATTACCAGTTGAAAAATTTAAAAAAGTATCCTTAAAAGGAAATCTATAGATATCTTTACATAGTATGTCACAGATGAAAACAGCGTCAGCTCACATGAGCTGGCGCTTTTCTATTGGGACTTTTGTAAATTTGATTCTATCGAAATTGGTACAATACAAGAGATAGAAAGGAGAGTTTGCAATGACACAGTATCTAACCTTAGCAATTTATGATGTGGCAGATGATAAAAGGCGAAGTAAACTAGTTAGGATTATGGAGTATTATGGCATGCGTGTACAAGAATCCGCCTTTGAAGCTATGTTGGCACCATCCCAGTGTAATCGGATGATTGAGCGGGCCTTAGCATGTTTAGATTTGGAGGTGGATTCCTTTCGGGTGTATGTCATTCGTAATGAAAAAGATGTGAAATCTTATGGCCTTGGCGATGTGAAGCGGGATGATTGCTACGTGATATAAAAGTCCGAAAAAAAGTAAAATTAACTATCGGGACTTTTGTAAAATGGAAATATCCCTATGGTATATACTAAGTGTATGAAGTAGATGTAAAATAAGTCATAAGGAGGGAGGTAGACTATCATAAGAAGGTACATCTTATAAATTCTATCGTAAGAATATATAGAAATGATGATATATGTAAATGCTATCATAAGAATGTATAGAAATGACGATATAAGGGTGTACAAATTGTATTGTAAATTAGGGATTAACTACATGATATTAAGTATGTAGTAGCCGTAGTAGGTTGAGAGAAAGGAGAGCCTATGTGGACATGGTTGAAAGAATTAATATTTGGTAAGAAATCTTCAGTAAGAACAATGCCGAAACAAGGTGGAAGAATATCAAAACAAGATGGAGAACTATCTAAGGTAAATAAGAAGGTAGAACCGGTAAAAGAAGTCAAAGTAGAGAAAGAGCTAGCTCGTAAAGAATTGCCTCTTATAGAAGAAGTTAAAATGATCTTCGGAGATTATGGTAAGCTTTTTACATGTGGCAAGGAAAAAGATGCACAAGGAAATGATCTTCACTATATTGTGTCAGACTATGTAGATGATGAGGGTATGAAAGAACTCCTTATTAAGGAAATACCGAACTATCCCCATATGGTGCTTGTGAGTTTTAGACTAGTTATGAAACCTGGGACTTTCAATATATCAGATTTAATTACTATAAAAAGATCTGTGGAGCAACAAGTGCCTAATGGAAATCTCACGTATTATAACTTAGAACATAGTATAAATTTTGTGTTAGTGCTGAATAGAGATAGTATTACCGATGACGATGAATTTGCTGAAATGGTTATGAAGACAATTTGGGGATTAGAAGTGCTTCTTACTAACGCAATGCCTAATATTCGGTTACAGTATGGTAGATCCTAGGAGATGTGTGTAAGGAGGATAGAATGGAACGAAAAAGCTTAATAGATGAATGCATGGAATCGTTTAAACAAGAGGGATTTTCTTTCACAAGGTTTGGAAGATTAGAAGGGAAAAAGGGAATGATCTTTGATTTGCCTTTTGAAGATGAAAATTCGATGTTAATATATGCGTATGAAATCAATGAAGACACTATGGGGGTGAGTGTATATGATGTGATTCCCTATCGATTTGTGGATAAAGCAATAAGGGAGGAAATCATAAATACTGTTAATACTAAGTTGAATGATGAAGTTTTGTTTTATGACGAAAGAATATGTCGATTTTTTGCACCTTTTGCAGTCAATCGAGAACTAGCGTCTGGTTCTAAGATAGGAGTTATGGTAAGGCAAATGGCTTGCCAATTAGGTACGCATATTTTACTGTGTTTTAAATAGAGACGAGGAAAAACTATGAAGTTATATGATGGGTTGAGAAAGTTTGTGGAGAGTAGTTCACACGCTAATGCACAAAGCACAAAACCAGTAGAACAACCTTTGATTCATGAATTTGAAGCTGCATTGAGAGAGAATGGATATATCCTTCATAAAACGATTGATGATGAAGGAAGCACCAATCTAGCCTACATGATATTCAATGAAGGAACACGAACAGGTGTGATGATAGTGGAAGTAGATGATGATTCAGTACTTGCCTATGTAAGATATCCATTAGACTTAAATGGAATCCCAAAGGATTTAACAGATCAAATCGTGAGAGAAATCCAGGAACAGGTGATTACAGACATGGGGCATGTTATATATGCACCAGAAAGTGAATCAATTAATTATTTACATGAATTTTGCCGAATACACTTTTATCCTTATGAAGATTTAGGGGCACAACTTATATCCCTTTTTGAACAAGAAGTGGAGTTAGCCTTAAATGCATTTAAAGAAGTAGCTAAGAAGTATGGGCCATGATACATAGTATAAGGATATTGATCAGTATGCGTTACTATACGCCTTACTTTAAATAGATAAGATGTAAAATGCTAACAAGAAAATAGGAGGAATCATGGGACTATTTGATGGAAAAGAAAGAATAGCAAGAATAATTAGACAAGGGAAGAGCTTGGAGAGATGGTATAGCAATTCAAGCACACCAGTAATGCAAGTTGTAGAAAAGGCATTATTACGTGATGGCAAAGATGTTTCAAGCAAGAAAGATGAACATGGAAATCAAGTTTTAGAATATCGTATGTTTCATAAAAATGACCAATTAACAGTTATTATAATGGAAGATGCATGCTTAGGACTAACGATTCATACTATATATCCAGTAGATACTGAGCATTTATCACGTAATGAGATAGACGCTATTTTGCAAGATGCGAATAATTATTGTAAGACCGGAGTTGTTATGCACAACGAAGGTCCAGATATCTTTAGCTATGTGCTTCTATATAACACTAATGAATTTGTACCAGAAGGTATTAGTATAGATGTGTTACTACACACGGCAAGTGAAGAAACCGACTATGTATTAGAATATTTAGATCGCCTTAAAGCGCAATTTAATTTATATACATTTGAGGAGATTATGGAAAGCTATAATTAAGCATAGGCTAATAAAAAAGAAGAGCACGGCTCTTCCTTTATAAACAGTATGTCATATTGTTTATAAAGGAAGAGACCGTGCTTTTTGTCGTTGTATGTTTATTGTTAACAAATCATTTATTTCATAACAAGAAAATGTGATTTTGTTGCCCTGCATTGATCGGACACAAGCATTACGGTGCCCTTTGTACGTATAGATATGTGTACCTAGGGGAAAGGATAACGTAATTTTGCTTGTCCCCGCAATGGTGGACGTAAATAGTGCGGTGCACTATTTACGCATAGATATGTGTACTCAGGGGAAAAGGCTAATGTCATTTTGCTATCCCGCAATGGTGGACGTAAATGGTACGGAGTACCATTTACGCATAGATATGTGTACCATGGGGAAAAGGCTAATGTTATTCTGTATGGTCCCGTAATGGAGAAGTAATTCTAAAGATTTATCTTTGATAAGTCAGCATCTAGCCGTGTAGTTTCAGTCCCCGCAATGGTGGACGTAAATGATACGGTGTACCATTTACGCATAGATATGTGTACCTAGGGAAAAGGCTATTGTCATTTTGCTATCCCGCAATGGTGGACGTAAATGGTACGGAGTACCATTTACGCATAGATATGTGTACCAAGGGAAAAGGCTATTGTCATTTTGCTATCCCGCAATGGTGGACGTAAATGGAACGGTGTACCATTTACGCATAGATATGTGTACCAAGGGAAAAGGCTATTGTCATTTTGCTATCCCGCAATGGTGGACGTAAATGGTACG
>UQVF01000054.1 GCA_900544365.1 uncultured Veillonella sp. | reverse complement strand
TATTGATGTTAGTCAATTGGCTAGTGCTACAGCATCTCAACGTCAAAAATTTATTGAATCCTTTATTTATGCGAAGGGTCGTCTTCGTAATTTAGATAGTGGACGTATTAAACCAGTGGCATATGTACCACAGGAGATTAAAACAGCATTAGAAATAGCATTAACGGATAAAAACAATATTCATGTAACACGTCAAGAGGTTATGGGTGAAATGCCAAAAATTTATGTAGCAGGTATTGAAGTAAAATCTTGTGATGTACTTCGTACAGATGAAGACCCAATCGCCAATGTATAGGTCAAGGAGGTATTACAATGATTACAGATTTTGAAAACACATTTTTCCCTGGTGAAGAAAGTTATAACTCAACGGGAACTACCATTTATTCTGATGTAGTAGATACTGTGAAAGAAGGTGATGCCTACAATCAGTTATATTTGGCAATGAATAATTTAAAGGGTACCTCTGGGCAATTAACAGTTGAATTACAAACGAGTGATTCTGCATCCTCTACGTTGTTAAAGAAACGTGTGGCAGGTCAACAACCGCCGAATGTAACGATTACGAGCCCAACGGTATTAGGAACGTATAAATTAGATGCCAAAAAGGGATCTAAATTAACGGTCTTATTGCCATACGGATTGAAGCGGTATGTACAATTAAAGGTAACAGCTAGTGCAAGTATCAATTCCAATGTATTATTTGCTGCCTTAACACCAGATATTGATTTACGATAAGATGAACTACAGGGCTACCTTCGGGTAGTCCTTTTCATATATAGAAAGAGGTACAATATGACGGAAACAGACCTCTGTAATATGGCTCTTTCACATATAGGAGAGGGCCTAATTACGAGTTTAGATGATGACAATGAAACAGCACGTATCTGCAATCAATACTATCATCATGCTAGAAGATTAGTTTTGTCTCAATATGTGTGGGGATTTGCAAGACGTGTGGAGCCATTAGCAAACATACAGGTAGAAACTTATACAGGTGGATATAGACACACATATTTATATCCAGAGCACGCTTTACGAATTTATCGAATTATACAAGATACTGAAATACGGAATGGACTGTATACGAGTTACAGTGTAAAAGATATACCTAATTACGAAGTGTTTAACCTAGATAGCAGTACAAAGGCGATTGGAACTAATATGACAAAAGCCTATGTAGATTATATATTTGATGTAAATGATCCCGATATATTTCCACCTATCTTTGTTGAAGCACTTACACGATTCTTGGCAGCAAGTTTAGCACAATCTCTTGTTGGTAATATGGAAATGTATAGATCGCAGTTCCAAATTTATCAAGGGGCCTTACTAGAAGCTAAGAACATAGTTGCATCTGAACGTCAATTTGATTTAGAACTGCCAGTAGGATATATCGAGTCAAGGAGAGCAACATGAGTACAGGCAATATGTATGTAGTACAGCACTCTTTTACAACAGGAGAAATATCACCTGAGATAGAAAACCGAAGTGATTTAGATAAATATAGAAGTGCTGTACTGATGGCAAAAAACTGCATCATACGTCCTTACGGTAGTATTTGCAAACGGAATGGAACAAGATTTATAGGAGAAGCAAAGTATCCAAATCGAAAAGTAAGGCTTGTACGCTTTGTATATCCTGAGCCTATCTTTTTAGAAGTGGGACACTTGTACATTCGTATATGGAAAAACGATAGATATACAGGCATAGAACTAACGACACCTTATGAAGAGTCGATATTGAATGAGTTAGATTTTAATCAGTCAGCAGATACATTCTTTATTTGCAGTGGTTTGCATCCTATTCATATTTTGCAAAGAATTGGTAATCAATGGGAGTTTAAACTATTTGATTTGGTGGCACCACCATTTGACGATATAAATACGGATAGATCTCACAAAATAAAATATATACGTTCTAGTAACAAGGTTATATCTACTAAGTCTATATTTAAAGAAGGCATGCTAGGACAAGTTATCAAGATTAAGCATCGAATGCCAGCTGAAATACAAAAGATGACAGGTAGAGCAGAGTATATTAGTGATCCAGATGACTTTAGACATAGTGATTATGAAGAAACTGGATATGAATCTATGGACATCGGTAGTTATGCTGACGATACAGATAAAGAGTGGAAAATAGTAACTCATGGTACCTGGTATGGAACTATTACGATACAAAAAAAGGATAGTACAGAGACTACAGCATGGGAAAACTATCGCCAATATAGTTCCAATGGTGATTACAATGTGACTGAAACGGGTAGCTTTAATAGAGGCACGCAATTACGAATACAAAGTGAAATTACTAGTGGCGATGTATCCATTGATTTTACTATAAAACCGTATGACCAATATGGATTGCTAGTTATTAGTCGATTCATTTCACCTACAGAAGTTGAGGCGAAAGTATTAAAACCTGTAGGGAAAGAAACGGAAACATCAGAATGGCAGCTTTCATCCTGGGGAAAAGCAGTGGGCTATCCTAGAATGAGCACATTTTTTCAGGATAGACTAGTATTGGGTGGCTCGAAATCAAATCCTTATAAGTTGTGGTTTAGTCGTACAGGTGATTACCCTAATTTTGAAGTAGAAAAAGCGGATGGAAATGTAACAGATGATAGCGCTATTACATTAGGTCTTATAAGCCGTGCTGCTTTCAATATAGTACATATGATATCAGCACAAGACTTAATTGTACTAACTGATGGTAACGAATGGATTATCAGTGGTTCAGAAGCTATTAAACCATCCAAAGTAGTACCACGTTCACAGACTCAACATGGGGCATCAAACTGTGACCCTCAATATATAGGGAATCGCTTAATTTATGTGCAAAAGAGGTCTTCTTCTGTACGTGATATGGGATATACCTATGAATCGGATAACTATAATGGAATTGATTTAACATTATTAGCCAAACATTTGGTAAATCAACATAGTTTAATAGATAGTACGTTTGCACAACAACCAGATAGCATTTTGTATTATGTACGTGACGATGGCAAGCTAATTGCGTTGACCATTATTCGTGAACAAGATGTCACTGGGTGGGCTCACCATGAAACGAAAGATGGAGTATTTGAAACGATTTGTTCTGTAGCAAATGGTAATGAAGATAGTGTGTATGCAGTAGTAAAACGAACCTTATTAGGGCAAGAAAGACGATATATTGAACGATTAGATAGTCCAGTAGATAGTAAGGATGTATCTAGTTATACTACGTTAGATTGCTCTATTGCTATTACGGATAATACTCAAACCAGTATACGAATAGAACACCTCAAAGGAATGGATGTAGTGCTATTACTCAATCATTCTGATGTACACCAGGTGCAAGTAGGTCAAGATGGCACTGTAATACTGCCTTATGTAGCGAAAGATATTGCCATCGGTATTCCTATTGAATGTAAAATTGTATTACCACAGGTGTATATGGATATGAAAGACGGAACCCTCCAATCTAGGACGGTGCGAAGTAATAGTATGATATTACGACTTCGAAATAGCCGTGGAGGAAAAGTAGGAGTTACCTTCAATAGAGGGATGGATTTAATCGGTGATGCCAGTCTTATACAAAATGGTAGCACTATGTATACGGGAGATGTAAATATTAATATCCCAACACAGGGGAAAGGCTTTGCTACAGATGCAACTGTATGTATATTACACGATGATCCATTTCCATTTAACCTATTATCTGTTGTACGAGATGTTTCTATCGGAGGAGGTACACTTGCAAGGTACAATAATAAAACGCAGTGGTAAGGCGAATGATAAGCGACTCTTAGGAGACTTGGTAGAGTTAGCGAAACGTCTACGAACAATTGATGTTATAGAATGCATGGCTATGGGAGCAGATAATGCTACTCATGGCCTTTTATTATCCACAGCATGCAGTGCGCAATGGTGGATAGAATACGAATGTATAGCTGGAGTAGAGTCGCCTATATGGGCCTATGGAATAGGAGATGAATACCACACAGGGTTAGGATACTGCATATGGTTTCTAGGGAGTCAAAGATTACAGGAAAGTAAATATTGCCAACGCTATTTCTTAGAGGAAAGTAAACGAATTATTAATGAATGGCAACAGCAAGGATCCTTATGGAATTGTATATCCAAGGATAATAAAGCATCTATACGTTGGTTACGATGGTTAGGCGCTACATTTATAGAAGGAGTCAATTTACCAGAGGGATTTCTATTGTTTACATTGCCAAAGAAAGGAAGTGAATAGTATGTGCATGCATCCTTTAGCTATGCTAGGGATACAAGCGATTAGTGGCATGATGGGGGCTAAGGCAGAAACTAAAGCACAAGTAGCTATGTACGAAAATCAAGCTAAACTAGCAGAATACAATACAAAGATGAGTGAACGAAAAGCAGAGCAAATTGCTGATAATGCAGGACGTGAACAAAAGAAACTAACGGAGAAAATGCGATTAGCATTAGGTCAAAATAGAAATGAAGCGGGTGCATCTAGTCTCATGTCTACGGGATCTGTAAAGGATGTGATGGATAGTAGCCATGATTCGTATGTAGCAGATAGTTTACAACTTTTGCAGAACCAAAGAAACGATGTGGACTCACAAGCATTGCAAACATGGAATTATAAAAATCAGGCAGCTAATGCTTATGCTGGCATACAAAGTGCTAAGCAAGCCGGAAGAATGAAAATGCTAGGCACCTTATTAAGTACTGCTGCCTCAGTACAATCGTATTTAAGCGATTATGGAAAGATAGAGAGCCCAACAAGCACTTCCTATGTGAGTCCTACAAGAACATTTAGCCCAGGGGCAAGTGGCAATGCAAATCCTTATGGTTTTACATCTGCTGATAGTATGTTTAGTAACTTTACTACACCGAAAGGAATTATAAGTAATAAGGCGGTAGGTATGGGAGCAGTTAAGCCTAACTACTTAGAACATATCTCAAGCGTTAAGAATTGGTGGAGATAACTATGAGATTAGAATCATATAATGAGCAAGTTAAACCGAATACAGGTCCTAGTGGTGGACTGCAAGGAAGCGGAAGTATAGAAGCTTATGGTGGACAAATCGCTAGTGGTCTACAAGCCTTTCAAAAAGGGGTGAACGACCTTTATAATGTGCAGTTAAAAAAGATAGATACTGAAATGAAACTGCAACAAATGAATGCGGAAACCGATTATAACAACCGCATTGCTGACCTTATGTACAACGACAAAACAGGACTTGCCTATACGACATTACAAGATGCATCTAATTCCGCAGAGAGATTTCGCCAAGAAGAAGCAAAAATACGTGAGGACATATCTTCAAAGTTACAGTTTAAACGTTCACAGCAAGGCTTTTTACAACATGCAGACCAATCGTGGTTACAGAATAATACAAAAATGGAGAGTCATGAGCGTGAACAAGGTGATAAGTATAGAGATGTATCTGTAGCAAACTTTATTACTAGTTCAGCAAAAGTGGCACAGTTAGGATATACCAAGATGGATATTGTTAAAAGCCAATTAGATAACGTTTATAAAAAGATTGATGAGATATATGGTTATGAAGGTGAAGAAGCTGTTCGTGCTAGAAAAGATAAAGCTACGGAAGAGCTGTTACAAGGCGTATTACATGTAGCGGGCACTGAAAAGAATAATCAAGCAATCGATGGAATTATTGATGTAGCAAAAGATGTGGGAATGATGCCAGAAAAGTATAAAAAGTTTGAAGAAGCAGCGAAAGAGTTTAAGGTGAATGCTGTATTAGAAGATGAAGTTAAGTTAAGGGACGTTCTTGCAAAAAATGGTAATGATGCTAAAAAAGCAGCTTTGTATATGCTTGAAAAAGAAAACCCATTGAGAACAGGTAATATGAGTTTAGATTCATTTTTAAATGCGGTACAAGGTCAAGAAAGTGGAGGAGATCCCACAGCAGTTAATAAGAGTTCTGGTGCATATGGCTTATTTCAAATTATGCCAGAGAATTGGCCAGAATGGTCAAAACAGGCAGGAGTTGGAGATAAAGCAATTACAGACCAAGATGCTTATATGAAAGTGGTACGTCATGTATTAGGTGGATATTTTAATAAATATGGTGCTGAAGGCGCGTTGGTGGCATGGTTCGCAGGAGAACAGAATGCCATACGATGGGTGAATGGAGAACCAGATGCCATCGATGGCAATGGAAATCACTACTCTTGGGATAAAGAGGATAATGGTGGAGGCACATCAATTCGAAATTATGTAAAATCTACACTATCTAGAATTACAAATAGTCACACCATGACAGATGGTGAAAAAGCGGATTTTCTAGCAAAAGCAGAGCAAAGGTTTACACAAATACAAGCTAAAATAAAACGAGAACATGAAGAAGCGGTACGTAAAAAGGTTAAAGAGTTAAGATTAATGGCGCATGAAATGGAAAAAAATGGTAACTCACCAGGTGAGATAGCGAATGCGCTTGAGTCACAAACTAATGATTCACCTGATGTTAAAGTTGCATTGATAAGTACTATAGAAGGCTATAGTAACGAACAAAAAAGAAGAGATGCAGCTGCATTAAGTGCTGGACCAGCTAATGAAGCTATGATAATGGAGGCAATAGATAGAGGTGAAAGTTCTGAATACGTGATGAATTTAATGAAAAACTCAGGGCTATCTTTTAGCAATACTTTTTATAATAAAGTGTATTCTTCATTAGAAGATCGTTCGAAAGGGACAGGAAGATTTAGTGCAGCCGTAGGACAATATAAGTCCGTAGTTCAAGATAGGCTAGGATATTCAAAAAAAGATATGAATGCTTTATGGATAGGGGCTTCTGAAGAAGGAGCTGCATATAGAACACAATATTATTCTGAACACGGAGATTATCCATCAGACTCGGAAATGATCAGCTTTTTAGTAGAGGCTGTACGAAAAAAAGAATATACATATGTAAGAAACTGGGCGCCAGATGTTCATGTCAATATTAGTAGAACTCAAGTAAGAGCCTATAATGGTGATGATCATGAATTAGGTAAAGGTGATGATGGTGGATATTATGTAAACATATTAAAAGATGGAGAAATTATTAGATCTATTGATGTTGATACATGGAAACGAGAACATGGTGACAGTGGAGAGTCGAGTAGCTACGAGGGAGACGAATAATGGCAAATAACCAACGTATAACATCTGAAGATGTCAGAAAAGGTGGTTTCAAAACATATGATAACCCCAAATATGTAAAAGATTTTGGACACGTAGATGATGAAAAAGAAAGAAATATGTCTTTCGGGGATCGTCTAGATAGTTTGTTTGAAAACTCTAATAGCACCTTATCTAAGGCATATAGAAAGATAGCCTATAATGATGCGGACTGGTCACAAGATGCCATAGAGATAGGTAAAACATTGGACATCTCACCGAATGTGCTTATTAATGGTGGACATGATGTCATTGAAAGAGCTCGGGAGATGAGTATTAGAAAAAACACATTACAAGATATGGAAGCGTTTAAAACTGAGTATCCAGAATTTTCTAATATTCAATACAGCAGTGAAGCAGAAGCCATAGAGCTATTAAAGAATACGGAAAATGTTCGTCAAACACGAGGCATATGGGATTCTATCCAACAAGGCATATGGAGTGGTAATGACCAATTATTACTAGCCAAACAAGGTAGAGATTTGGCTTACGAGACAGATCCTAATAAGATTGTAGAAATTAATCATGAGATCGAGCGTTTGCAAAACAACCTTAGTCAATATAGAACAGAAGGAAGTAATTGGATAGAATCCATTACAGGTGCTACAGCGCAACAAGGTGTAATTATGGGGCGACAAATTGCGTCTGCTGCCATGATAGAGGGGACAGCAGGTGCTATATTAGGAGCTAAAGCAGGTGTTATGGCTGGTGGAGCGGGAGCTATTCCAGGGGCTATTAGTGGATTTGGTACTGGGGTTACTTTGGGACTGGGTAGTGAAATTCAAAAAATGTCATTTGGTCAGAAATATTTAGATTTAATCGATAAAAAAGATGCTAATGGTAATCGAATTTATAGTAATGAGGAAGCTAAGATTCGTGCATCGGCATTTTCTCTTCCTGATGCAGCGATTGAAATGGTAGGACTAGGATTGGCTGTAAAAGCAATCAAAGCAGTTAAGCCTGGTGTATCTGTATTGACTAAGATGATAGAAAACCAAAGTAAAACTGCCATTATGAAAGAGGGAGCTATCTCTACAGCTAAAGAATCTTTCAAAGCTGGATTAAAATCTAGTGGTAGTGAGTTACTAGAAGAAGGCTTACAGGATATCAATGATAAGGTACAGACTAATCTGTGGGGCAAACAAGGAGATGTGCATTATAGTTTAGCAGATATCGGTATAGGGTCTATTAAGGCCATGATAGATGCAGTGCCAGCCGTTTTTGGTCTTGGTGTATTAGGTGGACTTGGTGGTACAGCACACACCATACATCAGTTTAGAGCCTTTCATAGGTTGAGCCCTGAGCAACAAGATATGGTCATACAGTCTGATATTAATCAGAGAGGTAATCAAGTAGTCAGTGCGCTAATTAAAGAAAGTCAAGTGAACCCATTGGCACAAAAGAACCCTGAGTTATTTGCTAAAACTATTCAAGCCACAGCAGATAAGCAAGGCATTGGGACTGTATATATTAATGCTCATGAATTAGTAGATACCCAACAGGGGCAAGAAGCGATTCAAAGTTTAATTAACTCTGGCATTGTGACACGAGAAGAAGCTACAAAAGCCATTGAACATGAAGCAGCTTTACCAGTGCCTATTAGCCAATTTGCACAGCTTAATACAGAAATAACAGAGGATACTGTTAAAGCGTTGGAAAAGGCTACTTTTTATACGGACGGTGGCATGTCTGTAGCAAGTATAGAACAAGCGGTCAAAGGGGCAAAAGCCTATCAAGAACATTTTGCGGGTGAATATGCTAAAAAGATGGAAGCCGTTAAGGAAGATATCATGAAGGAGTTCTCAAATCATAGTGATAGAGAAAAAAACCTAGCTGAAATGGTTGTATCAAGTGATCCGTACCATATTAAACAGGTCTTTAATGATATGTATAACCAAATGGAAGAAACCTATCGAGAGACTTATCACGATGAGCATAAGGCATTGGAGTATGATAAGGAAGGGCCTAAACCTAAGTGGTATGATGACCATGTAGCTATGCACCATCGAGCACCTAGCTATAAGGACCGTAGACGGATTGCCTTTGAGCATGGTAAGAAACAACTATCCCAAGAGTATGCTGATGTTATGAGTGATAGTGCTATGAAAACGGCTATGAGTCGATATAACGAAATGGAAGAGGCACTACAAGATTTAGAGGCTATGGATAGTATCAAAGATACTTTGTTCCAAATTGCAGATAGTGATGTCCATGTTCGCTCTAACTTATCTGACGAAGGATACCAAATCTATAAAGACTTAGTAGGAGAATTAAAAAAAGGCAACCCTGCTGTTGCTAGTCAAGCAAAAGAGGGTGCCTTAGTGATGGCAATGCATGCAGATGTCATGGCCAATATTATGAAGAAAGCTGGATACGGTCACTTTACAGCCAAAGATTACATGGAACGTGTTCAAATAGAAGCTAATGCTAAAGAAGTAGCAGGAAGTGGATACGCACAACCTATGAATAAGGATGTGGATGTAGACACTCCAATTAGAATTATCGATGTTACTCCACTCTTTAATAAAAATAATTTGAACCTCGATAAAAAGAGTATCATAGAGCAACTAAAGAATACGTTTAAAGAGGGGAAATTAAGCGCAGATAATAAAGCTGTATTAGGGATCCCTAATAGTCTCAAACGTCGCCATTTAGTGTGGAATCAAATCAAAGGAAATCAAATGAAAAAAGCATTTGATATAAGTTTACTTACACTTGATGAACTCGTAAAAAGCAGTATTCTAATAGAATCTGTTAAGAATCAAAAAAAGGATAAAAACACAGAAAAAGGAAAGGTAGAAAACTATCATTATTTTTATGTACCTATGAGAGTTGGTAATTATGTATATACCATGAAAATTGTTGGGGAAGAACAACAAAATGAAATTACACTTAATCCTACTAAGATAGACTTATATTCGATTATACCAACAAAAAAAGAGAGCACCCCTCACTTGCACGATGGCAAGATAAATGGAGCGAGCTCTCTTTTTAATATATTTACTATACGAGATATGCTAAAAGATGTCAAGGATTATGAAGGGAATAGCTATATTGATGAGGAAGGTAATCCTAACTATTATGCACAAAGTATAGATGTTACTGATGAGGCTGTTAAGGATAGCCGACCTGAATGGGAAGTAAAACTAGAGCAAGATAGTATTGCCTGGAACTCCGTAATGGATCGCTATAAGGATGGGGAAATACCAAACAAAGACATTAGACTCATGAGTACACCGGTTGTGTTACAAATGTTAGGCTTTTCAGCGCATGATATAGAAATAACACCTTCTGTATTAGCGAAGGTATTAAAAGGGAAGCATGCGGATTCAATTGATACGGAAGTGTTAAAAGATTTACCTAGAGCCATTGCTAATCCTGTAGCGATATTTAGAAACTTTAGTAAGCAGACACAAAACTATGTTGATAATGAGGTTATCCTTGTAGTTGCTATGGAAGATAAAAATGGAAATACCATTCAAATTCCATTAATCTTTGACACTTTTAAAAACAAGAATAAAGTTCATAGAATCAAGTCTATTTTTGGTAGAGGAACTTTAAGTTGGTATACAAATAGCTTGAAACATAATTCATTGTTATATTATGGCAAAAAAAAGACCAACCTATCGGACAACGGGGCAAGTAGGGCCCCAATCTCGTTAGATTGGTCTATTTATGACTCAAGTATACAGCAGGATACAGAAAATAGCAAGGGAAATTTTGAAGATTATGAACAAAAAAAGACCAATCTATCGGACAACGGGGCAAGATACGCCCCAATCTCGTTAGATTGGTCTAATATAGTCCTTATTATAGAACAACATTTACAAAAAAGCAATGAAAAAGTGTTGACTAGTGAGGATTTAGATAAGGCACGTGCAGCGCAACAAGATAGATATTATCAAGCTGAGGAAAGTTTAAAATATAGAGGATTAACTACAGTATATCCAGAAGAACTTGGCAGTAAACGACGCATACAATTATTCGATGCCGCTAATTTTTCTACCTTTATTCATGAAAGTGGTCATCTATTTTTAGAAGACTTGCGTATGCTTGCCACAATGGATGGTGCGCCTAAACAAGTAGTAGAGGATTGGAATACCATTAAAGAGTGGAGTGGATGGTCCGATACAGAAAGGACCAAAAAAAAATCTAAACCTT
>UQVF01000053.1 GCA_900544365.1 uncultured Veillonella sp. | reverse complement strand
AATTAGGTCATCCTAGAATTTCTATTATTGAAGAAAAAGATTTGGATGAACGTAAATATGAAATTATGAAAAAATTAGAGAAGGCGGCAGAAGAAAAGCCATTAGAAGAACGTTCCGTAAGATATAACTCATTGTATCTGAAGGGGGATAGGGATGATAGTATATAAAATATTTGCAGGTCTTATCTGTTTGTGTATAGGGTCATGTTCTTATGGTGCCCATGCCAATACTATAGATGAGCAAGGTAAACTACTAGACCAGATGGAGCGTTCTATATCTCATGTGGAACAAAAGGAAACGCCGACTTTCACAGTTCTTACAGGGGGGATAGTGCCTCAAAAGATAAATCAATTATCGAATGATGAACCAGAGTTTTTAATTCATCATATTGAACTTTCACAGGTTCCACCAGAGTTTAGTTTTCTGCAAGCGATGGTGGCTAAGAAAGAACATCAATTGTATGGGGTAGAAACAATTAATACCTTGTTGCAAGAACTTAATACCGCCTTACTAGATAGAGGGTACGTCACCTCTAAGGTCTATATGGAACCTCAAAATATAGGAAGTGGTACACTTCGGTTATCCTTGTTAGTAGGAACCGTGGAGGAGATACAATTTAAGGGAGTATCAGGTAATTATACCAATGCATTAGCTTTTCATAAGGGGCATATTTTAAACATACGGAAGATAGAACAAACTGTAGATAATTTAAATACGGTGCCCCGTCAAAAGGCGACAGTACAGTTACAACCGGGAAATAAGTTAGGTACATCTATCGTCGTATTTCAGATAGAAAATAAGTCTAAAGTAGAAATCAACACTGGATTTGATAACTTTGGTAATGAAGGGACAGGGCGCTTTCAAGGAAATGTGTCCATCACAGTAGGCAGACCACTAGATCGTAGCGATACCTTGTACTTTAGCTTAACGAAATCTATACACTCAGATAGTATCAATACAAGTAAATCGAGTTATGTATCATACCAAATACCTATTGGAAATGATAGCATTTCTCTTAGCCATTCTAATTCAGAGTATCAGCAACGAGTTAGCTATGCCATTAAACCATTTATTTCTAGCGGTAACTTTACTAGCGATGAATTACGATGGAAACATGTATTGCACAGGAATAGCCAACAGATTACAGAATTAGTGCAAGGTCTGACACATAAGACAAGGCATTCTTTTATCAATGGTAGTGAAATTGATGTGCAACGGAGAAATACCACGTCTTGGTCCATAGGAATACAACAAAAACGATATAGCAAGAAGGGAAGTTTAGATTGGTTAGTGCAATATGAAAAAGGTGTTCCTTGGTGGGCTAGTCCCGGGCCGACAGATCATTTAGGGGAAGCTACCACACAGTATCATATATATACGGGTAAAGTGAATTATCAGCGTACAACGACCCTTTGGAATCGGAAAGCAACCTATACAATGGAAGCAAAAGGACAGTATACGAATAGTAAGATCTATAGTAGTGAGTTCTTTACTATTGGTGGATGGTATACGGTGCGTGGTTTTACCGGTGATAGAAACTTAGCTGCAGAACGAGGGTTCTATGTACGGAATACCTTAGATGTATCAATAAATCAGAATCATACACTGTATGTAGGTTTAGATTATGGTAAAGTGTACGGCAAATCCACGGAAGATATATTGGGTACAGAGTTGTGGGGTGGAGCCATTGGTATGAAAGGACACTATGGAAGTGCTAACTACAATATATTTCTATCCACACCATTAAGAATACCAAATGGATTTAGAGTGCCACATCGGGTCCTAGGAATACAGATGAGTGCTGCCTTCTAATCGCGGTTAGGTGATTCAGTATTTTGCCTTGCAAAAGGTGGGGATTATTACTATAATAAAGGATAGATTGAAATGTTTCTTTCACAGGAGGTTACCATGAGCTATGTAAAACAGCAGGATCCAAAAGTTCAAGAAATGATTGAATTAGAGTTGGGTCGTCAACGCAACAAATTAGAAATGATTGCATCGGAAAACTTTGTGTCTCAAGCTGTGATGGAAGCACAAGGTAGCGTATTGACAAATAAATACGCAGAAGGATATCCACATAAACGTTACTACGGTGGATGTGAATATGTCGACATGGTAGAAGAGTTGGCTATTGAAAGAGCGAAACAACTGTTCGGCGCAGAACATGTGAATGTACAACCTCATTCTGGCTCTCAAGCGAACTTTGGCGTATACTTTGCATTATTAGAGCCAGGCGACACGATTATGGGTATGAATTTATCCCATGGTGGACATTTGACACATGGATCTCCAGTGAATGTATCTGGTAAATATTTTAATATTATTCCTTATGGCGTTGATGCAGAAACAGGTCGCATTGATTATGATGAGATGCGTAAAATTGCACAAGAGCATAAGCCTAAAATGATCATTGGTGGTGGCAGCGCCTACTCCCGTCAAATCGACTTCAAAACAATGGCAGATATTGCTCATGAAGTAGGAGCTATTTTCATGGTAGATATGGCACATTTTGCTGGTTTAGTGGCAGCAGGATTGCATCCAAACCCAGTGGAGTATGCTGATATTGTAACTACTACTACACATAAAACATTGCGTGGACCACGTGGTGGCATGATTATGTGTAAAGAAGAATATGCTAAAGCGATTAATAAGTCTATCTTCCCTGGTATTCAAGGCGGTCCGTTAATGCATGTCATAGCTGCTAAGGCAGTAGCATTTGGTGAAGCTTTACAACCAGAATTTAAAGAGTATGCAAAACAAGTGATTGTGAATGCTCAAACATTAGCAGAAGCGTTACAACAAGAAGGGTTTACTATTGTGTCTGGTGGTACTGATACACATGTATTATTAGTAGATTTACGTACTGTTGGTTTAACTGGTAAAGTGGCTGAACATGTATTGGACGAAGTGGGTATTACATGTAACAAAAACACAATTCCATTTGATCCAGAAAGTCCATTTGTTACATCTGGCATCCGTTTAGGTACACCAGCATTAACAACTAGAGGTTTGAATGCAGAAGATATGAAAGAAATTGCAAGTATCATTTCTCTAGTGTTGAAACAACCAGAAGATGCTGCTGTATTGGCAGAGGCAAAACAACGTGTAGCAACACTTTGTGAAACATATCCAATGTATGCTTAATTAATAAAAAGGAAATAAATAAGATGAACGTAAATGTAATGACACATCCTTTGATTCAACACAAAGTGACGTTGATTCGATCTGTAGAAACTGGCACAAAAGATTTCCGCCAATTATTAGAAGAAATTGCTTTATTAATGGGCTATGAAATTACACGTGATTTACCATTAGAAGATGTGAAAGTGCAAACTCCATTAGTAGAAGCTATTGGCAAACAAATCGCTGGCAAAAAATTGGGTATCGTTCCGATTCTTCGTGCTGGTTTAGGTATGGTGAATGGCTTGTTAGAATTAATGCCAATGGCAAAAGTAGGTCATGTAGGTATGTATCGTGACCCTGAAACATTGCAACCAGTGGAATACTATTGCAAATTACCATCTGACTTAGCAGAACGTCGTATTATCGTAACAGATCCAATGTTGGCTACAGGTGGTAGTGCAGCAGCAGCGATTTCTTTGTTGAAAGAAAAAGGTGCTAAAGACATTCAATTAATGTGTTTAGTGGCAGCCCCAGAAGGTGTAGAAGTTGTGAATAAAGCGCATCCTGACGTACGCATCTATGTAGCTGCATTAGATGAAAAATTAAATGACCATGGATATATTTTACCTGGTCTTGGTGATGCGGGAGATCGTATTTTCGGTACGAAATAAACGGTGTTGCCCGAAGAGTAGTGCGCGTTTCTTTTCAGTGACGCGCATTATTTTTATAAGAAAGGGTATATATGGCTAAAAAGAAAACAGTTTTTTTCTGTTCTGAATGTGGAAATGAGTCATCGAAATGGTTTGGTCGTTGTACCGCTTGTGGCGCCTGGAATACAGCAGTAGAAGAAGAACTGCAACCGGAAGTTAAAACGAAGCATGTAGCATCTTATCGACCGGTACAAGACGAAGACAATAAGCCAAAGGCTTTGACAGAGATTGAGGTAGGAGCTATTGCCCGCATTACTTCTGGATATGGGGAAATTGACCGTGTTCTAGGTGGTGGTATTGTACCAGGTGCATTGATTTTGCTAGGTGGGGACCCAGGTATTGGTAAGTCCACCTTACTATTGCAAGTATCTGGTCGTATTGCAGAAGAGTCTGGTAAGGTTCTATATGCATCTGGAGAAGAATCAGATATGCAGTTAAAGCTGAGAGCTCATCGACTAGGTATCAATTCTTCAAATCTATTAGTGCAGGCAGAAACTAATTTAGATACCATATTGAATGAAGCTAAACGAAGTCAACCAATGCTGCTTGTGATTGACTCCATCCAAACTATGTATGTAGGCTCTGTAGAATCTGCACCGGGTAGTGTCAGTCAGGTTCGTGAATGTACGGCTAGATTGTTGCGCTTTGCAAAAGATCAAGATATTCCCGTGATTATCATTGGGCATGTAACAAAAGACGGTACCATTGCAGGACCTCGTATGCTAGAGCATATGGTAGACGTAGTACTATATTTTGAAGGGGAACGGTCCTATCAATTCCGTATTTTACGAGGTATTAAAAACCGCTTTGGATCGACTTCAGAATCAGGGCTATTTACTATGGAAGAAGAAGGGTTAGGAGAACTTCTTAATCCTTCAGCAACTTTATTAGCAGAGCGCTCAGAAGAAGAAACAGGATCTGCTATCATGGCATACCTAGAAGGAGTGCGACCTATCTTAGTAGAAGTGCAAAGTTTAGTGGTATCTACAGCGTTTGGCATGCCACGTCGAACAGCGATTGGTTATGATTTAAATAAGCTGATTTTGCTCCTAGCAGTATTAGAAAAACGCTGTGGCTTTACCTTGGGGAATAAAGATGTGTATGTTACTATCATTGGTGGTTTAAAAGTCAATGAACCGGCATGTGATTTAGCGATGGCAGTGGCGATTATTTCTAACTTAAAAAATAAACCAGTACCTCCAGATATGGTGATTTTAGGTGAAGTAGGATTGACCGGCAATATTCGTAGTATTCCACGCATAGAACAACGGATAGGAGAAGCAAAAAAACTTGGGTTTAAACAATTTATTATCCCTGCTGGAAATGTAAAACAATTAAAAGGAATACAAGACGGTATCTCCATACAAGGTGTTACTAGTATTCAAGAAGTAATGAAAAGTATATTCTAAACCTATTTGCTGAGTTTTTTTATGATTCATTCATGAGAATCACAGATAGGTATAGTATACTTTTATAAAAAGGAGGAGGTGACCATATGATCTATAAATTATTGCGCTATGCTATTGCTATCTTATTTGGTAGTATGGGATACGTCGGTGCGGATGCACTGTCAACGCTTATGGTATCTGTATGGGATGAAAAGATGCTACAAATGGGCGTATTTGGGATATCTGTCATTATGATATTGTACTATACCATAAGTATTTTAGTAGCGGCGATTATTGGCTATTTAGTGTCCCAGTATATTTTACGCTTAGGCTTAAGTGTAGCAAAACAAATTGAACGTATTTTAAGTCGGGTTCCTAGTCAACAACTAGTGGCTGGCACGATAGGATTATTATTTGGACTCATTATTGCTAATTTAATTGGTGTGGCTTTTGAGCGGGTGCCAATTATTGGCTCATACTTACCTATCGCGCTTAGTGCTGTATTGGGCTATATTGGCATTCGTTTAGGGATGGATAAAGGGCCAGACTTATATAAAGCTACGGTATCCTATACGTTTAGAGGATTACTTAATAAGGGTAGAACACCTAAAGAATCAAAAGTAAAAGAAATCCGAACTTCTTCTGCCAAGGTCTTAGATACATCGGTTGTCATAGATGGTCGAATTTTAGATATTGTGAATACGGGATTTTTAGAAGGCCCTTTCATAGTGCCTGTATTTGTACTAGAAGAATTACAAAAATTGTCTGATTCTGCGGATACCATGAAAAGAAATCGAGGCAGACGAGGGTTAGACTTATTACAGACAATGCGTGAAAAATTAACAAATTCTATGGAAATCATTGATGTTGACTATGAAGATCTGTCAGAAGTAGACTTGAAACTGATTCGCCTTAGTATGGATAAACATTGGAAACTGATAACTAATGATTTTAATCTTAATAAAGTAGCTACCTTGCAGGGTGTTGAGGTGTTGAATTTAAATGATTTAGCGAATGCGATTAAGCCGAAAATGATGAGCGGTGAAACCTTACAAGTACGCATTATGAAAGCTGGTAAAGAACCGCATCAAGGAGTTGCCTATTTAGATGATGGTACTATGATTGTTGTAGAAAATGGTGTAGACTATGTGGATCAAACAGTGAATGTAGTAGTTACTTCTGTATTACAAACTAGTGCGGGACGAATGATTTTTGCCCGGGTAGAGGAACTAAATTCCTAGAAAGGGAGTACCATGATCAGTTGTATCTTATTAGCTGCAGGTGCAGGACGCCGAATGGGCTATACAGAGAATAAAGTATGTATGCCATTGGGACAGTATACAGTGTTACAATGGAATTTACATCACATGAAGCAATGGGAAGGCTTAGAAGAAGTCATTGTGGTTGTATCGGAACAAGATCAATTTGCTATTCAAGAACAAGTGGAAGCTATACAGGTACCGTGGATGGTACAATATGTTATTGGCGGTGCAGAACGACAAGACTCTGTAGCTGCTGGACTTTCACAAGTATCGAATGTAGCAGAGATTGTATTAGTGCATGATGGTGCAAGACCATTGGCGAACAAGGAGTTAGCTCATCGAGTGGTTGAGGGGGCTAAAGTATATGGAGCTGCAGTGCCAGCCATTCCTGTAGTAGATACGATAAAACGTGTGAATGCAGAGGGATATGTAGAAGAAACATTAGTACGTTCTGAATTATATGGAATGCAAACGCCACAAGGGTTTCAAACTGCTATTTTATTAGATGCTTATGTATATGTGGAAGAACACAGATATAAAGGAACCGATGATGTGTCTTTAGTAGAGTTTCAAGGAAACCCAGTGCACATTGTGGAAGGGGATAGAAAAAATATTAAATTAACAGTCCCTGAAGATGTGGCAATTGCTAAGAAGTATTTAGGAGTAGAATCTATGATGCGTATTGGTTATGGTTATGATATCCACCGTTTCAAAGAGGGACGACCTTGTGTATTAGGAGGAGTATCTATTGATAGCCCTATTGGTCCTGATGGGCATTCTGATGCGGATGTGTTGATTCATGCCCTTATGGATGCTATGCTAGGCGCTGCAGGCATGCGAGATATTGGCTATTATTTTCCCCCTGAAGATGATGCTTTCAAAGGGATTTCTAGTAGGCTATTATTAGAAAAAGTGGTACAATTATTAAAGGACTCAAATTTTGGAATCTACAATGCAGATATCATGGTCATTGCAGAAGCTCCTAAATTGAAGCCTCATATTGAAAACATGAAAGAAAATCTAAGTGCGGATTTAGGTATCCCGCTTAGTAGAATTAGTATTAAAGCAACGACAAATGAAGGGTTAGGTGCCTTGGGAAGAACAGAAGGTATAGCCGCACAAGCTGTTGTTTCAATGTATGAAAGAGAGGAGTTATAACTCATGAAAGTTCGTTTTGCACCGAGTCCAACCGGTCCATTTCATATCGGTGGAGCTCGCTCCGCATTATTTAACTATTTATTAGCTCGCAAGGAGCAAGGTACATTCTTATTGCGCGTGGAAGATACTGACCAAGCTCGTTCTACTCGTGAAAGTGAAGAAAATATTAAAGCTGCTCTTAAGTGGCTTGGTATGGATTGGGATGAAGGTGTTGACGTAGGGGGCGAAGCAGGTCCATACCGTCAAACAGAACGTTTAGATATTTACGAAAAAGTAACACAACAATTATTAGAATCTGGTCATGCTTACGAATGCTATTGTTCCCAAGAAGAATTAGATAGTGTTCGTGAAGAACAATTAGGTCGTGGTGAAACGCCTAAATACAATGGCCATTGCCATCATTTAACAGAAGAACAAAAGACAGCTTACAAAGCTGAAGGTCGTAAACCGACCATCCGTTTACGTGTACCATTGCATGAAACAGTAGCATTTGATGATATGGTTCGTGGTCACGTATCCTTTGAATCGAATGGTATTGGTGATTTCGTTATTGTAAAATCCGATGGGATTCCTGTCTATAATTATGCCGTAGTAGTGGACGATCATACAATGGGTATTTCTCATGTTATTCGTGCGGAAGAGCATTTATCCAACACACCACGTCAAATCGTAATCTACAAAGCCTTAGGTTGGGATGTGCCAACATTTGGTCATATTTCCTTGATCATGGGTAAAGATGGCAAAAAAATGAGTAAACGACATGGTGCTACTTCTGTTGAACAATACCGTGAGTTGGGATACTTACCAGAAGCGATTGTGAATTTCTTAGCCTTACTTGGCTGGGCTCCTGAAGGTGAGGAAGAACTATTCACTAAGGAAGAGTTATGTCAAAAATTCTCTATGGATCGAGTGGCAAAAAATCCAGCTGTCTTCGACATCGACAAATTGAATTACATCAACTTTAACTATATGAAACAATTGACACCAGAGGCATTGTATGAATTATGCTTGCCTCATTTGGTGAAAGCTGGCTACGCTAGTGAAAGCCCATCTGCAGAGGAACAAGCATGGCTCACAATGCTTTGTACTTGTGTGAAAGACCATATTAGTTATGGTGCTCAAATCGTAGATGAAGTAGGTATGTTCTTCCAAAATGATATCCTAGAAGATGCAGAACATGCAGAAGAGATTGCAGCTGTGAAAGCTGAAGAATCGTATCCAACAGTAATTGGGGCTTTCAAAGAAAAAATTGAAGCCATGGATGAGATTACCCCAGATGCAGTGAAAGCAGCAATCAAAGCGATTATGAAAGAAACTGGTTTAAAAGGTAAATTTGTATTTATGCCAATTCGTATCGCTACCACAGGTCAAATGCATGGTCCTGATTTGAATTATATTATTACTTTATTTGGCAAAGAAAAAGTACTTCGCCGTTTAGGCTAAGTGCATACAAGGAGGCTATTTCTAATGAGAGAACTGACAGTTTTCAACACGATGACTCGTGAAAAATCAGTATTCCAACCTGTGAAAGAAGGGGAAGTTAGCATCTATGTATGCGGAGTAACACCATATAATCATCCTCATATTGGTAATGCACGTCCTTTCGTGACCTGGGACACCATCCGTCGTTATTTGAGCCATGTAGGCTATAAAGTAACATATATCCAAAATTTTACAGATGTGGATGACAAAATCATCAATACATCTAATGGTGAAGGGGTAGCGTGGAATGTAATTTCCGATCGCTATATTGATGCCTACTATGATGTAATGGATGCATTACATGTGCGTCGTGCCGATGTATATCCTCGTGTGTCTACGCATATGGAAGAAATTATTTCCATGATCACTACATTAATCGACAATGGCTATGCCTATGCAGTAGATGGTGATGTGTACTATCGTGTAGAGAAATTTGAGCATTATGGTAAGCTATCTGGTCGTACTTTAGACGATATGGAAGCTGGTGCTCGTGTAGATGTAGATGACCGTAAGGAAAATCCAATGGACTTTGCTTTATGGAAAGCGGCAAAACCAGGCGAACCATTCTGGGAAAGCCCTTGGGGGCAAGGTCGTCCAGGTTGGCACATTGAATGTTCCGCCATGAGTCAAAAATATTTGGGCGAAGAGTTTGACTTCCACGGTGGTGGATCTGACTTAATCTTCCCTCACCATGAAAATGAAATTGCCCAATCTGAAGGTTGCTCCGAACACCATCCAGCTGTACGCTATTGGGTGCATAATGGATTTATAACGATTAACCAAGAAAAAATGAGTAAATCTTTGAACAACTTCTTCTTGGTGAAAGACATTTTAGAGCAGTATAGTGCAGATGCATTGCGTTTCTTCTTGTTGAGCACACATTATCGTAGTCCATTGGACTTCAGTGATGAACGCTTAGATGAAGCGACTAAGGCTATTGAACGATTCCAAACCGTGATTGACAACTTACTGTACTTAGAAAGTCGTCCAGAAGGATTGTGTGAACTAGAAGCAGCAGAATTGTTGAAAAATGCTCGTAACTATAAAGAAGAGTTCGAAGCAGCTATGAGCGATGATTTCAATACAGCGTTAGCAACAGCACCAATCTATGGTTTGGCAAAAGAAATTAACATCTATTACCAATCTGTTCAAAGCTGTGATGGCACTGTATGCCATAGTACTATTGGTGAAGTTAAAGAGATCTTTAAAATGATGTTAGATATTCTAGGTTTATTAGAAGAGGGCTGGAAAGGTCAAGAAACTAGTAACGAAGAATATAATCAATTAATGGAAGTCATCTTGAATATTCGTCAATGTGCTCGTGATCAAAAACAATGGGGCATTGCAGACTCCATTCGTGATGAATTAGCCAATATTGGAATTGTCATCGAAGATTCTCCACAAGGGGCACGGTGGAAAAAACGTGAACTTTAATCGATACAAACAGCTACGATCTATGGCGATTGATAAATTAAAATCTTCAGTGAAAGTAGAAGCAAATGGAGAGGGTCCTTTAGAGGACTCTCTTATGCTTGCTTATATTGGGGATGGTGTATATACCTTATTTATCAGAAATCGTGTAGTAGAAACGGGCATTACAAAAACACAAATACTTCATGATGTAGTGACGTCATTTATCAATGCAAAAGCACAAGCGAAAGTATTATTAGCTTTGGAACCTTCATTAACAAAAGAAGAATTGCTTGTAGCAAAACGGGCTCGCAATAGTAATGTACATGTACCGAAAAGTGCCAGTGTACAGGAATACCGCATGAGTACAGCCTTTGAGGCGTTGTTGGGGTATACCTACCGAAAAGGGGATGAAGAGAGGCTTACTACTCTCATGGAATTCGCTTTTGCTGAAACGTTGTCACGTATGTAGCATGAATATAAATACGCCATAGGCTTTCATTAATTAACTTGTATTGAAGCCTGTGGCGTTTTCTTAATCTGTGGAATGGAAGAGCACGGCATATTCCTTCAGAAACGGCATTTCATGATGTTTCTTCAGGAACAGGCCGTGCTCTTCTAGGTCTTCGGCTAATCATCAAAAGGCCACAGACTTCTTATAGCAGATACAAATATATCTTCTTGGAAGTCTATGGCGTATTTCTCTAAAAGTATATAGGGTGATAACGTTTCGGCGGATGGTGCTCAGAGGAGAGGGAAGAGCACGGTATACCTCCTCTTGAACGGCATTTCATGATGTTTGTTCGGGGGCATACCGTGCTTTTCTTGTGTTTTCTATATTAGAAAAAATTGAACGTGACATCGTATAGAATGAATCGCACTTTTTCATTATGTGCTAGTGGCAGTGAGAAAATTTCAGTGGCAGCGCTCATGTGACGGTGTAAAGTTTTTGTTGGAAAAATAACTGCCTAGCTTTAAAAGAGGGTTC
>UQVF01000052.1 GCA_900544365.1 uncultured Veillonella sp. | reverse complement strand
TTGGTGCCAAAGAAGACTCGTAGGGTGAATACCCCAACATTTGACAGAGAGCCTTTTATTTAATATGTTTACTACCACGTTCTGTCATCGGTGTGCCATTTTGGCAAAGTGGGCATGCATCAGCTTCAAATGTTGGTACTGTTAAGTTCAACAAGGCTTGTACTTTTTCGTTTGGTACGCCAAAGTCTGCTTTACCACCACTGCGGTTTACAAGAAGGCCTACGCCAACGATTTCACCGCCAGCTTCGTTTACAACATCTACTACTTCACGAACGGATCCGCCTGTGGTTACGATATCTTCTACGATAAGAACACGTTGTCCTTTTTCAATGCGGAAACCACGACGTAATGTCATTTTACCTTTTTCTCGTTCTGTAAAGATAGCACGAGTGCCTAAGGCTTTACCTACTTCGTGAGCCAATAAGATACCGCCAGTCATAGGTCCAATCACAAGCTCTACATTTTGGTCTTCAAAACGACGAGCTAATTCTTGGCATAATTGTTCAGTATATTTTGGATGGGATAAGACATTAAACTTTTCTACATACATTGGGCTGTGAAGGCCAGATGTTAACAAGAAATGTCCTTCTAAAATAGCTTGTGTGTCGATTAATAATTGTTTTACATTCTCTTCTGTCATCATTTTTGAACTGTCTCCATTTCCTCAACAATTAAACGAACTGCTTCTTGTGGATTTTCTGCTTGTGTAATTGGTCGTCCTACCACAATGCGAGACGCCCCATCTTGTAAAGCGCTACTAGGGGTAGCAATACGTTTTTGGTCGTTAGTAGCGGCAAACGATGGACGGATACCTGGTGTGACGATTAAGAAATCTTCTCCGCAGGCTTCACGAATTAGTTTCGCTTCTAATGGGGAAGCCACAACACCATCAACACCAGCCTCTTTGGCTAGTTTTGCTAATTTCACAACATGGTCTGAAATCGGTAAAGAGCCACCAATAGCGGACCAATTTTCATCATCAAAGCTTGTTAAGGCTGTAATCGCTAATAGTTTAGGCCGTTCAATGCCCAGTTCAGCAGCTTGTTCTTTGGCTGCTTTCATAGCGGCTTCCATCATCACCTTGCCACCTTGGCTATGAATGGTGATGAGCTTTGCCCCTAACCGTGTTAAGGATTTAATGCCATGAGCCACTGTGTTCGGAATATCGTGTAGTTTCAAATCAAGAAATACCGATTTATTGTGGTCTCGCAAATAGGCTACAGTTTGCTCACCTGCTGCATAGAATAGTTCCATGCCAACTTTATAATAGCTGACGGAATCGCCTAGGGATGTTACGATGGACTGCATCGCCTCCATTGAGGACACATCTAAGGCTACAATTAAACGATTATCTGCCATAGGAACCTCCTTGTTTCACAAATCGTATTATTATTTCATAGTTTATACTGAAAGTCAAGACTTTTTAATTATTCGTTGAAATTTGAATGACTATAATTTATAATGAAACTAAAATTTAATACATAGTATATAGGAGATGAACGTATGAAATTAGTTGTGACAGTAGTAGGACAAGA
Source organism: uncultured Veillonella sp. (assembly GCA_900544365.1). Taxonomy (GTDB): domain Bacteria; phylum Bacillota; class Negativicutes; order Veillonellales; family Veillonellaceae; genus F0422. Next base: position 10,033 of record UQVF01000052.1, on the reverse strand, counting down.
CAGAGTAGGTATTATTGCGGGAGTGACCCGTGTGTTAGCGGACAATGAAGTGAATGTGGTGTCCATTAACCAAACGATTTTGGATGGTATCTTTAACATGATTATGATGTGTGAAGTCAGTGATTCTGCCGACCTTAGCAATATTCAAAAAGCATTAGCAGCAGAAGGTGAACAGTTAGGAGTTCAAATTTTAGCGCAAAATGCAGCCATCTTTTTAAGCATGCATCGTGTGGGATAAGCGAGGGTACCTATGTTAAGTATAGAAAATATTTTAGAAACGAATCGGATGATTCAAGATAATAAACTAGATGTGCGGACCATAACCATGGGGATTAGCCTATTAGGATGTGTCTCTGAAGATGGAGATCGCATGTGCACTCGTATTTATGATCATATTACAAAAGAAGCGGAATACCTTGTGAAAACAGGGGAAGACTTAGAGCGTGAACTAGGGGTGCCAATTATTAACAAGCGTATTTCTGTAACGCCTATTTCTTTAATTGGTGGAGCTTCTAATTTGCCCAACTATGTGCCTATTGCTCGTGCCTTAGATAAAGCGGCAAAAGCGGTAGGCGTAAATTTCATCGGTGGTTTCTCTGCTTTGGTGTCGAAAGGGTATACAGAAGGAGATCGCAAGCTCATTGCCTCCATTCCAGAGGCTCTAACAACCACAGATATCGTGTGTAGTTCTGTAGGTATTGGCTCTACAAAGGCTGGTATCAATATGAACGCAGTGGCTGAAATGGGACATATTGTGAAAGAAACGGCTCGTCTCACAGCAGACAGAGATGCTTTGGGGTGTGCGAAACTTGTTATTTTTTGCAACCCTGTAGAAGATAATCCATTTATGGCAGGCGCGTTTCATGGGGTCACAGAAGGGCAGACTACAATTAGTGTAGGTGTCAGCGGTCCTGGGGTGGTGAAACATGCCTTAGAATCTGTGAAAGGCGAACCATTTGATGTGGTGGCAGAAACTATTAAACGAACAGCCTTCAAAATTACTCGTGTGGGGCAATTAGTGGCACAAGAAGCATCCCGTAGATTGAATAAACAATTTGGTATCATCGATATTTCCTTGGCGCCAACACCTGCCGTAGGAGACTCCGTGGCACATGTGTTAGAAGAGATGGGGCTTGAAGCATGTGGTACACATGGGACTACAGCGGCCTTAGCCTTGTTGAATGATGCGGTGAAAAAAGGAGGCCTTATGGCATCGTCTCACGTAGGTGGATTAAGTGGTGCTTTCATTCCTGTCAGCGAAGATAAGGGCATGATTGATGCGGTTACATTAGGTAGTTTATCTCTAGATAAATTAGAAGCTATGACTTGTGTGTGCTCTGTTGGATTAGATATGATTGCTGTTCCAGGGGATACTTCCGCAGCGACTATTTCTGCAATCATTGCGGATGAAGCGGCTATCGGTATGATTAATAATAAAACGACAGCTGTACGACTCATTCCAGTACCGAATAAGACAGTAGGAGACATTGTAGAGTTTGGTGGTCTTTTAGGATATGCACCGATTATTAAGGTTCATCCATTTAGCTCTGAAGAGTTTATTCGCCGTGGTGGTCGTATTCCGGCACCAGTCCGTAGTTTGACAAATTAATGAGTCTAAACCATAGGGAATATTCCCTAGTAGTTGCATGTTATAAAATATAGTGAGGTAAGAGTATGAAACAAATTTGTGTCATGGAACCATTAGGAGTAGCCGAAGAATTATTGCAATCTTTAGCAGAGCCATTCAAGGCACAAGGCTATGAATTGGTTGTGCATGGTACGAAGGAAATGGACCAAGTAAAGTTATTGGACCGTGTTCGTGAAGCATCTATCATTATCTTAGCGAACCAACCTTTGTCTGGCGAGATTATTCGCCAATGTCCAAACTTAGAGTTTATTTCTGTGGCTTTCACAGGAGTGGACCATGTGGATTTAAATGCGTGTTGTGAAAAAGGTATCGTTGTGAGCAATGCAGCAGGCTATTCAACACAAGCCGTAGCAGAGTTAGTGTTTGGTCTTGCTATTTCTGTCATGCGTAATGTGTTACCTTGCGATGGACGTACACGTACAGGTGGCACTAAAGATGGACTGCTTGGATTTGAACTGCACGGTAAAACCTTTGGTGTTGTAGGTATGGGGGCTATCGGTGTGGCTGTCGCTCGTATTGCCAAGGCCTTTGGTTGCCACGTACTTGCTTACAATCGTTCAGAGAAACCAGAATTAGTAGCAGAAGGCTTTGCCTTTGCTGATTTAGACACAGTAGTGCGAGAGTCGGATATTTTATCCTTGCATGTACCGTTAAATGATGCTACACGCCATTTAATCAATGCAAAACGCATTGATATGATGAAAGATACAGCGGTATTGATTAATACAGCACGTGGTCCTGTAGTGGATAATGAAGCGTTGGCGAAAGCCTTACATGCAGGCAAATTACGAGGAGCTGGCATCGATGTGTTTGAAGTTGAACCGCCAATCCCAACAGATCACCCATTATGTGATGCACCTCGTACAGTGTTAACACCGCATATTGCCTTTGCGAGCCAAGAAGCATTTGTGACACGGGCGCATATTGTGATGGATAATATCGTGGCATTCTTACAAGAGGAACCTGTCAATCGGGTGTGTTAAATAGAGGTATATAAACTATTTAGCTTTGTTGTTTCAATAAGAGTTATTGAATAGGTAGTTTAAAAGTTAGTGTCTAACTAAAATGAAAGAGACTATGATAATAGTTGAATGCTATTGTTATAGTCTCTTTTTATTATTAAAATAAATTCGAAAAATTGTTCGAAAAAGTTTATTTAAATACGTATTTGTGTGTTATAATATAAATAAAAAAGTAGTATTAAAAACTTAAATCAATATATAATGGATGAAAGTTAAAGATTGATTGGAGGAAAATTTAGAGTGAATATAATAAGTTTGTTTGCAGGTGCTGGAGGATTAGATTTAGGGTTTGAAAAAGCTGGATTTAATGTAGTTGCAGCTAATGAATATGATAAAACAATTTGGGAAACCTATGAGAACAATCATGAGGCTGAACTCATAAAGGGGGATATTTGCAATATTTCTTCAGATATGTTTCCAGAATGTGATGGAATTATAGGTGGTCCACCATGTCAATCTTGGAGTGAGGCTGGGTCTTTAAAAGGCATTGATGATCCAAGAGGACAGCTGTTTTATCAATATATACGTATTTTACAAGATAAGAGACCTAAATTTTTTCTTGCAGAAAATGTGAAAGGTATGATGGCAAAACGTCATAGTACCGCAGTGGAAAATATAATTTTTCAATTCGAAGAGGCTGGATATGATGTCTATATTTGTTTGTTGAATGCCAGTGATTACAGTGTACCTCAAGATAGAAAACGAGTGTTTTATGTAGGCTTTAGAAAGGATTTAAATATTAAGTTTGAGCCACCTACTCCGCATGAAACTAAAAAAACATTCAAGGATGCAATTTTTGATTTAAAAGATACGGCAATTCCAGCTTTAGAAAAAAACAAAACTAATGGTGATAAGTGTAAAGTTTTAAATCATGAATACTTTACTGGAGCATATTCCTCTATGTTTATGAGTAGAAATCGAGTTAGACAATGGGATGAACCAGCATTTACGGTTCAAGCGTCAGGAAGACAGTGCCAATTACACCCTCAAGCACCAGTAATGCCTAAAGTAGAAAAAAATAAAAATATATTTGAGCCAGGAAAAGAAGAACTTTATAGAAGATTGACAATTAGAGAGTGTGCTAGAGTTCAAGGCTTTCCAGATGATTTTAAGTTCTATTATACAAATCTTAATGATGCCTATAAAATGATTGGTAATGCAGTGCCTGTAAATCTGGCTTATGAGATGGCTAAGTCAATTCTAGTAGCACTAAATAGAGAAAATAATTAAAGTAAAGGTTGAGTAGTGTAATTATGGGAGGGCAATATGAGTGTTAAAAGTAATAATCAAGGGAGAGCTTATGAGTTTGCGTGTTTGAATACATTGCATGAAGAAATATCTAAGTATAGAGTTTCAAAGATTGAGAAAAATTCAACTTATGAAGCAGCAAAACGGGCATGGAATACGTTAGAGGAGTCAGAAAAGAATATATATAGAATCAGTGCATTAGCAGGAACTAATACAATCTTAGAGCTTGAACCATTAATCTTGGACGATGGAGACGGGGAATTAGAATTAAAACTTCAATCTGATGATAATGGCGAAGATGGAGATGTAAGGGATGTTTTAATCATTCGTAAAGATATTGAATGGGAAATTGGCATTAGTGTAAAGCATAATCATTTTGCAGTTAAGCATAGTAGATTATCAAAAGGGTTGGACTTTGGTAAAAAATGGTATGGAATAGAATGTTCCGATAAGTATTGGTCAGATATAAAGCCTATTTTTAATTATTTGGATGTAGAAAAAGCAAAACAAACCTTATGGAAAGATTTGCCAAATAAAGAAGATGATGTATATAAACCTTTGCTAATAGCGTTTAAAGAAGAACTAGATAGACAGAACGAATTTGCAAATATTGCAAAAATGTTAGTTGAGTATCTTCTTGGAGAATTTGATTTTTATAAGGTTATTGGCATAGATAGTAAAAGAACGACTCAAGTTCAGAGCTATAACTTAAGGGGAACCTTAAATCAGGAAGGAAAAAAACGAAAAAGAAGTATTAAATTACCTGTCGCTTCATTACCTACACGGATTGTGAACTTAGAATTTAAACCTGATAGCAATAATACTTTGGAGTTATATTTAGATAGAGGCTGGCAATTTACATTTAGAATCCATAATGCATCTAGTAAGGTTGAGTCGAGCTTAAAATTTGATATACAAATTATTGGCATGCCAACATCGATAGTTTCGATAGATTGTAAGTGGAAATAGGGCATAGATAATATTATTGGTGTATAGTAAATAATATGACAATAAAGAAAATAAAAGCGTAAGGAGTCAGCTAGTATTTATAAAATTTTAGAGAAATAAAGGAGAGAAAATGAATAAGCTTATCTTTAAAAAGATAAAAAATGAAAATATTTTTGCGAAAGACTATGATAATTTTATAAAAAACAACGAAATAGAATTTTCCGATAGTGAAATTGCTGTTGTTTACGGTCCTAATGGAACTGGTAAAACTAGTTTGGTAAAAGCTTTGGCAAATGGTGAAAAAACTGCTATTCAATATTCATATAATGGCAAAGAGTATAATGACGGCTCACAATTTATTATAATTAATGATCAAAATAATAGAAATATTATAAAAGGTGAGACTTCAGATTTTTTACTAGGTGATGATATTAAAAGAGAGCATGAATTATATGAGCATATTACTAATGAATATGAAAATATTTGTACACAGAGTAATAAAATTCTAAAGGATAAATTTAAAATTACTTCAGGAAGTAGCAAATTAATAACGTATTTTTCGGAAAAAGATAATTTCCGAAAGAATATTCAGGACTTAGCTAATAATAAATCTAAAGGTAAGAAAACAAAGATAGATGATTATATTGTTGGCTGGAGCAAATATAAACCATATGAGATTTCAGCTTATGATGAAGCTAAATTAGAGTATTTTATGAGTGATTTGTCTACCTCAAAATCATTGATTCTTGATATTGAAAGTCTAGATACAACAACGTTAACTGAGAATAGACGTATTCGAGAGGTGGAAAAGAATACAGAAGCAATTAGGATATTATCACATTTTTGTGATACAGAAGAGTGTATAGTTTGTGATTCGATAAACATAGGTAGAGAACATCTATTAGCTAAAAAAACTGAAAATAAAAATAATATTCTAGAGACACTAGAGCCTAAAATAAAAGACATTCTAGAAAAATTATCCTCTAGTGGCGCAGATAAAGACCCTTTTAATATAAAAAATATTTTGATAGCAGCTATTGAAACAGGTGAATTAGAAGGAATTTGTAATCTTAGAGAAGAGATTCAAAAATATAGGGATATATTTGTAAAAAAGGTGATAAATGAATTACTAGATATATTGAATAAATCAGATATCAAGGATAAAAATGAAGAGTATAAAAGCCTAATAAATGAAAAGCCAGAAATTAATGATGAAGATTTCTTATATATTGAACAAATCATTAACAATAGCATGCTTAAAAAGATCAAGATTGATAGAGATGATAAGAAGAATATTCAGATATTTATAGAGGATAAAGAGTTTCTGGGCATAGATAGAGAGGAACTGCCATTAAGCTCGGGGGAACAAAATTTTTTGTCATTAACATTAGAATTTTTAAAGGCGAAAAACTCTGATAAACCTATTGTAATTTTAGATGATCCTATCTCTAGCTTTGATTCTATCTACAAAAATAAAATTGCATATGCAATTATTAAAATTTTAGATAAGAAGAAAAGGATTATTTTAACTCATAATGTTGATTTACTAAGGTTATTAGATGGACAACTAAAAAAATGCTTTAATCTTTTTTTGTTTAATAATACTGAAAATGAGGAAAATGGGTTTATACCATTAAAACCTGATGAACGAGATATGCTTATAAGTTTAGATGCATTGTTAAAAGCATTTAGGACTAATATATATAAACATGTAAAAAATAAAGAGTTATTTTTAATTTCTTTAATCCCATTTATGCGTGGATATGCAACGATTATTAATAATGAAGAAGTTAAAGAGAATCTGACGCAAGTTATGCATGGATTTAAAGATGAAGTTGTAGATATTGGAGCATGTTATCAAGTATTATTTGGAAAGCATGATGGTATTAATGAACAATATGAGGTATCGGTTGATTCAATTTTGAGTCAACCGATTAATGAATGTGAAATAGTAGATAATGAAAAGTACCCATTATTAAATCGTACATTAAGACACTCTTTTATATATTTATATTTGAGGTTATTGATAGAAAAAGTTTTGGTTTCGAAATATAAGATAAATACAGAGGGACGAAATGGAGCTAAGCAATTAGGACAAATAATTTCTAAAGCGTTTCCTGACAGCTCTGATAAGGATACTATGAAGAAAAGAGTTTTCCTTACCACTAAGAAAACATTGCTTAACGAATTTAACCATTTTGAAGGAAACTTAAGTATTTTTCAACCCGCAATTGATATCACAAATCAGATATTAAAGGAAGAAGCCGAAAAAATAATAAATTTTCTGGAAAATTTATAAGAATATTGAACTCTTGACGAAAAGGTTGGGTTAAAGTAAATTATTATAAGGTGGTTTATATCCTCAGAATATAGATATAATATAGTGATTGCATTTTCCATACAATCGTCCTATAATACTTTGTATTACGTTTTAACATACAATGGTACGCCCTAAGTGGACTCGTAGAAAGGATGGTTGGATGAGACCTGTACATACATTGCCAAGCTATAGCTTTGGAGGACATGAAATTTTTGACACTATTGGAGATTACACAAAACAATTAGGCAAGAAAACTGTCATAATCGGTGGAGATACATCGTTATCCGTGGCATTACCTTTCTTGGAACCGGCCTTAGAAAAAGCAGGGGTTGAGGTGCTAGAAGTGGTGCATTTTGGCGGTGAATGTGCGTATGCTGTAACGAATGAATTGGCGAAAAAGGAATCCTTGCAAGCGGCAGACTTCCTCATCGGTGTGGGTGGTGGTAAAGCCCTAGATACTACAAAATTAACGAGTATTGAATTAGGAGATATTCCTGTCATCACAGTGCCTACTATTGCAGCTACCTGTGCAGCTACATCTGAGGCCATTGCTATCTATAGCGTAGACCATACTTTTGATAGTGTTGCTTTTATGAAACGTCCAGCAGTGCATACGTTCATCGATGCAGATATTTTGGTGAAAGCCCCAAGTCAATATTTCTGGGCAGGTATGGGTGACACCATTGCGAAACATTATGAAACGCATATGGCTACACGTGGTCGAGATTTGTCTTATAATGTACAAGTAGGCTTGTCTTTATCTAAGATGTGTGCGGAACCAATTTTTGCACATGGTCGTGAAGCTCTTACCGCCAATGAGCACGGGGAACGTAATCGTCTCTTTGATGAATTGGTGATGGCCGTAGTGCTCACGACAGGTATCGTTTCTGGTTGTATGCCAGGGGATTTTAACAGTACTATTGCTCACGCTGTGTGCTACGGTTGTGCCGAAGACCCTCATACAGAAGAAAACCACCTTCATGGGGAAATGGTGGCCTATGGTCTCTTAGTGTTATTTGCAGCAGATAAGCAAGATGAGGAATTAACTCGCTGGCTTTCGGTGTACCGTCAAATTGGATGGCCTACAAAACTTTCTGACATGGGATTAACAAAAGAACATATCCCAATGATTGTGAAAAAAGCGGCTTCCGTTCGTGATGTGGTGATTAGCCCTTATGTAGTGACAGAAGAATTATTGACAGAAGCGATTTTGAAAGTAGAAGCGCATAATTAATCTATGTATCGTTAGGTTTCATAATATTTAGTAGTATGTTAATCTGTGTGGCTACAGCTTTCATAGTATCTAATAACAGTCGAATCTGTGTGAACATAGTTCGTATATCAGTCATCAACAGGTATCTCTAGTAGAAAGAGGTACCTGTTTGTGCTATGATGGGGGTATGTTTACACTATGAATTGGATAGGTATGGCATATGCTAGGAATGTGATCCAAATTTTGGGACGTATATTTTGGCGATTATCAAATATTGGTGTTAGGATAAAGAAGAGCGTTATTAGTAGAATTATCTTAATTTAGTGGATAGGGATTTAAAATGCCGAACTCATATAGAACAAGTTGAATAGTTTGTGTATCATTAGGATAATAACAAATAAAGTGAGTAGATAGGAGCAGAAGGCGCTATGGAACGAATATCATGGAATGAAATAGATTTTGTAAAGGTAGGGAATGCTACAGATTCTGATGGCAAAACAGGGCTGACCGTATTGCGCTTTCCTGGTGGTGCCCAAGGGGGCATGCATATTAGTGGCGGTGGTCCGGCAGCCCGAGAAAGTGGTGTTCTAGAACCGACGACGGCGCCAACGCCAGTGAATGCCTTGGTCTTAGGCGGTGGATCTGCCTTTGGGCTCTGCGCTAGTGATGGGGTTATGCAATCCTTAGAAGCGCGGAATATTGGCTTTCCTACTGCCTATGGGGTGGTGCCTATCGTGTGTCAAAGCGATATTTACGATTTGTCCTATGGCAATCCAAAGGCACGTCCTAAGGTGGAGATGGCATATGATGCCTGTGAAAGGACTTTCACAAGTACGGAACCTGTATCTGGTAATGTGGGTGCTGGTACAGGAGCCACCGTAGGTAAGGTATGTGGTATGGAACGGGCTATGAAGGGTGGCATTGGTTATGCTGCTGCAAAGCTAGGAGACCTTGTAGTGGGCGCTGTCGTAGTGGTGAATGCCTTCGGCAATGTGTATGATCGTCATGGATATGCCCTAGGAGGAGTCATGGATGAAGAACGTCAGCACATATTGGATGCTTGTCAGCTGATATTTGATCAATATGAAGGGGTTATTGAAAGTAAGCCCTTGGTAGGGGAATCTGTATTATGTAGCATGGGGGATACACCGGTAAAGGATAGCAATGCTCGAGATGAAGCGGTTCTAGGTTTGGAAAAAGGAAACACTACCATTGGAGCTATTGTGACAAATGCTATCTTTAATAAAGGTGAATTAACTAAGGTTGCTATGATGGCTACTAATGGATATGCGCGGTCTATTCGCCCTGTGGGGACCCTGTCTGATGGAGATACTGTGTATGCGTTCTCGGTGACTGGCAGCGTCAGTGAGTTTAGTAGGTGGATAGTAGCTGATGTGAATGTGGTAGGCACTTTGGCAGCAGAGCTAATGAGTGATGCCATAGAAGATGCTATGCAAGCTAGTAAGCTAGGTAATTCTGAATTTTTAGCAAATATAATTGAATTACACGAAATGAAAATATAAAATTTATAAAAACACTTGCAATTTAATTGCAAGTGCTATATAATAACTCTTGTATTATTCCTCGATAGCTCAGCAGGTAGAGCAATCGGCTGTTAACCGATCGGTCGTAGG
>UQVF01000051.1 GCA_900544365.1 uncultured Veillonella sp. | reverse complement strand
CAGAGAGCCTTCTTATTTTTTTATTTTTTTGTCACAAATGTATTATACTCTTACACAGTTTGGCTAAGTATTACAGATATGATAGTATACTAGTGATAACTAACCGTTTCTATTTACGTTTTATTTACGAGGTACTACAATGGCTTGGCTTGAAATTACATTGACCACCACGCACGAAGCGTCTGAACTTATCACAGATACTCTGCTTGCTCTAGGCGCAGAAGGTGTCTACACAGAAGATCCTTATGAATTTGATCAACTCACAGATGATGGATTTGGCATTATCAAGCCAGACCGTGAAGAACTGTATGATTCTTCTGATGTGACTGTGAAAGCTTATATAGATCCAGACCTATATACTGTCGATGAATTAGACGCTCTCATCAACAGTGAGATTCAGCAACTACAAAATAGTTTCACTATGGATTTCGGCCCCCTCAATGTGTCTATTACCATGGCTGATGAGTCCGGTTGGGACGATTGGAAAACACAATATCCTCCTATTTCCATGACAGAGCATTTGACGATTATCCCCGATTGGGTGGACTATAGCCGCCGTGAAGATGAACGAGTAATCCGCATAGAACCGGGCATTGCCTTTGGTACTGGCGACCATCCAACCACACGATTGGCGATCCAAGCTATGTCTCAATATTTGACCCCTGAAAGCACTGTCTTCGATGTGGGCACAGGGTCTGGCATTATCGCTTTATCCGCAGGAGCTCTTGGGTCAAAATCTGTCACAGCTTTTGACCTAGATAAAACAGCCACTGAAAATGCACAGCATCACATAGAAATGAACCACCTAGAGTCCATAGTGCAAGTACAAGCAAATAACTTGCTGGAAGGCATTAGTGCCACCGCCTCTATTATCGTGGCTAATATTATTACCCCTATCTTGTTACGCTTATTGGTGGATGCCTATCGCTGTCTTGAACCGAAGGGAGTCTTCATCATGAGCGGCATCCAAAAAGGCGAGGAACAAGAACTCATCAATGCTGCCACTGCTGTTGGGTTTGTCAATCTATCTATTACAACAGAAAATAACTGGGTCTGTATTACCTGTCATAAATAATGCTCAGTAGCGATTCCAACATCTTACCCTAATTACCTTATACTTAGTATATTAAAAATCAAAAAAAGCACGATTCTAAAATTTATCGCATAAAAAACCGCGATTTTGAACACGATTTTAGTTTTCGTGCTTTTTCGCGTTTTTCTATGCCATAACAGTGTTTATACTACTTTATAAATTAACTGACAAGCAAAGCTAGTAACCTCTGCTATCTCATACTTCTACAACGATTTGCTCCCCTGTTCGCATGTGATAGCACACTAGTCGATAGGCTCTTAGAGTAAAGGTCTTTTCTGCATTTTGTACCGGCACCTGTTCTCGTACTTTCGCTGTATTTTCTGAATCGTTTTGTACACTTGTGTGAGCTTGTATAGTATCCATTCCCAAAGCACCCTGCTTATATTCCACCGCTTGTGCATCTGCATACAACGGATCATGTGCCAGCGGATGTCCTATATGTGCCATAGTCACTCGAATTTGATGGGTCTTCCCCGTCCATAATCGAATGCGCACTTCTGTTGTATCTTGGTTTTCATCATAAGATAGAACTTCATATTCTGTTTTTGTCATCGTCCCCTCTGAGTGCACTTCTTGATGAATGCCGTCTGCGCTCTTTCGCAGTGAAACCTCCAATACACCTTGCGACTGTTCTACTCGACCTTTTACAGTGGCACGATACCATTTCTCCAGTCGGTTATCATCCATCTGCAATTGGTAATAATGCTGTGCTAATCCGTGCTTGGCTACTACCACCAAGCCCGATGTGTCACGGTCTAAGCGGTTTAAAAATCGCACTTTTCCGTAGATTTTATGTTCTTTAAAATAGTGAGCCACTCCATTCGCTAAAGATACTTGCCCTTTCGAGTTCATCGTGATTCCCGATGGTTTGTCTACGATAAGAATATCTTCATCTTCATAGGCTATCGTTAAAGGCATTTCTATTGGATCGTGGTCGATGCGCTCTTTCAGAGGTATAACTTCTAGCACCATTCCCTGTGAAAGTCCCGATTTCGCCGTGCAAATCTGTCCGTCCAGTCGAACACCTTTTGCCCCAAAGAGGTCTTTCATCGTTTTCCGTGGGAATTGATGCGCATCAAGCCATTCTCCTACTGTCGTCACTGTTGAATTTTCAATTGTATATATTAACGTTCGTTTGTCTTTCATTGGTTTGTCTTTCATTGGTTTTCCATTTCATTAAATTGTGTATACTCTCAATATATCTATCCATAATCCCCCAACTTCTATGTAGCAAAAATCTTTTAACTTTTACCTCACACTAATCTCTATATATTTTACCACATCATTACATTTACCTTTTCTGTAAAATATGCTATCCTATAAATAAAGAAGAGCAAAACGTGTGGCGCGTTAGGCTCATCAAAATTTGATTTTTGTGCCTAACGTGATGAGATACTTCTCTTTACATTAGGCACGGTTTCTTTTATAAGAATACTACTTACGTCGTAGCATTACATATAAGGTGATAATCGCTACTATGAGCATTAGAAAATTAATCCCAAGGGAAAGTATTTCAAATACTGACATAGCATCACCTCCTTTCGGAGATGAACCTAAACCACGTTTTACTCTTCATCAACAGTATAACATATGTTTGTCATAATGTGTATTATTTTCGAATAAATATAAAAGCTGTAACGCAATAATATGTTGTGTTGCAGCTTTATTTTATATACAGCATCTGGCTATATTTGCATTGCGCTCCGCTTCATGCTAGAACTTTATATATTACGCTACTTACTAAAATTATTATATAAACTAGTGCGCATCTAATACTATGATAATAATTACCTATAACGGTTGATACGTATATGAATTTTTCTACTTTACAAAAAAATATATGACACTCAAACATACTGATACTAAGCATGCAAAACCTATATTATTCTATCTAAAACATGAATGCTAATTCAGTTGACATCTATTCTCATAGAATATACAATGATAATATATATCACTAAAGGTAAGGCTACTTTATATAGAAGGTACTTTTTATACTCTCCCCTTATATATAAGTAGTCTTTCTTTATGTATTAGGTTTGGTGTAAATTTTTACAGAAAGGTGTGTTTCTAATGAATCAAATGTTATCTATTTTCCAACAAGGTGGACCGGTGATGTACCTGTTCCTAATTATCTCTGTGCTCACCATCGCTATTGGGATTGACCGTGTCTTAGTATACCGTAAAACAGCGAGTGCTAATCGTTTAGTAGAGGAAACAATGGCTACTAAATTTGCTCAAGGCGATGTAACAGAAGCCCTTGCTTTTGCCAAGGAGCATCCTGACAATGTATTGGCGCAATTAGTGACAGAAGGTCTGAATGCTCACCAAGATGGATTCGCAGTAGAACCTACCTTAGAGGCGCAAGCTATGCGTACAGTAAACGTATTACAAGACCGTTTAAGCTTGTTGAGTACCTTTGTTACATTAGCTCCTATTTTAGGTCTATTAGGTACTGTTGTAGGTATGATTGACTCTTTCAGCGTCTTAGATTTATCCAACGGTCAACCAATGGCAATTACATCCGGCGTAGGGGAAGCATTGGTAGCCACTGCTGCTGGTTTATGTGTTGCTATAGTGGCCCTTGTGTTACATGCTATTTTCTCCCGTAAAGTAAACTTAATCGTATCTGACATGGAACAAATGATGGCATCCATCGTTCGTTTCCTTCATAAAAAGGAGAATGCCTAATGAAACTTCGGAGTATGAAAGTACAAGAAGAACCGAAGTTAATGATCATTCCAATGATTGATATCATCTTCTTCCTTCTTGTGTTCTTTATGATTAGCACCATGACGATGGTACAACAAAATACTTTCAAAGTGGGCTTGCCACAAGCTAGCTCTGCTCAACTCGATATGAATCAACATGCGAATATTACTGTCATGGCAGATGGCAATATTGCTTTCAACAAAGAAAGTCTCGATAAAGAACAATTGATTCGCCGTGTGCAAATTGAGTTGCAACGAAATCCTGATTTACAAGTCATTCTAAACGGTGATAAAGACGTCAACTATGGATTCGTCATTGAAACATTCGATGCTTTGAAACAAGCAGGTGTGAAAAAACTATCCATTGCCGTAGAAAAGAGGTAATCCGTGAAGGAAGATAAATTTTGGAAATACGCCCTCTACATCTCCTTAGCGGGTCATATCGCGCTCATCCCTGTGGCGTCTGCCATCTTCAATAAAGTAACGGAACCATTCCATGAATCAACAACCACGTTCTATGAAGTAAGTATGGCTGAAAGCGCTCAAGAGCAGGCATCTGAAAATTCACAATCTGCGGAACAACAACCTCCACAAGAGGAAAGCACTCCATCAGAACCACAAGAAGCGGTAGCCGTTCCTGAGATTCCGGAATCTATGAAACCAGAACCTCGACCAGAACAACCAAAGCAAGACGTACCAAAACAAAAACCAAGTACCTTGCCTAAACAACAACCGATTGCATCACCGCAGTCTAATGCAGCTCTCCAAGCTGCTGAAGCTGCAGCCCGTGCCAAAGCGGAAGCCGATGCAGCCGCCCGTGCCGCCGAAGAAGAAGCTAGGACCACTGTTGTCAACCGTCCAACTCCATTGGGCAACATACAACCAGCTAACCCAACACCTGGACAATCTGGTACTGTCTACGTAACCGCCGATATTTACGAAAGCGGCCAAGTCGCATCAGTTCAAGTCTCTGGCGATGCCAATGCAGCCCAACAAAATGCAGTCGCAGCCTATATACCAACCGTGCCATTTGCACCTGGAACAAACAAATTTGGCGACCCATTACCTGCTAGAATACGCTTCTCCATCGTATTCCAGTAATACTTTGTGTTTTATAGACAACTGTGTTATACTAAACATAACAAAAGAAGAGCCACCAAAGTGTCGAAGGCTTTAGGCTCATCTCAAGAAAATAGAAAATTGAAAATGCCTAACGTGCTAAGGTGTGTCAGACCTTATTCGTTAGGCTTTTTCATTACTTATTGAAGAAACGAAAACAACAAACTATTTCTCTAAGGAACGCAGTTATGTGTAGTAGCCTTGTGGCTTTCCTTTACTGCCTAAATAATCTAAACACAAGAAGAGCACGGTGTGCCCCGAACAAACATTATGAAATACCGTTTGTGAGGGGTATGCCGTGCTCTTCCCTTTTTCCTATTCAGTTACAAATGTCACAAGCTACATAGCATCTCAAGGAGCTAACCACAAGCGAAGCTCGTCGATTGCCCGTTCTTTCGCTATAATCCCATGAGAACTCCACACCTGATTCGTCACCACGTGTACATGTCCTTCTTGTACCGCTGGAATGGTGTGCCAAATTTCCATGGCTTGTATATCTTCTAGTTCTTTCCCTACTTGATTCGATGTACTGCGACTGCTCGCCCCATAAGCAGAGCTTACTAGTAGATATTTCGCATCGATATCCGGTAACATTTCATGGGATACAGCATTGTTACTTTTACCATCTAACGCTAATGACTCTGT
The DNA here is from genome assembly GCA_900544365.1 of uncultured Veillonella sp. Taxonomy (GTDB): domain Bacteria; phylum Bacillota; class Negativicutes; order Veillonellales; family Veillonellaceae; genus F0422. Next base: position 6,073 of record UQVF01000051.1, on the reverse strand, counting down.
ATCCGGTGTAATATTCAGCAAATCAAAAATGAATCGACTATTTACACTTGAGGAGTACGGATATAAGCGTATTTCTTTTTTCATCACCCGAATATAGGCTAGCGGACTATCTCCAATACGAGATTTGATCGCCATACGAGCTTCTTTCACATGGTTATAATATTGGCGCAATCGTGCTTCTGCTTGTTTTTCACGATGTAATACCATACCAAGTGTCAGCAATGCCCTCTCCGCATTTTGTAACTCAAACGCTGCGGTGGGCGCAATTTTGCTCAACGCATCAAAGGTACTACGAGTGAAGGAATCACGCATAATGATCAAATCTGGTTTTAACGCCTCAATTTGCTCTAAATTAATAGTTTTCGTTTCCTCGTTAATACTGATGTGCTGTACACCTTGCGCTTCTAGTTCATTATGCAAGTAAAAGTTATCTCGATTGTAAGCCCCTATCATAGGCGCACCTAGGGCATACATTGGGTCTTCCATACGGATGACCACAATGCGTTCCTGCTTATCAGGGATGACAGTAGTACCATATTTATGGTGCAATACCATTTTCCCCTCTTCATTGGTAATGAGCTTCTCTGCAGATTGTTTTACTTTCTTGAAGCGAGCATTCATTTCTTTCGTAATAGCCTCATCCGTGTCGAGTCGCTTTTCTTTCACTACCGAACCTTCTCCTAAACGAGGGGCGCCCCAGCTACTGAAAGTTCCGCTCACTAAGCCATACAGAAGAGCTGCTACAATCGCCAATGTAGCTGCCCAGCCGAGATAGGATCCAACACGACGTCCCATCATAATGCACCACCTACTTGTTTCGCTTTTTCCACCGATGCATGGGTATAGGCAATACAGTACGGACGATTCGTCCGAGGGTCATTCAAAATGATGGAGTCCACTCCAAAAATTTTACTCAACATTTCTTCTGTTAATACCTCATGTGGCGTTCCTTGAAAGTGCACATCTCCATCTTTCATAGCGATAATATGGTCCGCATAACGCGCCGCTTGATTCAATTCATGAATGACCATAATGACCGTTTTCTTATATTCTTGGTTCAATCGTTCTACTAGTTCCAGTACATCCATTTGATGAGAAATATCTAAATAACTAGTAGGTTCATCCAAGAATAGAATATCTGTATCTTGCGCAATGGCCATGGCAATCCAAGCCCGTTGGCGTTGACCGCCCGATAAATTCTGAATCGGTGTATGAGCAAAGTTATGTAAATCCGTCACATCAATGGCCCAATCAATTAATTCACGATCCCGTTGACTTTCACGTTGCAAAATACCAGATTTGTGGGGCGCACGACCATAACTAATGAGGTCACGCACCGTCAAAGACCCTGGTGCCATCGGGTTCTGTGGCAAAATTGCTAGTTGTTTCGCCAATTCCTTCGTATCTTTTTTATGAATATCTTCTCCATTTAAAATAACGGAGCCTCCTTTGGGTGCAATGATTCGACAAATCGTTTTCAACAGAGTGGATTTACCGCAACCATTGGAGCCAATCAAGGCAGTTACCTTTTCCAAGGGAATTCTAATATCTACGTCCTTACTGATAATCTTATGCTCATACCCAGTAGAAACGTGTTGTAATTCAAATGCCATATCTTATCCTCTCGTCCGTGCCAATACATATAGAAAATAGGGTGCTCCCACCAATGCTACGATGATGCCTACTAACATTTCGTCTGGTGCAATGATGACTTGTCCTAACCAGTCTGCTGAAAGTAACAATAGAGCTCCTAATAAAAGGGTTACTGGTAAATAATAACGATGGTTGACACCTACTAAACGCCGTGCAATATGTGGCGCAATAAGCCCAATGAAACCAATACTACCACCTACAGCAACACAAGAAGCGGCTACAATTACCGCAATACAAAGGAAGGTAACACGCTCCTTTGTAATCCGTGCTCCTAAACCGATAGCAGTTTCTTCATTCAAATTCAATACATTTAATTTTGTAGAGTAGCAATATAAGGCTATTGCACCAATCGCTACAATCGGTGCTAAGACCATCACATGGTTCCAGCTATTTCCAAAAATCGTACCGATGAGCCAAGTATTGATTTGATTAAATTTATCTGGACTTAAGGTCACCATGGTCACCATTTGTACTGCATGAATACCTGTAGATACAGCGATACCGTTCAAAATTAACGTCATTGGAGACAAACTACGACCTTTTCGATAAGACATACGAAAAATAATTAGCGCTGCCAATCCACCACCAATGATGGCAAAGAGAGGTGCTTTCCAAATTGTAGTTATGGCATTAGCTGGCTCAAAATAGATGTATAACATCACTGCTACACCAGCGCCTGCATTGACACCGAGCACGCTGGGACTAGCTAATTCATTACGAGTGATGGTTTGAAAGATAGCCCCAGATAGAGCTAAACCAGCACCGATACAAATAGCTAGCACGGATCGAACCATACGGAAGTCAAAAACAATGCGCTCTTGCCATTCTGTCCCATAGCCGGCGATAATTCGCACTAAATCCATGTAAGAGAACTCAGAAAATCCCGTTCCTAAATGGATTACAAACATCACTGCCAACGCTATTAACAGCCCAATCGCCCACAGGGCAAATCGTCTACCTTGATACATTAGTTAGCCTCCTTTCGATTCGCTAAATAGAGAAAGAAAGGAACCCCTACTAAGGCGGTCACAGCCCCTAGAGGCACTTCAAATGGTGGCGATACCACACGTGCTACCGTATCTGCTACGATGACCACAATGGCACCTAAAACAGCAGAAAAAGGAATGACTTTTTCATAGCTGAGACCTACCATGTAACGAGCCATATGCGGCACAATGAGGCCAACAAAGCCGATAGGTCCCGCAATGGCTACAGCAGATCCACTTAACAGTAATACAGTAAGACCTGCTAAGAGACGAATTTGGGTTAACTTTCCACCTAAACCAACAACCACTTCATCGCCTAAGCTAAGCAAGGTAATTTGTTTAGAAATAGCCAAGGCAATTCCTTTTTCAATAACCCCACGGATAAGAGTCCAAGGAGCCACTAACAACACTTGCTCCATACGAACGCCACCAATACCGCCAGCTGTCCAATAACTCATATCTTGAGCTACATCAAAGAAAACAACTAAAGCTTGTGTAATGGCCATAAAAATAGCACTAATAGCAGTACCAGCTAAGGCTAAATATACTTTAGATCCCTTCGCCATACCTCGATTGGCTAAGTATAAAATGCAAGCCGTTGCCAATCCAGCCCCTAAAAAGCTGAATAATATAGTCATATTTAAACTTGCCATAGGGAAGGCAATCATAGCAATGGCGAGACCAAAACTAGCTCCTGCATTAACCCCTAAAATAGAAGGGCTCGCCATCGGGTTATTTGTAATTCCTTGCATGAGCGCTCCTGCGACGGCAAAATGAATACCGCAGATGAAAGCCACCAACAATCGAGGTATACGAATTGTATTAATGACGATGCTATCTGTATTCACAGAGCCACTCCAAATACTATTCCAAATCATCTCTAGTGAAATGGACCTTGCCCCTACCGATAAGAATACGAAACTGCCTAATCCTAGAATAAGTAAGGCCACTATCATTTGACCTGTAAACTTTCCAAAGAAAGACGTATTCTTTTGAGGTGCATAAGATGAAGATATATCTTTCTGTACCATGTATCTCCTTTCTTGTATATCTTGACATAGAAAAGAACCCTCTGCATAACAGAAGGTTCTTCCCCTAAATGGATATATCTAGTTAGATTATATAATCATTAGAATCCAGCAGTTAAAGATACCATAGCTGTTCGTCCATTACCTTGGTAAACAGATCCATTTAATGCATTCCAGTAATCCTTATTCAATACATTGTACACATCTGCACGAACTGTCATTGGAACATGACCGCTATTCCATGTGTATCTAGCACCTAAATCCCATGTGAAGTATCCTGGAACACGAATTGTGTTATCTTGGTTAGCAAATGCTGGTCCTGTATAATTCAAACGTGTTGTAAACGTTAAGCCTTGTACTGCTTTTACGTCTTGTTCTAATCCAACTACAGCATTTACTTTTGATGTACCTTCAACACGGTGACCTTTTGCATTACTATCAGCATTATCTTTTGTATAACGAGAATCTAATAACATGAACCCACCCAATACACGAGTACCTTTTGTAGGTTCACCAAATACATTAAACTCTAATCCACGGTTGCGGATTTCAGTAGATAAACTATAGTAACGATCAAGCTTATTAACTGGTGTCACTGTTACATAGCTTAAAGCTGGTGTTTTAATATTGAAAGCACTTACTGTTGCTGTGTATTTACCAAAATCAAACTTTGCACCTACTTCGTATTGTTTTGCTTTATATGGTTCTACTGCTTCACCAAAGTTAACAGCGCTTGCATTGGTTACTGTATCAGCTTGTAAGCCTTCCATATAGTTTGCATATACAGATGTTTTGTCATTGAATTTATGAACAATGCCTACTGCTGGAGAGAATGCTGTTTTATCATAAGAAGCATATGTATCAGCACCATTGAAGGCTTTACTTAAACGTGGGAAGTTTTGTGTTTTAATTTTTTGTAAACGTCCACCCACAATAAACTGCCAACTTTCATCTTTTGTAGTAATTCTATCTGTAACGGATACACCAGTTTGGATGCTTGTGTCATTCAAATGCGTATACCAGTTTAAATCGCCTTGTGGCGCACCCCAATTTGTAGTTTGCACATAGAAGTTAGCTGCCACATTATTTAAATTGCGATTTGCCATGTATCGTTTGTATTCAGAACGAGCGAAAGCAACACCAATATTATGGTTTACATCGCCAGTAGTAATCTTACCTTTTACACCTACTTCTACGGATGTAGATTTATTGATTTGGTTGTTATATCGGTAACGAAGATTGGATTTACCATTAATATCATTTACTTGGAATTCATTGTATAGGTAATCCATGGATGTATAACGCATACCAAATCCTGCGTAAGCCGTCCAATTTTTATTAAAATCATACTCACCACTGATAACACCATATTTCTCTGTTACACGACGATATGTTCCGTCAGCGCCATATTTCTTATGATGGTCTGCATTTTTCACAGTAAACACATCTTGTTTCGTACTAGCTAAGAACTTATTGCCAAATGTAATGCGGTATTGTGGATTTTCAATTTCATTATATACATATCCCAAATCAATAGCTGCACGTACTTTTTCACCACGCATATCAGCGCCAATTGCTACTGTACTTGCATTATTTTTTTCGTTATCATTAGATGTTTCACCATTACGGTTCAACACATTTACACGTACACCGTATTTGTTATTATCACCAAAACGATGTCCTACATCTACATGTTGTGTGAATTGAGAGCCATTACCGAAGGATAATTTCACCTTTGTAATATCTTTATCTGTAGCACGTTTTGGTACAAAGTTGATTGTACCTCCAATAGTACCATTTGGGGGCATACCACCTAACAAAGCAGCTGGCCCTTTAATAACATCTACACGTTCAATACTTTCAGTACCGGTATAAAAGCGTGGAGAAATATTGTACAAGCCATTAAATTGCGTATCTTGTTGTGTTGTACGGAATCCACGAATCGACCAAGCGCTAGAAGCACCTGATAAGGATTGATCTTTGACAGAAGCATCATTGGCTACAATATCAATTACATTGGATGCCTGTTTATTTTCCATCAACTCATTTGTATAACCAGTAACGTTAAACGGTGTATCAATAAAGGATTGGTTACCCAACACACCCATTAAACTAGATTGAGATACTTGACCACCTGCATACGCACCTTCTACTGAAGGTGTTGCAACCGCTTCTTCTACTGCCGCACGAGCTGGTGCATGCACCACAAATTCACCTAAATCGAATACTTGTACAGCATGCGCTGTGCCACCAAATTGGAAAAGGACACCCGTGGCTGCTGCAAATGATAACAATTGCTTTCTTGTCTTGTTATTCATAATATACTCCTAACACAAAAACCTTACCAAGATATACATTCTATACCTTTATATAATAAATATTATCACTATAAATTTAATTACGCAA
>UQVF01000050.1 GCA_900544365.1 uncultured Veillonella sp. | reverse complement strand
TATATGTCTATTTTATTGCAAAAAAAGAATGTTGGCGACTACTCTTATATGAGTAGCCCCAACATTTATTATAGAGCCTTATAATGTAAGTATCATATAATGAGTGTGCTTAGGGAGGGACTATGAATACAGTTACTGATGTTGATCGATTATATAATGCTATTGAAATTAATGAAAAAACATTTCAATTTTTTCAAATTGATCTACAGTCTTATGGAATACAAGAAGTCGATAAAGGAAGCACACAATCCTTTTATGTTCTTCTTGAAATTATGAATGGAAAATTTAATTGTGATTTAGATTTTGTCGTAAACTGTTATGATGAGTTAGGAAAGATAATTTATAGTGAGACGAACCTCCTTCTTATAGACAGATATATTGGCTATGATACTCTTAAGTTTTTTTGTAATGATACTAATTTGATTGATAGGACGAATAAAATTCGTGTATTTGTAAAAAAAGATAATATAAAAGAGCCATATACCGATATGCATATGTATGTTATAGCATAGGGTATATGGCAATTTTTATGTGTATATACTTATTGATGTTGTGAAATCTCTTCTTCGTAGATAGCTTGTTCTTTCACAGGACGATAGTAGATGGCATAGAGCACCAATACGATAACTGGGATGATGGCAGATACGATGTAGATACCACTGTAGGATAGTAATCCATGCAAGATACCTAATGTATAAGGTCCTACTCCTAAACCAAGATCTAAACCAATGAAATAGGTGGAAAGAGCTACCCCAATTTTGGCAGGTTCTACGGCTTTCAAACAAACCGCTTGACCATTCGACATGAAAGTACCATAGCCTAAGCCGACAAAGGCACCAGCGATGAGTAGTAACGCTGCATTTGAACTATAAGCGATGAGTAAAAGTCCAATCGTTAAACATACATAGCTAGGGTACATAACAGCATTTTCTCCGCGTTCATCAAAGATACGACCTGCAATAGGGCGAGTCACAGTAATCACAAGGGCATAGACAACAAAGAAGAAGGCTCCTGCTGTAATAAGACCGATTTCATGGGTGAAGATAGAAAGAAATCCTAGTACACTAGAGTAAGCAAGGCCCATTAGGAAACCGAGAAAGGAGATAAAAGCTACGCGTGGTTCAATAAAGTTTTTAAGAGACCAAGATTTCATGGAGGCTGCTTCTGTAGAGGATAAGCTTAAATTTTGTACAGGGAATCGCAAACAAGCGATGGCGACACCTATAGATAATAGGACGGCAAGATAAATAATCCAAGTGAAACCTACGGCAGGCAATAAAATCATGCCGATGAAAGGTCCAATAGCGGCGGCCAAGCTAGTGCTAAGACCATAATAATTGATGCCTTCACCATCTTTTGATTTAGGTATATAAGCAGTGACCACTGCATTGGCAGCGGTGGATACGGTACCATAGGCAAAGCCGTTTAGGAAACGGACTACATCTAAGATTAGGATGTCTTTGGCAATGAGATAGGCAAGAGTAGTTAAAAAATAAAAGATAGCGCCATAACGAAGTACTTCTTTACGTCCGATGAGCTCTAAGCGCTGCCCCATGATAAGGCGAGCAAATAAAGTGCCAATAATATAAATACCAGTAGCAAAGCCTGCTTCGGCAACTGTAGAATGAAGTTCTTTTGTAGCATAGCTTGCTGTGATAACTACAAAGCAGTAGTACACTAAAAAGACGATAAAGTTAATAATAGTAATACTGATAAACCCAGAATTAAATAATGTTTCTTCTTGATTTTGTAACGATTGGGCATTCATAGATAACTCCTCCTTTTGTAATACGTTCTATAGAATATACCTAATTGTGAACCTTGTAAAGGTTATATAAATATTTTCTATAGAACTTAACTAAGTTAAGGATGTACAAATAAGTGAATATGAGAAAGGAGTCGGCAAGAATAGGGATATAAACGTATTATATAAATCAATTTTGTGTATGTTAAGAGATAGGGAACGGGAATAGAAGCTATAAAATTTTTTTAGAGTGTGACTATTCATGAAGTTAGAAACAATTTTGAGAGGAGTGGTAATACGAGGGGATGCAATGTATCTTTAGTTCTATCATCAGGATAGATTTCCTACCACGATGGTATCTTACGATTAAATTGTGTAGGTGTAACATAATATATTGCTACTTTCAGAGAAACTGACTATAATAAAAAGATAAGCATTGAGAATACATGTACAATGCTATCGTTTATAAGACATAGATGTGAATCATAAGAAAGGAGTCTCCCTTATGACAGTACAATTAGACACATTGGATCATCGTTTATTACGTTTATTAGATGAGGACGCCTCCATGTCGGCTGCGGATCTAGCCATTATGCTTAACAGTGAAGAAGCGCATGTGGCAAGTCGCATTCAAGCCTTCGAGGAGTCTGGCATTATTAAACGGTACCAAGCAGTCATTGATTGGGAACAAGTAGACCAAAACAAGTCAACTGCTCTTATCCAATTAGGTGTGACTCCTGCTCCAGATCAAGGTTTTGATAAAGTGGCAGAACGAATTATGGAATTTCCAGAAGTACAAGGAGTATACCTTATGTCTGGTAGCTATGATTTAACAGTTATCGTAGAAGGGGAAAGCATGCGCGATATTGCTTTGTTTGTATCTCGCCGTTTATCTACATTGGATTCCGTACTTTCTACTACAACAAACTTTATTTTAACGCGTTATAAAGATAACAATATTGTATTTCACACGGGTGGAGTTCGTGAAGATCGGAGAAATGTATTCGATGATTAATTATGACAACTATTTAAATACTGAAATCAAAGCTGTGAAACCATCGGGGATTCGTCGTTTTTTTGAAATTGCTAATGAATTAGATAATGTGATCTCTCTCAGTATTGGTGAGCCAGACTTTGCTACGCCCTATCATATACGTGAAGAAGGGATTAATACGTTAGAAAAGGGGAAAACCTGGTATTCTCCTAATCGTGGTTTTATGGAACTACGGGAAGAAATTTCTAAATGGTTAGAACGGAAGTATCATGTGTCCTATGATCCGGCGACAGAAGTGATTGTTACCGTAGGTGGATCGGAGGCCATTGATTTAACCTGTCGTACTTTATTAAATCCAGGTGATGAAGTGTTGATTCCGGTGCCGAGTTTTGTGTGCTATACACCATTAGCAGAGCTGTGTAATGCCAAACCAGTACAGATAGTAACGAAGGAAGAGGATGAGTTTCGTTTGACTCCAGAGGCGATTGAAGCAGCAGTGACGGAGAAAACAAAGCTTTTAGTTTTACCATTTCCCAATAATCCAACAGGGGCAGTATTACGCCGTGAACACTTGGAAGCTATTGCAGAAGTTGTTATCAAGCATGATTTATTCATTTTGTCCGATGAATTATACAGTGAGCTTACCTATGGGGATGAGCCACATGTATCGATTGCAGCTATTCCGGGCATGCAAGAACGCACTATCTTGATTAATGGATTTTCTAAAGCTTATGCAATGACAGGCTGGCGTCTTGGATTTGCCACTGGCCCAGCACCGATTATTGCGCAGATGACGAAGATGCATCAATACGGTATTATGAGTGCTCCCTCTATGTCCCAATATGCAGCGATTGAAGCGTTAAAGAATGGGGACAAAGATATTCAATACATGCGTGAAGAATACGATATGCGTCGTCGGCTATTAGTAAGTGCTTTTAATCGTATGGGACTGCATACATTCGAGCCAGAAGGGGCATTTTATGTGTTCCCATCTATCAAAAGTACTGGGATGACATCGGAAGAGTTTTGTGAAAAACTACTCTATGATCAACGTATTGCCGTAGTTCCGGGGAATGCCTTTGGTGACTGCGGAGAAGGCTTTGTACGCGTAGCTTATTCTAACTCCTTGCAGAATATTAAAGAAGCGGTAAAACGCATCGAAATATTCTTGGAAAAAATTAAAAATAAAGAAATTGAGTAATAGAAAAGACAGATATGGTTTGCGAGTGCAAACTGTGTCTGTCTTTTCAGGTTCTATAATATATTTTTTTTGGGGGGGACAACAAAACCATCCTCCGCCCTCCGAGGTATTTTGTGCAAAATATATATGGACAACGTTCGTAACGATGCATTGAGGGGATAAAAAGAGGACTATCGCTGATAGTCCTCAAATAGATTTATTGATTCTTATGTTTGAAAGCTAAGATTGCTTGGATTAATGTGTCTAATGACATCTCACCACGTTCTGCCACCATGGACAAGGTAGCTTTATGTTTCATCAATTTAGCCAGTGGAGAGTTTAGCATTTTATAGTTAGGGTGAATATGAATCATATGATCTTTTAGACCAGGAATAGTATCGAATAGAGGGAATAGTTTAGTGTCACCAGTTAGTCCTAGGTCGTTTTCATAGATATGCCCCGGGGTTGCATCGGATTCAGCAGTATTCGTCGGAGTTGTATCTTCTTTGCGAATGTTTTTGTAATCTATATGATCTACCGCATGATACGCAGAATTAGAACCTTCCCAAATCAATTCTTTACGGGAACCACTTAAGCTGCGAATGTGTGTGCAATCTTGCACCATTTCCAAGATGCCCTTAAATTGGCCTTCTTCATTGCGTACAGCGATATATTCGATATGGATGAATAGGTCAGGTTTGTTAATCCACATTTCCGTGTAATCTTGTCTGCCAGCTTTGAAAGAATCGATAATTTCTTGTACTAATGGCAAGCTTTTCTTTGGATGACAGTTTTGCACTACACGGCCGATAATATTAGAGCTGCGAGGGAAGATGCGGTGCTTCGTATCATTATAGAAACGAACTAAATCATTTTCATCCACAAAGGTAATGTCTACTGGCAAGAATTTAAAAATTAATTTAATTTGCTCAATCGTTAAAGCGCCCACAGCTAGGTCATGCGTTTGTTCAGGGGTTCCATTAATACCATATTTGCCTACTAACTGAGCTAACTCTTGTAACAAAGCTGTAGGGTTACCAGTAACACCTAATTGAGTGTTTCCAGGGGATCCTACATTAGCATTACTGTTGGATTGTGTTGAGACATGTCCAGTGGTTGCAGAGGTTTCTTCGACCTTCTTAGGTTCCGCATCAGGACGGCCTTTATAGAATGGCGGTGGTGTAATGAAAGCAAAGCCAATTTCATGATCGCCTTGGCTCATAGTGATGAAGTCACTGTCTTGTAATAACTTCCATGCTGTTGGAATCAGTACTTCTTTTTCTTTGTTGTTAAGGTCACGGATAATATCGATGACATCAGCTTGTTTTGCTAAAAATTCAGCTTCTTGACCAGATTCTAGCAATTGTTTGCTTTCAGAGATAGCATCACGAACGGCGTCGTCGAAAGTCCACATGATTTTCGTAGGGCGGTCAAAACCGTATCGTTCTAAAACAGGATATAATTGATTTTGTTTGCGAGCTAAATGGATGCGCCAAGTAGTGAGAGCATCGTATACGCCAAGCCAAGGATTGAGGATGAAGTGAGGCGCTTGTAACAAAGTTTCCATTTCAATTAACTGTTGTTCCATAGCGTTGATTTCATTGAGATACACCGTCAATGGATGATGCTCAGGATATTCATTATTTGCACGGATTAAAATACCATCGAATAATTCTAATAAGTCATCCATACGATGGGTGATTTCTTCGTCAGTGTAAGAACCTTTTAATTGTTGTTCACCGTAGGCAAATTCATCAGGCGTGCAGGTGCCGATTTTTTCTTTCAATAAGGTACGAGCCGTTTCTAAATCTAAGGTGCCACCGAGAAAGCGGTCTTTAATATCAATCATAACTTCCATTCTGTCGTTGCCTGTAAGACCAAGGGCTTGTTTCATAGTGTCCATGTGCGTATCCTTTCTGTGTTTACCATTAGTATAATCATTGATATGGTATCATCATTTGCAGATACTTTTTTGACTGAAAGCCGCTGAAAGAATGCAGACATTCCTGCAAATGTAGATACCATGGGCCTAGCATGATAAAGTATATGGAGCGTTCTCTCATAGGAGTCGCTCCCTTTGATGTTTTTAGTATACAGTAAATAAAAATAATTTTCAGTTGCTAGGGATACAGAATTATAAAAGTTTTGTAGGAAAGGGGAGGATTTCATAGAGAGTTTCGAATGTAATTATTAGAGATAAATATTTTACATATAAGAATTTAAATAAAAGTAACCATTGGTTTGACTATTATTCTTATAAGATATAAAATTTAAGAATAAAAGGGTGGTAATTATATGGATAAAAAAGGGGCATTTTCACATGAGGCGGCTGCCTATTTACATGGGCTAACGACAAAAGTACCTGATAATTTTTTTAATGATGTTATAAATTTATTAAAATTGTCTAAATATGCAGTAGAACTAGATATGGAAGATGAATTGAGACAATATACGGAGGTCATACTATGAAAACAGCCTGTGCGACGAATGCACAGGCTGTTTTGTATTTATTTGGTATAATTGGAGGCTGTATAGATTCCAAGGGCTACCCAAATGAAAGAAAAGGAAATCATTTTATTTGTATCGAAGCTTTCACCGAAATAGAAGATGGCGATAAGCAAAGCGATGGTGGGAGATAGGTATTGCAGAAATCCTAACAGGTTTAATGGTAATAATCGTGCTCCATAAGTGAATAAAACGAGTGGCGCTGAGGTAGTTAGACCAGAGATCACGAATAATGTGGCTGTATAGGAATCGTTTTGAAACGCTGACCAAGAGCTAGCGTCGATATAGGTTGTGTACGCTAGTGCTAGGGGCGCTACGAGCCAAGCTTCAAAAGCAATACTTGTAAAAGGATGAATCAACAGTTTTTTCTTTACCAGACCATAGAGTCCAAAGGTTAAGGCAATGGCTAGAGCTAGATCAGGGGTACTTCCCATTTGTAGAGAAATGAAGATGATGCCGATGGTAGCTAAGCCTACACTACACCACTGTGGGAAGGTTAGCTTTTCTTTGAAAACAAGTACCCCTAAGACTACATTGAGGAGCGGATTAATATAATATCCAAAGCTAGTATCCATCACACGATTGTTAGAGATGGCCCAAATGTATAATCCCCAATTACTAGATACGAAAATAGAAGCTAGAATCAATAAACCCAATTGGGATATATTTTGTTTTAAATGTATGCAGTCTTTCTTAAATTGTTGGTAATTTAGTCCAATAGCCACAAAGGACATAAAGAGAGCAGACCATATAATGCGGTGAGCCAGCACGCTATAGGCTGATATATGGTGGAGAAGTCCCCAGTAGATGGGTAAAAGCCCCCAAATAAAATAGCAACTTAAAGCGGTGATGAGACCTTTTTTATTAGTTTGTTGCATAGATACCTCCTTCACTGTATTCAGTTATCATAGTACCACAGATTGCATACATATTCTATGGGAAATCATTATATGGGCTATAAATAATAAGTCAAAAAATATCAATACATCTAATGGGCATTAAAAATACAATATAGAATATAGGAAAACCTACCTATGAAATTTCGTTATATTTGAAAAGTATATTGAAAAATGAAGATATCATGAAGTATAATTATAATCAGTATTTTACTATGAGGTAAAAGCAATATAAATTTTTCAATTCGTATGGGCGTACGAAAACTTTGGAGGGTATATTCATGAAAACAACAGGAAAGCGTATTTCTGCTGCTTTGTTAGCATGTGTAGCTTTGACTACATTTAGTGGTATACAAGCAGCATTTGATGAGCATTTGGACAACTACCAATTAGATACAAAGGTAGTGAAAGGTGATCGTTCTAGAGATCAATTTGGTAACACTGTAACAGAACAATCTTATTATCGTACAGGTGGTGACGTAAAAGTTATCACTCGTGATGAAATTGAAAGACGTCATTATGCTGATTTAACAGAAGCGATCAAACGTATTCCAGGGGTTACATTCCAAAATCCAGGATATCGTGGTGGTGAATACGGATACCAATTCTTTAACAATGGTATCTCTATCAATGGTGACACTCGTGTTATCGTATTGGTTGATGGTCGTCGTGTAGATAATGCTACAAGTACACGTATTGCAGGCAGAAGTGCGACCGGCAGTAAATCTACAGGCGTTAATTTAGACCAAGTAACAAATATTAATGCAGTCGATAAAATTGAAGTTATCAAAGGACCGGGAGCTTCCGCTTATGGTTCTGATGCAACTGGTGGCGTTATTAATATCATCACTCGTAAAGGTGGAGAACATAATCAAGGAACAGTTGATGTTTCTACTGGTTCTTGGGGTAAACATAGCTATGATTTTACCTACTCTGGTAGTGCAGGAAATGATAATTCCCTACATTATTTTGTAGGTGTAAATCGTGTTAAATCCGATGATACAAAATATCGTGATGGACATACTGGTGAAACTGGTACATTAGGTGGTTCTCGTTTTGATGAAAGAGGCGCTAATGTACGTATTGATAAAGATTTTAGTGATACACAACGATTGACAATCTCCATCAATCATAAACAAGGTAAAGATGGGTATCCAATTTCCACACCAAACTTACAATATTGGAATACAAAAGATTGGAATCGTATCATATTTGCTGCTGATGTAGGAACATTAGATGAAAAAGGCATGTTAAAACCAAAATCTACTACTTCAGGTAATGTAGCAAATCCTGGATACCATAATTTATTTGCCTTAGACGGACTTGTATATAATTCTTATAGTAAGTTTAAACATAATGATGTAGATGTAAAATACACATTTGATCGCCAATCCGATATGGAAAGTTTTGTACGTTTCTACAATCAGAACCATACATATTCTAAAACAGATACCTACCACTGGCATGTACCAGGTGTTGACATCAAGAAAAAATTTAGTGAAGATTTCCCTCAAGGTGTAATAGATCCAGCGGCCTTAGACGAATGGATTATTAAAAACTTAGCTCCATTCCCAGGTGGTACAAAAGCAGCCATTGAAGAGTGGTTGGCAAAAACAGGTGGTAAAGCTGGAGCACCGACAGATTATAATACTGAAAAAAATCGTGGAGTCCAATTACAGGTAGCTCGTTCTATCGGTAAACACGATATGATTGCTAATGTTACGTATGATAAAGCAACACAAATTAGTTATGAAGTGGACGATGGAGTAGGTACAACATCTGAGTTAAAACGTAACTCCTTATATGGTTATGTACAAGATAAAATTCATGCAAATGATAACTTTGATATAACACCATCTGTACGATTTGCTAGATATAGTGACTATACAACAGAGGCGGGAACATCATTAGGTGGAGACACACATGTTGTTACACCGTCTCTAAATCTACAATATCGACTTGATGAAACTAGCACAGTATTTGCAGGCTGGTCTAAGGTACTTCGCCCATTGCGTAAAGGCGATTATATGTCTACCTATGGGGAATTTAAAACTCCTTTACAAGATGAAAAAGGAAATGTATATACAGTAGGTTTACAAAAAGAATTTAACAAAAAAACAATTGTTGGTGTCAATTATAGCTTAACAGATATGAGTAATTCTATTGCATCATTCCCAATTCGTGTAGCGGATAAATTTAAAAGTACTGCTGTTAATGCAAAGCAAAAGAAAACAGCATTTAATATTACTGTGGACCATAAAGTAAATCAACATTGGTCTGTAGGCGTTGCGTACAGTCATTTAAAAGACAAATGGGCTGTGAAACCGGGTTATGTGGTAGATCCAAGTTGGGGTTATAACGATTCTGGGGATATTAATACAGGTATTAATAAATTGCGTCCGGCGAACCATTACACATTGAATGTCAATTATGATGCGGGCAAATTGTCCTCTGGTTTCTTAATGAACTACTACACAGGATCTAATTTAGCTGCCTTTACATCCAAGCGATTCTTAGTATTAGACTGGAACTTAAACTACGATGTAAATAAAGATTTAACTACTTATGTGGCAGTAACAAACTTGACAAACGAAGCGTATGAAACAACAAGTAACTCCAGATATGGTTCTGGTAGCTCTGCAATGCCAGGTCGTCAAGCTATGATTGGTGCTAAATACAAATTCTAATAATGATTCAAGAAAGAGCTACCTTGGTAGCTCTTTCGTTTAGGTGAATAAATGAAAAAGTTATATATAACTGGATGTATGTTAGCGATCATATTAGGATTATACAGCGCACATCTACATGGTATGGAAGAGTTCGTTCCCATGCCTGAGTATGTGGAAAGTACCGCCATTGTTCATGAAGTAGGGCCACGTACAGTGAATCAGTTAACGAGTAAAGGAACTGATCAGGTTGTCACCTATGAAGGTGAACCTCGACGCATTATGGGCGTATGGCAAAGTTCTGTAGAAACGTTGCTAGCTCTAGGTGTAGGGGATCGTATCATTGCAGCCATCGGTGTACCAGACAGCAAATACATTGCTGAAGAATATCGAGATGCATATGAAAAGATTCCTTATAAAAGTATGGAAATCCCCGATGTAGAAACTACCTTATTATGGGAGCCTGACCTATTAGTGGGATGGTATTCCACCTTTCAGAAAAACAACTGGAAAAGTACGGATTTTTGGTCAGAGCGAGGGATTCATTCCTACATTTCTAGATCATCCTATAAAAACTCTAAGCGTACTGTAGAAGGAGAATACCAGTATATCCTTGATTTAGGGGCTGCTGTGAACCGACAAGAACGAGCCAATGAATTGGTGAATCGCACAAAGCGTGCAGTGGTAGAGGCAAAAGCCTATGGAGAAACACAGCATACAAAGGATACAGCTTTAATATTAGAACAATCGGGACGTCAATATCGTGTATACGACAAAGAAACATTAGCGGGGAACATGTTAGAAGAAATTGGGGGACAGCTGATTTCTGAAGCAGGTCAAACGATTAATGCAGAGGAGTTAATCCATTTAAATCCATCCGTTATCTTCTTGGTATTTGTAGAGGACGATTATGAACGGCAAAATGAATTAATAGGGAACTTATATAACAATCCTACATTGCAACATGTAGATGCTATACGTAATCATCGTGTTCATGGGGTGCCCCTATTTATGGTCTATAGTGCAGGGACACGGCTTCATGATGGTTTAGAGATTATGATTCGTGGACTGTATCCTAATTTTACAGGAGGTATTCATGAGTAATCGAACACATACATTAACGGTAATAGGCGTAGGTATCATACTCATCGCCTTACTAGTGGCAGGGATGGCATGGTCCTTGTTTTTGGGGACAGTCCATATTCCAGCCCAAACATTATGGCAAGTAGTGGCCTCTAAGTTTGTGGATTCCATTGTCATTGACGATCCACGACAAGGCGCTTTGAATGATATTGTATGGATGTTGCGTATGCCACGGGTTATCTTGGCGGCGTTAGTCGGTGCAGGACTTGCTGTCAGTGGTGTTATTATGCAAGCCATTGTTAAAAATCCACTGGCAGATCCATATATTTTAGGCATTTCCTCAGGTGCATCCACAGGGGCTACAGTAGCCATTTTAATGGGTGTAGGCATTGCCTTTGGTGAAGAATATGTGGGCATTATGGCCTTCATCGGGGCTATGCTCATTTCTTTTGGAGTGCTCACAATTGCCAATTTAGGTGGCCGTGCGAATGCCATCAAATTATTATTGGCTGGTATGGCATTGAGTGCCGTTTGTAGTGCTTTCACAAGCATCATTGTGTACTTTGCCAAAGATAAGGAAGGCATTCAAAACGTAGCATTCTGGATGATGGGTAGCCTTGCCGGTGCGAATTGGGATTTAATCATGATTATGCTAGTTGTGATCGTTTTACCTATCGTATTCTTTTGGTTGCAAACTCGTATTTTAAACTTGATGCTACTAGGTGATGAAGTGGCGATCACTCTAGGCGTAGATCTTCATAGATACCGCCAACTATACCTTGTAGTGAGCTCTATCATGATCGGTTTTGCCGTATATGCAGCAGGGATTATTGGTTTTGTGGGCTTATTAATTCCACACATTGTGCGACAAGCGTTGGGAACGAACCATAAAGGATTAATTCCTATTTCTGCTTTAGGTGGCGCTTTATTATTAGTAATAGCAGACACCTTGAGTAGAACCTTGATTCCACATACAGAATTGCCAATTGGTATTTTAATTTCCGTCATAGGTGCGCCATCCTTTGTATACTTAATGGTTAAGCAAACTTATGCCTTTGGAGGTAACTAATGGATATACAAGTAGAACAGGTAACCTTTGGGATTGGAAATGTAGAAATCTTACACGGCGTAGATATTGCGGTACAAGATCGTGAAATCGTTGGCTTAATTGGCCCTAATGGTAGTGGTAAAAGTACATTGTTAAAATGTATCTATCGCACATTGAACCCTGATAGTGGAAACATTATGTTAAATGGACGGTCCCTAGATGAGCTTTCATTCCGTGAAAGTGCCCTACAAATGGCAGTGGTGGCTCAACATAATCAATACCAATTTGACTTCACTGTCATGGATATTGTTCTCATGGGTCGTATGCCTCATAAAAAATTGCTTGAAGGAGATACGCCAGAGGACTATACTATAGCTAGAAGGGCCCTAGCACAGGTGGGGATGGACCATATGGAAACACGCAGTTTCTTGAGCCTTTCAGGAGGAGAACAGCAGCGGGTTATCTTAGCGCGGGCCTTAACGCAAGAAAGTCCTTGCTTAGTATTAGACGAACCAACCAACCATTTGGATATTAAGTACCAATTGGAAATGTTGGAAATCGTTCGTGATGCGGGGGTAACCGTATTGATGGCTGTTCATGATTTAAACTTGGCATCCCAATTCTGTCATCGTCTAATCGCATTAGAAAAAGGTCGAGTAGTGGGCACAGGGACGCCGAAAGAATTATTGACACAGGAGTTCATTCAAAATTTATACGGTGTACATAGTCGCATCGTAGAAGGTCCGACAAAAGATTCAATTCATATTATATTTACAGAAACGGTAAAATAAATATTCTAGCCTTAATGCAAAACTATGGTAACATGTTGTGTTAGGCTAGGAACCCCATACACTATGTGAACAGTAATTATGTATAAGGAGGTATCACATGGAAGTATTTGAATTGTTTATTAAAGGTGGATATGTAATGTATCCATTGCTACTTTGTTCTTTCATTGCTGTTATTATTTTCGTAGAACGCTTGCGTTTCTACCGTTCTATGTTGGACGATGTGAATGTGTTGCGTGAAAAGATTATCCCACTAGTACAACAAAGCAACTGGAAGGGCTTACAAGCTTTAAAAGAAACAAGCAAAGGTATGGCTACGCATGTGATTGCAGAGG
>UQVF01000049.1 GCA_900544365.1 uncultured Veillonella sp. | reverse complement strand
ACGCCGAAAGTACTTGGCTGGAAACGGCCTGGGAGGATAGGAAGTTGCTGATTAATAAAGAAAGAGCACCCAAAAGGGTGCTCTTTTTTTATTACTTAGTGAGTTTACATACGAGCAGGTCGCCCTGGGATCCCCAGTGAACCACTTTTAAAGGAGCGAAGCGACGCATAAAAGTGAGTGAATCGGGGAGTTCCTGGCGTAAGATTTTGAAGCCCAAAGGGGCGCACAAAATCCACAGTCAGGAACAGGAAGTTGCAAATGACAAAGTTATATTTGCCTAAGCCGTTTCCAGCCAACATGGAACAAGTAATATCTATGGTATAAATGATAAGGCCTGGGATCCCCAGTGAACCATCTTTGAAGGAACGAAGTGACGCACAAAGATGTGTGAATCGGGGAGTTCCTGGCGTAAGATTTTGAAGCCCAAAGGGCGCACAAAATCCACAGCTAGGAATAAAGTAGGAAAAGTAAAGTATGAAAAGAAACAATAAAAAGCGACGCGCAAATCATAGAGCATCGCTTAGTTCAGCCCGTAAGGTTTTCTACGACCGAAGGGAGGAAGAAAACCCACAGGGCAGTACAGGAAGTCGCCAATGACAAGGTTATATCTGAAACTCAAATCCACCCAACATGAAGTAAAATTTTAAAAATAATGAAAATTATTTTACATAATGACAAATCAATCATAACCTTGTATACTATAGCTATTATCAAGGTAACTAAGGTGATAGCATGATACATAATAAACGAAACAATATTTTCAAAAGACCTAAAATTGAATTTTTCAACACCTTTGATCGGGAGGAGTTTTTACTTTTAATCCTCAAAGGTATTCTCATTGGCATTGTTGCAGGTACGATTGGATCTGCTTTTAGATATATTATTCACTGGGGAAATGACTTCCGCCACGAGTTTATGCTTACTGCTTCAATAGAGCAAATCATTATATGGACTATGGTTATGATGATCTTAGGCTGGTGTTGTCACTTACTGTTAAAGTGGGCACCTTTATCTGGTGGTTCAGGGATTCCTCAAATTGAAGGGGAAATGAAAGGGATCTTTAATATGAACCCCTTTCCTACATTGGTGTCTAAGTTCTTTGGTGGAGCTTTCACGGGGATAGTAGGATTTTCTGTAGGTCGGGAGGGCCCGTCTGTACAACTGGGTGGTGCGACTGGTAAATTGCTATCCAATTGGTTTGGCAGTTCCCTCCGTGAGGAACGAATTTTAACATCTGCTGGTGCTGCTGCCGGGTTAACTGCTGCTTTCAGCGCCCCTGTATCAGGGGCTATCTTTGTCTTTGAAGAAGTACACAAGAGTTTCTATCCAAAGCTAGTGATCCCTACCTTTTCTGCTACGATTTCAGCGAACCTAATCACCTCATTGGTGTTTGGACTAACGCCTTCATTGGGTTTTTCTGTAATGGAAAGTATCCCTATCGAATATTTCAGCACTTTGCTTATATTAGGTGTGGGTGTTGGTTTCTTTGGGATCCTTTTTAACCGTATGATTGTTGCTGTAAAATCCATATATGATAGACTTCCAGTTTCTAGGGGATGGAAGATTTCACTTACCTTTTTAGGTGTGACATTGTTAGGACTCGATTCACAATTGCTTCTTGGTGGTGGCAATGACGTAGTGACTATGATGGTGGCGCATCAACAAACGTTACAACTATTGCTCTATATTGTGATAGGTAAGATTGTATTGACATCTATTTGCTACGGCAATGGTGCACAAGGGGGAATTTTCCTTCCCATGGTTGTTATTGGATCTGCAGTAGGCGCTTTGGTACACACTATCTTAGTAGAATTACATATGCTACCGAATGCTTTTGGCAGTAGCTTTATTATATGTGGCATGGCAGGCATGCTAGCGGCGTCCATGCGAACACCATTGCTGGCGATTTTGTTGGTACTGGAAATGACAAATAGCTTTCACAGCATATATCAAGTGGGGACAGTGGCAATCACTGCTTATTTGACTGCAGAATATATGAAAGAGTTGCCAATCTACGATAATTTATTGCTTCGTATGAGCCAAGGCATTGTAGGGGCAGAGGAGGAGCAGACCTTTTTCCAAACACGTCTGCCTGTAGTCTGTCCGTATATAGATAAAATGCTAAAGGATATTAACATGCCGAGAGGAGCTATAATAGTTAGTATTGACCGTGGAGGACAACCGATTGTACCAATGGCGACTACAGTATTACAGTGTGGAGACGAATTATATGTTTCATGCACTAAAGGTCAGCTGAAGGAAGTGAAAGAATTTTTCAGCCATTAAGTTTTATTATAGTATTACTATAGGAAGATATGTTACTATACATATTGAGAGCATATAAAATTTTGCTTGTATAGTAGTAGGATATAGTTTTGTTGTAACTATATAAAAAGAACTTAAATGATTACTATAATGAGAGTTAGTTATTGAAATATCCTCATATTCTTAAGGTTGTATTTACAAATGATAGTTTCTTGATAGAAAGGAATATACATATGGCAATGATGGAATTTACGGATCGTCCGTTGACAGTGGCGGTTATTACTGTATCTGACACAAGAACGAAAGAAACAGATAAAGGTGGGGCTCGAGTTGAGGAATTAGCTCGAGAAGCGGGGTTCATTGTGGTATCTCGTCAAATTGTGACAGATACAATTGAGGAGATTCAAGGGGCAATTCATAAGGCTTTCACTGGCAACTATGGTGGGGCAGTTCAAGTTTTGAATGACTCTATAAGTGATGATGTACGTGCTTGGATATATGAGGACAATGTAGGTGGTGCTGATATTATTATTAGTACTGGCGGCACAGGAATCGCCAAACGTGATGTATCTATCGAGGCAGTACAGCCTCTATTAGATAAAGAAATTCCAGGATTTGGAGAGTTATTTCGCTTCTTAAGTTATCGTGATGATATTGGAACGAAAGCGTTGGCATCTCGTGCTATTAGTGGAGTTAAAGATCATACTATCTTATTTGCTATTCCAGGTTCTGTAGGAGCTGTCACATTAGCTATGAAAGAACTAATTTTACCAGAAGTAAAACATTTAAAACGTGAGTTAATTAAATAGTGAATCCCTTATAGCTATCTGTGGTAGTCATGTATATGTGAGCACCCAGATAGCTATATTTTATATTGCTCTGAAGTAGGACGTAATGGATATACATCAATGTGAAAAGTATTAAAAATTTCTTAGAAATTAGAAGTAAATGAGTTATCTAATTTAGGCGGCAAGGAAGAGGTAGTTTACGAGAATAAAAAATGCATAGGCTCTTTTGTAATTTTTGTGCACAAGTGAATGGGAACGTGCTATAATGGAGATATGTAAATTACATAGTAAGTTATTGGAGGATGTAATGGCTTTCAATTTAAAAGGAAAAGAAGAAAAATTTTTCAGTCTGCTGAATGATCATGCTGAACTATGTCATGAGGCTGCACAGTTGATGCAAGAAGTGTTTGAAGGAGAAGTGGAAAAGAAAGAAGCGCTTCGCCAAATTGAACAAAAAGAACACGATGCAGATGAGTTAGTAGCGGCTACGATGGACCGCTTGCGTAAAACATTTATTACGCCAATGGATCGTGAAGATATCCAACTTTTGATTGATCAATTAGATAATACTATTGATAATATCAAAGAAATTATGGACAAAATGGTAATGTATCAAGTACAAAGTGAGCCAACTGCAGGAGCTATTCGTATGGCGGAAATTGTGGCTAAATGTTGTAAGCACATTAAAAAATCTATTTCTTATATGGGAAGTTTAAAGAAAAATTATTTAAAAGTAGAAGGTCGTGCCTTAGAAGTGTTACGTCTAGAAGCTGAAGCAGATGATATTTATCATGTGGAAATGGCGAAGCTGTTTACAGAATGTAGTGATCCTATTGAAATTATTAAATGGAAGGAAATTCTTAGCTCCATGGAAGATGTTATCGATGGTTCTGAGACTTTGGTAGGAACATTCCGCCGGGTAGTATTGAAGTATGCTTGATGGATGGGTGATATGGGCCGTCGTTTTATTAGCACTGGCCTTTGACTATATTAACGGATTCCATGATACAGCCAATGCTATTGCTACATCTGTTTCGACAAGAGCTATTGACCCTAAAACGGCGGTTATGATGGCGGCAACACTAAACTTTTTAGGTGCTATGGTTAGTACTGGTGTTGCTAAAACGATTGGTGGCGATATTGTGACAGCCCCAGAGATGATCAATGGGGAGATTATAGTGGCTTCTCTTGTAGGGGCTATTTTTTGGAATCTTTTAACCTGGTGGTATGGAATTCCAAGTTCCTCCTCTCATGCATTAATTGGTGGTATTATTGGTGCTGTATTGATTTCTGTAGGTCCAGAAGCGTTGCAAGCTAGCGGGATTGGTAAGATTTTTGTTTCTTTAGTGGCATCTCCAATTTTAGCCTTAGTATTAGGCTATATTGTGATGAAAATACTGCTTATCTTATTTGGTAGATTTTCGCCCATTATTTTGAATGATCGATTCCGTAATATGCAATTAGTATCTGCAGCGTTAATGTCATTTTCTCATGGTTCTAATGATGCACAAAAAGCGATGGGGATTATTACATTAACATTAGTATCTAGTGGACATTTGCAAACTTTGGATGTACCAATTTGGGTAAAACTAGCTTGTGCGACAGCTATGGCTCTAGGTACAGCAGCAGGGGGCTGGAAAATTATTGCTACTGTAGGTAGTAAAATTTTTAAGCTTGAGAGCATCAATGGATTTGCGGCAGATTTGAACTCTGCTATTACTATTTTTACAGCCACTTTATTACATTTGCCAGTTTCTACTACACATGTTGTGAGTGGTTCTATTATGGGTGTAGGCACAGCTATGCGTGTAAAAGCAGTTAACTGGAGTACAGCCCGTTCCATGGTATTTGCCTGGTTCATTACGATACCATTATCGGCAGGTGTATCTGCTTTAGCCTATGTAATTATTGATGCACTAGTACATGTATAAAAAATGAAGGAATTATGAAGAAATGTATTGCAACATTCTCAATAATTTCTTATAATAGAGGTGAGAAATGCTCGACGCTTTTGCATTCGAGCATTTTTTATAAGCATAAAGTATACTGTTAGAGTGTACTTTCAATATCCATATATAATATATACGATTATAAGTTTAATAAGGGAGATACCATTGAAGTTTAATCAGGCAACAGACTATGCTTTTCGGATTATCTTATACATGTCTACATTACCATTTGGAACTCGTAAGGTAGGGGCTGATTTAGCAAAAACTAGTAAGATTCCAGAACGATTTCTATTAAAAATCATGCGATACTTGGTAAATGCAAAACTATTACATTCTTATCGTGGAGTAGATGGAGGCTTTTCATTAGCAAAAAAACCAAAAGATATTAGTTTATACGATGTGGTAACCGCAGTAGAAGGAGATACGTATTTACAACATTGTTTATATGATGCGGAAAGTTGTTCTCGTGGTTGCCATGGTCAATGTGCAGTGCAAGAGGCAATTGGTAAAATTCAAGCAAGTTTAATAGAAGAATTACAAAAGGTTGATTTCGAAACGTTAGCAAAACGTGAGCGTTCGATTCATATATCAATGCACCATGTGGTTTAAATTTATGTTCAAGTGAGGAGGAATTGACATGATGGATGCAGTCTTGTTAGCTCGTTTTCAATTTGCATTGACTACGATCTATCATTGGCTCTTCGTGCCGTTCACGCTAGGTATGACAGTATTGGTAGCGATACTTGAAATTACTTATGCGCGTACAAAAAACGAAGTGTACAAAAAAATGGCAAAGTTCTGGGGGAAGTTATTCTTAATTAACTTTGCAATGGGTGTTGTAACAGGTATCGTTCAAGAGTTCCATTTTGGAATGAACTGGGCGGAATACTCTCGTTTCATGGGAGATATCTTTGGAGCTCCGTTAGCATTAGAAGCGTTAACAGCATTCTTCTTAGAGTCCACCTTTATGGGGGCTTGGATTTTTGGTTGGGATAAATTGTCCCCTAAAGCACATGCATTTGTAGCAGTGCTAGTAGCTATTGGTAGTAATTTATCAGCATTTTGGATTCTAGTAGCGAACTCATTCATGCAACATCCAGTAGGATATGTACTTCGTAATGGTCGTGCAGAAATGGATTCTTTTGCAGCAATTTTACAAAATGGTTATTTACCAGGTCAATATTTACATATCTTTACAGATGGTATCTTAACTGCAGGTGTAGTTATTGCTTCTGTCAGTGCATGGCATTTATTGAAAAATAATCACGTCGAATTTTATTCTAAATCTATTAAATTTGGTTTAGGCGCAGCTGTAATTGGTGGCTTATTAGTGGGTGGTGCCGGTCACTTCCAAGGACAAACGGTAGCAAAACTACAACCAATGAAAGTAGCGGCTTTTGAAGCTTTATGGGAAACACATGATCCGGCTCCATTTGCTATTGTAGCGGGTATCGATCAAGAAGGTAAGAAGAACAACTTTGAAATTGGTGTACCAGGGGCATTATCCTTTGTAGTTCATGATTCTTTCAAAGGAGAAGTAAAAGGTATTAATGATCTTCAAAAAGAGGCAGAACTAAAACATGGTGCTGGTGATTATGTGCCACATGTTACATCTATGTTCTGGTCTTTCCGTGTTATGATTTTAGCAGGTATTATTATGCTTGTCACATCCATCGTAGGTTATTACTTACACATGAAAGGCAAGCTAGTTAACAATAAAGTGGCTCTAAAAGGTATTTATCATTTATTAGCCCTTCCATTTATTGCGAATTCTACAGGTTGGTATGTAGCAGAAGCTGGTCGTCAACCATGGCTTGTATACGGTTTACAAAAAACGGCTGATGGTGCATCCAAAGTGGTAACAGCGCCAGAAATCTGGACAACAATCATTGGTTTTACTGCTGTATACGTAGTGATGGCGATTGCAGCCATTTACCTAGCAGTAAAACATATTCAAGCGGGGCCAGCTGGTAACCCAGCTCATGATGTGGTTGAACAAGAGGAGGCTACATTATGGAAATAATTACAAATAACTTAGAATTAATCTGGTTCATCTTAGTAGGTGTACTATTTACAGGATTCTTCGTTTTAGAAGGTCTTGATTATGGTGTAGGTATGTGGTTACCGTTCTTAGGTAAAACAGACCGTGAACGTCGTCAATTAATCAATACTATCGGACCTGTATGGGACGGTAACCAAGTATGGATGTTGACGGCTGGTGGTGCTATGTTCGCATCCTTCCCACAAGTATATGCCACACTATTCAGTGGATTCTACTTAGCATTGTTCTTGATGTTAGCAGCTTTGATTGCTCGTGGTGTGTCTTTTGACTTCCGTAGTAAAGATAAAAGCCCAACATGGCGTAGTGCTTTCGACTGGTGCATTTTCTTTGGATCTGCTATCCCTGCACTTCTTTGGGGCGTGACAGTAGGTAATTTAATCCAAGGTACACCAATCGATAAACACATGAACTATGTAGGTGGGTTCTTAGATTTATTGAGCGTATACACAATCCTTTGTGGCGTTGCATTTGTATGCGTATTCTTGTACCATGGTGCGTTATATGCTTCCTTAAAAACAGTTGGGGAAATTTCCGAACGTGCTCGTGCAACAGCCTTAGTAGAAGGTGTGATCACAGCAGTTGGTGCCTTGGTATTAGTAGGTGCTACCTATGTGTACACTGACTTATTCAACAGCACATTGGCTACTGTAGCCTTTGCATTAGCGATTGTAAGCTTCTTAGTATCTTGGGGCTTTACACGTACGCGCCAAACTGGTAAAGGGTTTGTGTTCAGTGCGTTAACAATTCTATTTGTTACATTGGCTTACTTTGCAGGATTATTCCCTCGTATTATGGTATCCAGCATTGATCCAGCATACAGCTTAACAATTATGAATGCAGCATCTTCTACATACACATTAACATTGATGACAATCGTAGCATGCATCTTTGTACCTATCGTATTAGTGTACCAAGCATGGGCATACTATTATTTCCGTCATCGTGTATCACAAGATGACTTACACTATTAATCTATAGTGATTTTGAAAGGGGCGTGGTTTCACGTCCCTTTTGTTGTATATATAGGAATCCTTACGTAGTGATTCTGAAAGGAGGTCTTATGTTTCATCCCTTTGCTTGGGAATTAGTGAAATTACATCCTCGTTCCTATGGGGGGCTGTTGTTGCTGACCTTACTTGGTACGTTAGCAACCTTAGGGCAAGCCTATGCCTTTGCTCTTATCATTAATAGCTTAGTGGTACAAGGTGAAAGCCTATCCTATGGTATGATGGCATTATTAGGCATTATGATTATTATTCGTATGGCATGTTCTCATGGAGAACAGTGGCTGCGAGACCATATTGCTAGTGTCGTTCATGAAGACCTTCGGAATCGAGTATTACGTCATATGCTCGCTCAAGGAGTTCGGCAATCTGAAAATGCTGCCTCTGTTACCCATATTTTGACAGATGGATTAGACCATATAGATGCCTATATGAGCCAATATATTCCACAAGCTTTATATGCTGTATTCGTTCCTCTTATGTTATCTATAGCTATCATTGATTCCGTATCTTGGATAGGTTGGATTCTATTGTTGACATATCCTTTAATCCCTTTTTTTATGATTCTTATAGGGAAAGAAGCAGATAAGCTAAACAAACAACAATGGGAACGTATGGAATTTTTAGGGGGGCATTTTCTTGATGTATTACAGGGATTGACGACGTTAAAAGTATTTGGCAGAGCTAAAGAACAGGTTCATGTCATAGGACGTTTATCTGGTGAGTTCCGAGATGCTACATTAAAGGTATTGCGCATCGCTTTTTTATCCGCATTAGTGTTGGAATTAATTGGTACCATTAGTACAGCTATGATAGCTGTTTATTTAGGGGTATCCTTAGTATATGGCGAAGTAGAATTTTTACCAGCTTTCTTTATTTTGCTAATGGCTCCAGACTTCTATGCGCCCCTACGACAATTGGGAGCCGCTTTTCATACGGGTTTGTCTGGTAAGGTGAGTTTGACAGCAGTGCAAGAGTATCTAACATCTGGTATAGAAGTAGTTCGTACAGGTCAAGAAATACTTAAGGGACCGATTCAAACCATTGAGTTCCGTGATGTGGCATACCAATATGAAACAGATCATGTGGGATTAGAGACTTTCACTGGTGTACTGAAACGTGGGCATTCCTATATGCTAGTTGGTGAAAGCGGAGCGGGCAAAACCACTATATCCAATGTGCTTATGCAATTATTGACGCCTACTAAAGGGCAAGTCACAGTGGATGGTTATGATTTACAAACTTTAGATAGTCATTGGTACCACGAGCAGATTGCTTATCTCAGTCAAACCCCATATATTATGAGTGGTACTTTACGGGAAAACTTACAATTTGGGTTAGAGGTAACTGATGAAATGTTGTGGGCAGTACTACAACAAGTGCAATTAGCTGATTTTGTGAGTGTCTTACCATTGGGATTAGATACGGTGATTGGAGAAGGTGGGTACGGATTATCTGGCGGACAACGCCAACGACTAGCTTTAGGACGAACCTTATTACGACCAGCACAAATCCTGATCCTCGATGAAGTAACGGCCCATTTAGATGTGGAAACGGAAAATCTCATCATGCAGGTACTACGTGAATATGGAAAAGATAAAATCGTTCTCTATGTGGGACATCGTGTGCAAACTATGAAGTATGTGGATACTTTATTTGTGATGCAAGCAGGAAGGCTAGTTGAATCTGGCAGTTATACGGATTTAGTGGCACAAAATGGATATTTTGCATCCTTAGTGAATACCTATAGTAATCCAGTGATGAGGAAACTATCTGCTGAGAGGGTTGAGTCTGTGTTGGATAATGAAGGAATACAGAACCAACCCGAAATGATTGACGAATTGTACAATAACGATGTTAATCATAACAGCGTGAAATCAAGTGCTATAGAGAGAGAGACACTGCAACATGATACGATAGGAATTGAGAAAGAACCGAATGTCCGTCGAGGGCTACTTTCACTATGGAAGTTACTATCTCACCATAGATCTTTGCTAGTAGGTAGTGTCCTTTTTGCTATAGGCACTGTAGTCATGAATATTGGATTACTGACTACGTCTACATGGTTAATTACAAAGGCCTCAGAGCATCCTGTACTAGTTGCTCTTAGCTTGGCTATCGTAGGAGTTCGATTCTTTGGAATCAGTCGTGCTATCTGTCGTTATGGAGAACGCTACGTATCCCATTCTATGGCGTTTCAAGGGTTATACGAATTACGTATTGCATTTTTTAAACGATTAGAACCGTTGGTGCCACGAATCTTTCAATCTATGAAAATGGGTGACCTACTTGGACGTATTATGGCAGATATTGAGACGCTGCAGTTCTTTTATTTGCGAACCTTAGTACCTAGCTTTTCATTCATTGGTGTTACAGTATTAGGCTGTATTATAGGATACCAAATACATCCTATGGTTGCGATAGTGATTGCATTGTATAGCATCATTGTAGGTGTAGTATTACCACTGAGTATTACCTATGTATTGAGACAAGTTCCACCTATGCGTTTATATACACGAGGACATATGAAAGAGAAGCTTATCGAATCTATTCATGGCGTAGTAGATATTATCATGAGCCATCAAGAAAAAAGATTCGTAGAGTCTATGAAAGCATCATTTAGTGCTTTTGATGGCTGGCAAAGCTTATGGAATCGTGGAGTTCGTTGGAATCAGACATTGGTATTAGGGTTAGCTCAATCGGCGTTATTAGTAGGGATGATTATCGGAGTCTGGGTGATCGATGGAATTTCCTATGGTCCACTATGGGTGGCTGTGATTGCTATCGGATTACAGTCTTACTTTGAAGCATTGCAACCTATGACAGAAGCGTCTTTACATGGCTATGAAAGTGCCTTGTCTATGGAACGATTGGAACAGTTAGAAGGACGATGGCAACAACAGAACCCATCAGTTTCTACTGGAGGTAATCATGGAAGCAGACTTGTTGATATATCTGCTGATACTGGATGTTTGTGCGATGATACAGACATGGGAATAGTGCGCCCTATGATTGGTGTACAATCGATATCCTTTGCTTATGATGTTCTGCCTATTTATGATGGTTTAGAATTGTCTATTCGTAAAGGTGAGAAAGTAGCAATTGTAGGTCCTAGTGGATCTGGTAAAAGTACTTTATTTGCACTGCTGCAAGGCTGGTATGCATACAGTGGTACTATCTCGATTGATGGAAACGATACAAGGAGACTTTCAGAGGAACAATTACAATCCTATATGGCATATGCAACTCAAGATATTTATGTATTCCATGCTACCATAGGTGATAATATTCGATTGGCTAAGCCGAGTGCAACGGATGAGGACATTTGGCAAGCATTGGAAGCGGTACAATTGGCTGAGTGGGTACGAAGTTTACCGAAAGGTTTGCGTACTATGGTCGGTCAAGGTGGTATGGGTCTTAGCGGTGGACAACGTCAACGACTTGGTATGGCACGATTATATTTACGTGATGCAGAGATTTTGCTCTTGGATGAGCCTCTAGAGGGATTAGATCAAGTCACACGACACTTAGTACAAGATCAGCTGCGTACCTTGTTCGAAGGAAAAACTGTATTATATATTACACACCATATCGAACAATTGCATGAAATGGATCGTATCTTGTTCTTAGAAGGAGGACGTATTGTAGAAAGTGGAACCTATGAAAGCTTATTAGCTTTACAAGGTCGATTCTACGAATACCATAGATTGAGTATGGAACGAATTTAAGAGATAGACTGAAATTGTATGTGCTAGTGGTATAGATACTATATTGGTGTAGCTCATGCCAATATGTATATATCAGTAGGAGTAAGATGTAAGTCCTTGTAGGACCAATAAAGAGCCCTACCTATAGTGAATATACTATAGATAGGGCTTTTCTTTCATTTGTAGAGGGACTATGATATAATTGTGGTAAATTATGAAAGTGTATCACTTAGATTCGAATAACCTACTAGATAGGAGATATATATGGGACAATTAGTTACGAAGCTATTGAAGTTAGCTAATGCTGTAACTACACAAACACATATAGAAGACCCACGTTTACCTGAGTCATTAGAAGAGGGAAATACATTGTACGATCATCGTATGCTATCCATTGAGGAAGAAGCGGTAAACCGCAAGATGCGATCTGTGGTGCGTAATCATTGGTTCTTTCATTCTATCATCTTTGAATTTGAACCAAATAATAAGGTGTTTATGAATGTCATCACAAAATTGGGGAATGTTATCAATGTAGAGTTCGATATTGATGATATTTGGTTTGATGATTATACCTCTACAATTCAGCTCAAACTAGATGTGGCTAACGTGGATATGGGAGGCTTATTCTTAAATATCATTACTCATATTTTGGGAAATTGGAGTTTACATGTATTGGGGATGTTCTTTAATCCTTTCAGCATCGGTAATGATACATCATCGATGCGTTTAGAAAAGAAAGGTATTATTCGGTTTGATTTGTCACCGAATAGCCCAGTACGAGAGTTCATTCCATGGCCACAACGCCCAGCGGAAAGTGTAGGCCCAGTATTATTAACGGCAATCAAATCAGGGCAATCCGTATTGCAAGTAGAGTACTATGCATTCCATCACAAGCTAGAGACTTATTCAGCTCCGGAAATGCCGGTCAAAACGAACTGGGTGCGCTCCATTGATATGGCAGCGGCTTTGTTAATGCCGATAGGGGTATGGGTGAGTTTTATTATCTTGAACCATTACTTACCACATGAAGAATTACAGGATTTTTCTTTCTCTACCTACTTCTTTATTTCCTTAAGTATTTTGCTATTCAGTTTTATCGTTATGAATATTCCTCGCTATATTTATATGTATTTTGAAACGAGGAAAAAGTGGCAATCTGTGTTTGTGAGCAATAACATTAAGATACAGATGCGACGATTGCAACGACGCATAGCGATGCAAAAGCAGGCCCTAGAGAATGATAAAAACGTTGTGAAACGACAAGAACACATCGTGGAAATGTTGATGCAAATACGAGATAAACGATTCTTGGCGCATCGATTGAAAGTAGCTGATGAAGAT
Organism: uncultured Veillonella sp.; assembly: GCA_900544365.1. Lineage (GTDB taxonomy): Bacteria > Bacillota > Negativicutes > Veillonellales > Veillonellaceae > F0422. The sequence continues at coordinate 1,110 of UQVF01000049.1, read as the reverse complement.
CGGGATCGGAAACAGAAAGTGAAGTTTATCATAGCGTACGTGCTGTGTACGTTTCTCGAATGGATGCTCCTTATACACTGAGTGCTGATGTGTTGGAGGGGGATATATGGGAGTAAAAAATATGCTGCCGCAAATTATTTTTTACTCCCATATATCCTCCTCTTTTATACAGTCAGTACTAAGGTAGGTGTCGCAAGGAAAGATGCTGCTGCAAATTGTTTTTATGTCTTACATATCCCTCCTTTTCAAATGTAGTAGGTGCTGAGGTAGGCGTCGCAAAGGGGATGCTGTCGCAAATTGTTTTTTACTCCCATATATCCCCCCTCTTTTTATACAGTCAGTGCTAAGGTAGGAGTCGCAAGTGGTATTTTTTATGATATTATAATATAATATATATTTTTTCATGTAATCATGAAGTTTAGGTAGGAAAGGGAATAGTATGAAGAATATTGAGAATTTTAAAAGTCCAAAGTATGATGATCCAAGATATGAGATGGTGTTGCCTGATATTTATAAGGTGACTAGGAAGGTAAATGATGATAGATTATCGACAAAATTTACTCAATCAGCAGATGAAGAGGCAGAGGTTGTGCGAGATATAGAGGGGTGGGAATATTCAGAAAAATACAGTGGCTATCTACTTAGTTATAATGATAAATTATATTACAGAGATAATAATCATAGGGATGATGTAATTCTAGAATATGATACTTCAGAGGAGACATACTATCTAACTTCTTTGTCATTTGTGCAAGAGCCTGAACTAGGAGAAGGTGAAGATGCTTCTAATATATCGCAGTATCCATTAGAAGATATTATGGATGAATGGTTCTGTTGGGTGTCTGACTTCTATGATGATTTAAATATTAAAGGCGCTGAAAAGTGTTATCAGGAGTTTGCTTCTTACGATTTAGAAACATTGGTAGGTTTACGTACAATAATTGGTAAACGTGTGTATAGTAATGATGATGGATTTTATATTACAGAGGATGAATAGGGGTAAATAGTGAACAAAAGGACTGCTCCTTGTGCGTTGCACAAGTGGCAGTCCTTTGGGCTCTTTGTCAAATGTGGGGGCTACTCATATAAAGAGTTCTTAGCACGAGCTAT
>UQVF01000048.1 GCA_900544365.1 uncultured Veillonella sp. | reverse complement strand
GGACTCCACTCACAACGCCGTGAGGTATTGGCATACATTGGAGCCGTTGCCCCTATCAAAGATAAAGGCGAATTAGATGCTGAAATAATCCACTGAGGAAGAGGGAAAGCATGCAAAAAACTATTACTATCAGTACTCTATATATCAATTTTACAACAGGGGGCAAGAAAGGGGGCAAGGTGTGAATTTTATTCTTGGATTCAAAGCGTTTATGCGTACCTATGAATATAGCGATATACTAATCCCTACAGATGTAGCCGTATATATGATTTTATATAAACAAGCTAATGATTTGATGTGGAAAGCACCATTCAATATGTCTATAGGTGTTTTGGCGTCAAAGGCAAAAGTTTCTATAGCTACTGCTAAACGGTCAAGGGATAGATTAGAAAAAGCGGGGCTTATAAAGTGGGAAAGTCGAGGGGGGCGACAATCGGCGAATTATTGGATTATTGAGCCACAACATGAGCCACGGCATGAGCCACGGGATGAGCCTATACATAAAACTACAAAACATATAAACAATATATCTCCCTATATAGAGAGTAGGGGGAAAAAATTCCAAAAACCAACCATCGAAGAAATACAAAAATATCTTGATGAAAAAAATATAACATCTTTTACCGCAGAAAAATTTTATAACTTTTATGAGGCTAATGGGTGGATGATTGGAAAAAACAAAATGAAGAATTGGAAAGCGTGCTGTAATAATTGGAATTTACGAGACGAAAAGGAGAAGAAAAAGGATGAGCCAAAAACAGACGAATACGCAGACCTCTATTTGTGATACTTGGCAATATAAATATTGTGAAACTGTAGTACATCATGAATATGCTAACCTCTTGGCATTAAAAGGTATCGACCTAGTGAGCAAGATTCAAACAATTTTGCATGATGGTGGTTCAATGGGTGGCCTTATGAATGCAATTGAAGAGATGGAGGATGACAATCAGAATATAGATCTCTTGCGTGTATGGGTAGTGGTATCAAGAATAGAAATTGAGTACCTAAAGAAAACGATTGTAAACATGCAACAAGCAAAAACGAATGAAGAAAAGAAACAAGCAATCATTGATAGTGTATATACGTTGTTTACATTCACTTATAACATAGCTATGGAATGCATAGAGGTAGATGGATAACATGAATAACAATGAATTGATCTTTATTAAATCGGCTACTGAAAATATCAGGCTGAATATAAACAATCTAGTATATTTGATAGATTCACACGCAAAGCTATTACAACGGGAACTACAAGAAAAAGGTTTAAAAAGTGAAGTATTGGCCTATGGTGAGATTGAATCAATACAAGATATAGCTGTTATAATAGGTGAAAATGCTATGAAAGAAATAGCAAATATACATAACGCATTGAAAAACTTAGAAAATTAGGGCGTAAAGGCTTATTAGTTGCTTTTTAGGTTAATGATACTAGAAAGCAACTGCAAGCCCTGTATAGGGTCAAAAATCGAAGAAATGAGGCATACATATGATTGATATAGATACAGAAATGCAAATCAGAAGAAAACACCTTAATGTAATCAAGCAAGAAATTAGGGAAAAGCTGTTACATATCGGAGCAGATGAACAGCAAATTAAAGAAATTTTAACACTAGCCGTATACATGCATGGATTAGGATACTTTTACAGTGAGAAAGATTCAGTTTTAAGAGAGATATACCAAGGGGAAACGCATGAAGTTACATTGGAAGATAGACAACACTGATCAACTGAATGAAGTAAAGCATATACTAGGATTGATACAGAAAAAATTCTTTATGCATTCCTTGAGAATTAAACCAAATAATAATGGGTCATATGATGTATATCTAAAGCCTAAAAAGTAGCTTTATTATGCGATTTATGGTATAATAATAGTACAAGTACCGCATGAAAATGTAAGGCGAAAGCCGTGGGAATTATTGGCAAATTATGCTAATAGTTTTCACGGCTTTTTTATGTATTTACTGCCAGCGTAAAGCACCTGATCTATGCGGTACATTGGATACGGTAGCAAGTGGTATAGTTCCTTTTCTCTATATCACTTGTTGCGTAGTGTACTGAACTAACAGGAAAAAAGGAGATTTACCAATGGAAAATGAAAAGACGTTTACACAAGAAGAAGTAAATCAGATTGTCCAAGAGCGGTTAGAACGTGAACGGGCAAGATATAACAAAGACGCTGACAACGTGCAAGCATTACAAGAACAAGTAGCACGAGTAACAGCAGAATTAGAAAATACCAAAGCTGAATACTTAGAAAAAGAACGTATTCGGTATGATGAGAATTTAAAAAATAAGTTATTACAAAAGCTAGAAGGCAATCATATAGTAGCACCTAAAGAAATATACCCTATGTTTGATGGTAAAGCGACTTTGGACGATCAGGGCGAATTATTACTAGATGGAACAAACGCTGATGAGTATCTAAAGGAATGGGGGGACGCTAACCCATGGGCTATAAAAAGTCTACAAAAGCCGGGGAGCGGTCATAATAGAGGAAATCAAGACCATAGGGGAATTGACGAAATGGAGCGATACAGAAAAGCCTTTAATAGCTAGAAAGCGAGTTATAAATGGGAGAACCAAACATTGATTTAAGAACCCTATACACCACTTTAGTGGATGAGAGATTTACAAAGAGTACACCATTAGGAACAATTACAAACCAACAAGATTTTTATTGGGTGGGTGCTGACGCTGTAAAAGTGTATACAGTAGCTACTGCACAATTAACAGACTACCACCGCCACGGAAAACTAGGCGAGGGAGAATACGGCCGTTATGGAACACCTACAGATTTAGACCATACAACACAAACGGAACGCCTAACGCAAGATAAAGCCTTTACATATGTAATGGATCATTTAGATATGGAACAAACATTAGGATATGAGGAAGCCTTAACCCAATCTATTGGGCGACAAATGGGCGAGGTAGTTATTCCTACTGTAGAAAAGTATGTACTCAATAAAATGATTACAGGAGCGGGCATTAAGCCTACAGCAGTAACCCTAACCCCTGAAAGCATTTATGATGAGATTTTAAAGGCCAATAAAGAACTTGATAATGCGTTTGTGCCTAACACTGATAGAAATTTAGTTGTAACACCCGAAGTGTATCAAATCCTCAAAAAATCAAAAGAGGTGGTACTAGAAACAACACAAGGGCAAGATATGCGAATGACGGGCATTATCTCTAATCTTGATGGCCTAAACGTTATTAAAGTACCATCCGTGCGAGTGCCTGAAAAATTCGGCTTTATGGTGGCCTATAAACACTCCACTATTTTTGCTCAACACTTAACAAGTGTAAAAGATCATATCAACCCTCCTGGAATTAATGGCGTATTAGTCGAAGGACGTATCGTATATGATGCATTCGTATTGAACAATAAAAAGAAAGGTATTTACTACCAAGAAATCGTATAGAAAGGTGAACTATGAAAGCTGTAGAGCATTTAAAGGAAATTACAAGAGAGCGTATCAACTTAGCTACCAATAAGGAAGATGTGGAGCGTGTGGCCGTAGACTGCACCCATCTAGCCTTTGTACTAGGTTATAACTTTGCTTATGAAGAACTAGCAAAAGCACAACAACCGAAACAACCTACACTAAGAGAAGCACTTGAACAGGAAATCAAAAAGCAACTTGAACAGTAAAAAAGAGGGGGAGCAATCCCCCTTTTTATAGTTATGGTATTCGGAAAAATACAACACAAAATGTGATTGTATAGCCGTTTATATTGTGATTTTTGCGGAGAATATATAAAAGGCGAATACGATGGCAATATATCACTTCTCCGAACTTTTAAGGCAAAAAGATAGATCAGGGGCAAGCATGTATACATACGATTCAATGCTATTGATGTTAAAAGGGTATAGACGTATTGGCGAACACATCTACCGACTAACGGAAGAATTACAAGCATATAATGGTGGTTATAAGCCTAAAAAACAAGATATAGACGTATATGTAAAAGGTGGAAAACATCAAGATACATCGAATTATATTGTTGATATTGAGAGCCTAAAAGAACGGCTAGACCTGTTATATAGCAAGCATAAAATAATATGGCCAATAGTGGAGCAATTCAGAAATGATTTAGATAGTTGTATAGCTATCAAGGCGAAAATGTACATACTTGATATGTGTTATTTTATGGAAAAGATGGATAGCAGAAAAAACAGAAAGTATATACCTATCTTTGTGGAGTGGGCGAACTGTAATAATATTGTTATCCCTGATCCTTATGACTTTGTGTAGGAGGTAGCAGATGAAAGAAAAACGATTCAAAGAGTTTAGAGCTATGAGCCTTATATACCAATTGTTAGTTATTGATGGTATACTAGATATTATAGATTCTATGTTAAAGTATGCACTAGCATGGTTAGAGCATGGTATAATCAAGTAAAGTTATTTCAAGTAATATATAACCTTTATATGCATGCATAAAAGCAATTCTTGTATTTTGTGGCAAGATGGTATATAATTGTGGCATAAAGATTTAAATCCCTTTATTATAGGGTTAAACAAAAAAGGACGGGGGCAACCGTCCTTTTTGCCTTTCTACTTTTTGTTCTTTAAGAACTCAATCAACATGTGTGAAATAACATGGATCAAGATACCTTGAAGAACAACGGCGAGAAAGTTGCCAATACTCATAAGATTTAAATCCCCCATTACAGAGTCACCCCCTTTCATAATGAAATGAGGATACATAGAGTATACCACATTTTACTCATGAATGTATGCGAATATTCGCCGTTATTGTGTGTTTATAATAGTCTAGGTATAAACTATAGGGCGACTAGGGAAAAGCCCCGTACAGGCGAAATAAGAGGGCTATTTTTTGAGGTCATACCCTTATAAATAGTCGGAAAATAGAAAAACAAGACTAAAAGCCGTACAGCTGATAGCCTTGTTTATGAGGTGATTGTACATATTAATTTTTGCCCCCTATCCTGCCCCCCTGTAGAGGGTGGAAAGTGGAAAAGCTAGGAGATAAGCGGATTTATAGGGGGTATCCCTAATCCTCCGCCAATGTTTAAAAGCGTTTGTGCATTGCATAGGCGCTTTTTTGTTATTTCCATTGTGTTTGCTCGTAAGGTAGTATATAATAGTAGCAGTAATATTATATTCCCTAATGCGGGGTCAAGTTCAAATGGGTTAAGGGCAAACGTCCTTTTTGCTTTCTTATTTTCTGTTTTTGAAGAACTCAGTCTATATCTGTGAAATAACATATGATTAAGACATCTTAAAGATTTTTTTCCCCTTACCCTGCCCCTCATAGGGAGTAACAAAGCGATTCTTGTATTTTGTGGCAAGATGGTATATAATTACGGTGAAAATATTTAGTTCCCTTTATTATGGGGTCAAAGAAAAAAGGACGGCGGCCACCGTCCTTTTTTCTTTCTACTTTTTATTCTTAAGTAACTCAATCAACATGTATGAAATAACATGAATCAAGATACCTTGAAGAACAGGGGCGAGAAAGTTGCCAATGTTCATAATATCTAGTTCCCCCATTACAGAGTCACCCCCTTTCTTAAATAAAAAGGGACAAATAAAGTATACCATATTTTATATTTGAATATATGCGAATATTTGCTGTTATTGTGTATTTATAATAGTCTAAGGATAGGATTTTTCTTATATCTATTGTATTTCCTCTCAGTTATGGTATATAATTGTGGCATAAAGTGTAAAACTCCTCATTATGAGGTAATAAAAAAGGACGGGTGCGAGCCGTCCTTTTTTGCTTTATAAAATGTCTAGTATCTTACTCAAAAGAATGGTACAATAATTCCGTATGAGGAGGAGTTCTATGGATTTTTTATGGTTATTATTTGACGTCATTGGAACGATTGCCTTTGCCATATCAGGAGCTCTTTTGGGGATTCAGCGGCGCATGGATATTTTTGGTATATTGATTTTAGCACTGGTCACTGCTATTGGCGGTGGGATTGTCCGTGATGTTATGGTAGGGCGCATACCACCCACATCTTTGCAAACGGGATTATATATTTCTATCACGCTAATTACAGTAGGTATCATGTTTATTATGTATCGATACGGCTGGAATCGTTATATTGAAGGCAAGGGTGCCACGAAAGTATATCTGACAGCAGATGCCTTAGGGTTGGCCTCTTTTACGGTAACAGGAGCGACTGTAGGGATGACTACGGATCCAGGCAATTTGGTGCTCACTGTTGTATTAGGTGGGATTACGGCAGTAGGTGGAGGCATTATTCGTGATATTTTAGCTCATCGCACGCCGAGTGTCCTAAAAGAGGAGGTCTATGCGTTACCAGCTTTGTTAGGTGGCATTGCTTATTTTGTGATGTATGGTATAGGTCATCAAGTAGTAGCTTCTTATGTAACTTTCCTTATCGTTTTTATCATTCGTATGGTAGCCATTGAATATCATTGGAATCTACCCCGCATTGATCGGATTCATCGATGACCATGATGTCTGATAGTATACATGGGGCAAGACTTTCAGGAGTGGTGAAAGTCTAGAAGATACAGGTTTGTTATATGTAAAAAGATAATAAAAAATTGAGTTAATAGGCTATATAAAAGATAATCTTAGGCGTGGGAGCGTATAGTTACGTATAACTTTCAATTATCCATACAATACATATATAGCTAGATATAGAAATATATTTTGTAAAGATATAGTAAGTAGAAGACACTATTAAGTAAGAATAGAATTAGCAATCATGCTATATAATAGGAGAGATATAAAAAATGAGTAAACAATTATGGCGGCGTAAGTTTGCTGTGATGACCACAGCCATTGCTACAGCGATCCTGGGTCATGCAAGCCCTGCAGAGGCCACGACGGTGCTATATGTACCTCAAGATGACCGTCCAGTGAGCTTAGCCTATACTGTGGCGACGGCTCAAGACGCAGGATATACGGTGTTAACACCACCACAATACTATATTTCTGGGCGAAACTTTCAAGGAAATGCAGAAGCCATGTGGAGATGGATAGACGAGAATATTAACAAAGCGGATGTGCTCGTATTAAGTACAGATTCCTTGATTTATGGTGGTCTTGTAGATTCTAGGAAGCATAACTTAGATTTGCATACGTTGGAATATCGTGTACGTCATATTGAGGACTTGCACAAAAAGTATCCGAATGTGCCAATCTATGCTTTTGGTACAGTGATGCGCTCTCCACGTGCTAGTGGTGGCGGTGTGGAGCCAGCCTATTATGATCAATATGGACCGACTATTTTCCGTATCGCAGCGTTACAAGATAAATTAGATAGTCAAAAATTGACTCCAGATGAGCAAAAAGAATTGTTCATGTTGCAGGCTACAGTGCCGGTGGAGTTTTTACAAGACTGGTTCCATCGTCGTCAAAAAAATATGGAAATCAACCGTCAGTTAATTGATATAACTAAAAAAGGTGTATTTAAATATTTTGCCTTAGGTCATGATGATACGAGTAGTTTATCCCAATCGGCTATGGAGGGACGTTATTTACAAAAATATAGTAAAGGACTTTCTCCTACGCAATATGGTAGTTTCCCAGGGGCAGACCAATTAGGTCTATTATTGATTGCTCGTGACCATGTGGACCGTAATCACTTGACGCCAACCTTTGAGGTTATCTATCCGTTAGGTGCTGGCGGCGAAACAGTGCCACACTATGAGGATCAAAAGGTAGAAAAAACGATTGCCGAACATGTAGTGGCTGTAGGTGGTACGATGAAAGCCAAAGGGAAACCATCGGTGTTACTAGCGGTGAATACTCCTCTAGGTATGGTGACAGGTGAATCAGAAGCCTTTGAAAACTTTCCAATGATTTCTAGAAGTACTAATGAATTTTTAGATCACATTCAAGCTTCCATGAATCAAGGGGTACCTGTTAGCATTGCAGATATTGCTTACTCGAATGGGTCGGATAATACGTTAGTGTATGGACTGTACCAACGAGATTTACTGTATAAAGTAAGCGCTTATAATGGCTGGAATACGGCAAGTAATACCATTGGCTATGCCATAGCACAAGGTATTTTAGGGGTGTACATGGATGACCAAAGTCATCGCGATATGTTGACACAACAATACTTGGATAACTGGGCGTATCAAGCGAATATTCGCAAAGACGTGTATCGTATGCAGGACTCTATCCGCACAGATAATGTGAAATATACAGGCACATTAAATGAAGTTTTAGAAAGCTATTTAGGTGAGCGCGTGCAGGACTTTGCAGCGACCTATTTAAAATTGGAGCCACGTACTGTATCAGCTCGATTCCCATGGGGACGATTGTTTGAAACGGATATTACCGTATATCGTGAACCGGTGGCTCCTTTACAAAAAGAATTGCGTTTACAACGTGAAGCGGCAGAACGAGCACGACTAGAAGCAGAAGCTAAAGCAAAGGCGGAAGCAGAGGCAAAAGCTGAAAAAGCAGAGGCAGAAGCTGCAAAAGTGAAGCAAGCTCAATAATGTTACGTAATACAAGAAGAGGGGGGGCGTAGCCCCTCTTTTTTGGAGGAATTATGAGAAAGCCAGCTATACCGGCCATTACCTATATGCGGGGACTTTGCATGTTAGGTGTTATCGGTATTCATGTAGGGTCCTATGCGTTGGCAAACCCTGCGATTAATATACATCTATTAGGATTATTGGAAATTGTATCACGCTTTACTGTGCCAGCCTTTTTCTTCTTATCTGCCTTTGGATTGTTTTACCATACATCGGTGGAGGATAAATTTTCCTACTCCAATTTTTTGCGCCGGCGTATACAAGTGGTACTCTATCCATATATTGTATGGACAATTTTATATACAGCTTATAGTGCGGTGTTAGCCCATAGCGCCTGGGGATTGATGCCACATGTATTAGGACTGACGCTACTCTTTGGGAATGGTATGTACCATCTGTATTTCCTGGTGATCCTTCTCTGGTTTTATGCATTGATGCCACTTTGGCGATGGGCTCTACGGTTTATACTGAAAGCTCCTATTCTTAGTATGACGGTATTGTTTTTTGTGCAAATGGCAGTGAACTATTGGTCCTCTTATATGACAGGTTATGTGCAATTTTCACAAGAATGGTTGCAGTATATCTTTAGTATGCGTCTTAATTATTTTGTAGGATTTTATATATGGATTTTCCTATTAGGTGGGCTATTAGCAGAACGATTTGATGCAATGTTGGGATGGATTGACTCCCGCGGTTTTGGTATCACCGTTGGATTTATCTTATCCTTAGTGGCGATGCTAGGATCCTATTACTACGTGATGGCAGAGTGGGGCTATACACGGTTAGAGGCCATCTACACAGTGCATCAGCTAAGTCCACAAGGATTGGTGTATACAGGTATGGGTTGTATCTTTTTTGTGTGGGCTTTTACCGTGTCATCCATGAGTGATATAGTGGAAATCTTTTGGACAGAATTGGGAAATACGTCTTATGGAATTTATTTGGTGCACCCATTTATGTTGATTCTTATAGACAAAATATTGGAAATCTCTGGATTAGGATATACAACTATGTCTGTAGTATTTATGTATGTGAGTGCGGTCATCTTATCATTTGGAGTGACGAAGGGATTAGAAAGGTTGCCGAAACAAGTGAGGGCGTATGTATTAGGAAAGTAAATCGTCGCTTGTTTCGCTATGCAATCGGTGGCATTCTTAATTATATAAGATAAAGGGAAGAGCACGACATATTCCTCCGCAAACTGATACAGTGGTTAGGTTTGCTCCGGAACATGTCGTGCTCTTCTAGTGTTTGTGTGATTTAGGCAGTAAGGAGCGCCATAAGGCTGCTACGCATAACTGCGCTCCTCAAGGGGGAGTTTGTGATTGTTTGTTCGGGGCACACCGTGCTCTTCTTGTGTTTGTGTGATTTAGGTAATAAGGAATGCCACAAGTCTACTACTCGTAACTGCGTTCCTCAGAGGATGGGAGTATATGGTGATGATATCCATAAGTTTGTGCTTTATTTAGTTTGTTTTGGAATAAAATGTGTGCTCCTACAAAAGATTTCTGATAAAATAAATATAGAATTTTATACTTGTCTGTACTATAATGAAGATAATACTTGATTCGTATGTATACTATGAGGTGTTACTATGAAAGAATTAACATATTTTAATGGTGAAATGGTAGAGCCAGGGGCTAAGGTGGTTAGTCTTGATGATAGAGGATATTGTTTTGGGGATGGTGTATATGAGGTAGTACGTGTCTACAATGGTCGTGCGTTTGCTTTTTCTTATCACCAAGATCGTTTGTATCGTTCTATGCGTGAAATGGATATTCCTGTGCGTATGCCTCCTGATGAGTTGCAAGAGTTGCATGAAATCATGATTGAGCAAAGTGAAATTACTGATGGATATATCTATTTGCAAATTACTCGTGGTGTGAGTCCCCGTCATCATGCGTTTGAGCGTTCTACACTTGAGCCACAAATGTATATGTTTATTAAACCTATAACAAAGGATTTAAGCGTATTGCAGGAAGGTGTTAAAGCTATTACGTTACCGGATGAGCGTTGGGCTCGTGTGGATATCAAAACGTTAAACTTAATTCCTAATATTTTAGCACAAACGAAAGCCGAGAAAAAAGGCGCCTACACTGCTATTTTAGTGCGTGATGGTATCGTTACAGAAGGAGCTACTTCTAATGTATTTGTTATGAAAGATGGTGTATGTTACACACATCCAGCAAACCATCATATTCTAAAAGGTATCACCCGTCAGTTAGTGGTAACCCGTGTTGCACCAACAGCAGGAATTACGATTATTGAACGTGAATTTGATGAAGCGTTCTTAAAAGATGCAGACGAAATCTTCTTCACCGATACTATTGGTGGTATTATTCCGATTACAACCTTAAATCGTGAGCCTGTAGGTGATGGAAAACCGGGCAAAGCGGCAAAAGTATTAGCTGAACAATTACAACATTTAATGGAAGAAGGGTTAGCATAATGACAGTTAAAACGATCACAGGCAGTGCCTTATTGTTGGCGATAGCCTTGTTGAGTCAAGGGTTTCTTCGCATGATTATTCCTATGCACGGGTTAGTGCAATTTTTAGTAGGCTCCATCGTAGGCGCCTGTACGGCGTTAGCTACTTGGCGCTATGGTTTGTGGAGCGGATTCGTAGTGGCTTGTGTGACTCCGATTATGGCATTTCTGCAAGGTATGTTGACCATACCTCTTTTCGTACCTGTAGTGGCGTTGGGTAGTATGGCATATGCAATCACTGTGAAAGTATTAGGTACAAAGCGTGTATGGATGACAGCTGTTACCGCTGCTATTGTGAAAAGTGTAGTTCTTTATGGGCTATTCTTGGTGTTATTCCAATTGATGCCAGGTATTCCAGAAACCATGCAAAAAGGAATTTTATTCAGCATGGGTTGGCCACAGTTAATCACGGGCACTTGTGGTGTGTTCCTAGCGGCTTTCATTGCAAAGCGTGGTGGTATTAAGCTGCAAAAACAAGAATAGCAAGTATATGGATGTTGTGCAATCGTATTTACTTTATAGTAGTGATATAGTGAGTGACAATGTAATCTTCTATGGATTTATAACATATAGTAAGACTTTTTTGATATATATTTCAGTTTAAGACAACAAGATGTGTTTTATGTTACGATGATACTTGTTATAAAGGGTAAATACATCTGAATATAGAGTTATAGATTTAAGTTATAATAAACGATAGGTAAGCAATATAGTGGGAATTATTGACAGTCTGTCTACTGACATTGTACAATTTAGGCATACCCAAGAGCTCTTAGGTTACTGAGAGCTCTTATTTTATTTAGTTTGAAAAGGAGAGGATTTCATGATAGAACTTAAACAGATTCAAAAAATCTATGAAGGTGCTGTCCGTGTGGAAGCCTTGAAAGAAATTAATGTAACTATACAAGAAGGCGAAATTTTTGGGGTCATCGGTCAATCTGGTGCCGGTAAGTCCACTTTGATTCGCTGTATCAATATGTTGGAACGTCCTACATCTGGTTCTGTTATTGTGGATGGTGTAGATTTAACGAAGTTGAACACAGCGGAATTGCGTGAAGAACGTAAACATATCGGTATGATTTTCCAACACTTTAATTTACTTTCATCCCGCACAGTCTATGAAAATGTGGCATTCCCATTGGAATTGCAAGGGTTGTCAAAAGATGAAATTAGAGAACGTATTTTACCAATCTTGGATATTGTAAAATTGTCGGATCGATTAGATAATTATCCATCTCAATTGTCTGGTGGACAAAAACAACGTGTTGGTATTGCCCGTGCTTTAGCTAGCAATCCGAAAGTGTTGTTGTGTGATGAAGCTACATCTGCACTTGACCCACAAACGACTAAATCTATTTTAGCATTGTTGAAAGATATCAACCGTCGATTGAATTTAACGATTGTGTTAATCACTCATGAAATGAATGTCATCAAGGAGATTTGTGATCGTGTAGCCGTTATCGAAGGTGGTACGATCATTGAAGAAGGTCCTGTTGTAGATGTGTTCACAGAACCAAAAGAAGCTACCACAAAAGAGTTCGTGTCTGCTATTATCAGCCATGATTTACCAGAGGATGCTTTGGCTCACTTGACATTGAATGAAACTTGGGTAGCAGGGGCCAATCCGATTGTACGATTGACTTTCAAAGGCAATGTAACAGATGAACCTGTAGTGGCAAGCATTATCCGTAAGTTTGATACAGATGTAAGTATTCTGTTTGGCGGGGTGGACTATATTCAAGATATGAGCTTTGGTCATTTAATTGTAGAATTAAAAGGCGAACGTGCTAAATCGGAAGCGGCTATCGAGTATTTACATAATTTACCAATTGGAAGCGAGGTGATCGGTTATGTCACAGCAAATCATTAATTTATTGTTACAAGGCTTCTTGGAAACTGTACAAATGACGGTGATTTCCACTGTGGTAGCCGTTCTATTAGGGGTTCCTTTGGGCGTTATCTTAGTCATCACTAGTCGCGGGCATATCATGCAAAATGAAACGATAAACAAAGTCCTGGGGGCTATCGTAAATGCCACACGTTCCATTCCCTTCATCATTTTGATGGTAGCCATCATTCCATTTACTCGCTTAGTGGCAGGTACATCTATTGGTACTACAGCAGCTTGTGTGCCATTGACATTGGCGGCTATTCCATTCTTGGCGCGATTAGTGGAAACAGCAATTAAAGAAGTTAACGGTGGTGTCATTGAGGCGGCACAATCTATGGGTGCAACGCCATTACAAATTATTTGGAAAGTATTGTTGCCAGAAGCATTACCAACATTAATCGATAATATTACAGTTCTAATTGTTAATTTAATTAGCTATTCTGCTATGGCAGGGGCGATCGGTGGAGGTGGCCTTGGAGATATTGCCATCCGCTATGGATACCAACGTTTCCAAGGGGACGTGATGTTAGCCACGATTGTCATTTTAATTGTATTAGTACAAGTCATCCAAAGTTTAGGTGACTACTTATCCCGTAAAGTAAATAAAAAATAAAGGAGATACTTATGAAGCGTATTTTAGTAGGCTTATTAGCCATCGCATCCTTAGTGCTGCTATTAGCAGGGTGTGGTAAAGAAGAAACAAAACCAGCAGCAGATGCACCAATCAAAGTAGGTGTCACAGCAGGTCCACATGCAAAAGTGATGGAGTTTGTAAAACAAGAAGCAGCAAAACAAGGGCTGAATATTGAAGTGGTTGAATTTAGCGATTACATCCAACCAAATATTGCCTTAGATCAAAAAGAATTAAATGTAAACTCTTACCAACATCAACCATTCTTGGATAATATGGTAAAAGATAAAGGGCTAAAAATTCAATCTATTGGTAAAACAATCCTATTGCCAATGGGAATTTACTCCAATAAATACAAAGATTTAAAAGAAGTACCTAATGGTGCAACAGTGGCGATTCCAAATGATCCAACAAATGGTGGCCGTGCCTTGTTGTTATTACAACAAGCAGGCTTAATTACATTGAAAGATGGGGGCAGTGTTAAATCTTCCGTAGCTGACATTACGGGTAATCCTAAAAACTTGGAAATCCGTGAATTAGAAGCAGCACAAATTGCTCGCTCCTTAAATGATGTTGATGTAGCAGCAGTTAATACAAATTATGCCATCCCAGCGGGCTTAAACCCACAAAAAGATGCAGTTGTGGTGGAGAGCACAGATTCTCCATACGCGAATGTAATTGCTGTTCGTACAGATGACGTAAACAATGAAACATACAAAAAATTATTGTCTATTTACCAATCTGAACCAGTACGCAAATTTATCCAAGAAGAATTCAAAGGATCTATTGTTCCAGCATTCTAATTTCCGGCTCTTTGTCAAATGTGGGGGCTACTCATATAAAGAGTTCTTAGCACGAGGTATGAAAATAGCTCGTGCTATTATTTTTGCTCAATAAAAGTATACGAACTCTGAAGCGTTCAAAATGGCGCAACCCATAACTTATTCTCTTTAACACTTTAATGTTATTATTACATCCTTCTGTAAACCCATTGGAATATGGTAATACAAAGGCATTAACAATTTGAGGGAACCAGCTGGCAA
>UQVF01000047.1 GCA_900544365.1 uncultured Veillonella sp. | reverse complement strand
AAAGAATGTTGGCAGCTACTCTTATATGAGTAGCCCCAACATTTATTATAGAGCCAATTATTAGGTACGATGACATTGGCTGTAAGTACGACGATTATTATGCGTCTAGGAAAAAAACGATACGCTTGGGTAACAGGTATTCCAACTATCCTTATGGCTATTGTGGCGGTTGGCGCCGACTATGAAAACGTATTCTACAACTATGTTCCAGCTGGTAAATGGACTTTAGTTGCCTTCTCTGTAGCTATGTTCATTATGATTCTTGTTGTATTAGTAGAAGCTATCCGTAGCTGGATTCGCTTATCTGATTTACCACAAGATATGAGAACACAAGAAGAGGTAGAAGCGGAAAGTTATGCTAAATTAACTAAACAAGCAGAAGCTTAATCTAACGCATACGATTTGTATCATAATAAGATAGACATGGTTCCTTTGGAGCTGTGTCTATTTTCATGTTTTCCTTGCAATTCTAGGAGGAATAGTGTACAATAATAAGGCTTATTGATGGTAAGCATCTTCCTACCCCTATGTGAGATAGGGGCGTTAGTCCGAAAGAGGAGGTGATTTTGTATGAACAAATACGAAGTCATGGTGATTGTGAAACCGGCTGATGAAGAGACAAATAAAGCTACTTTCGATAAAATCGAGGCTTTGATTGCTCGTGTTGGCGGTACAGTTGAGAAAGTTGACGTTTGGGGTAAACGCCGTTTAGCCTATGCAGTAAACAAACATACTGATGGCGTATACGTATTGATTAACTTTGAAGCAGCTCCTAGCGAAATCAAAGAGATCGACCGCGTACTTAAAATCGACGATAACGTTCTTAGACACCTGATTGTAAAACACGAACAATAATAGCCTGAGGAGGTTAGGAATATGAATTCTGTACAACTTTTAGGAAATTTAGCTCGTGACCCTGAGGTGCGTTATACAAAAACTGGTCGTGCTGTTGCTACTTTTACAGTAGCTGCATCCAATACCTATGTGGATCAAAACGGTGAGACTAAAGAACAAACTGCGTTTGTTAATTGTGTAGCTTGGGGAAAATTAGGAGAAGCTGCGGGAAATTTGCGTAAAGGTAGCCGTTGCTTTGTAGAAGGTCGTATTGCGACACGTTCTTACGATGCACAAGATGGTACAAAACGATATGTCACTGAAGTAGTTGCCAATTTCGTTGGACAAGCTTTAGATACACAAACTTTTGATGCTTTCGATGGCGGCGCATCCAATTTCGATGATTTTGGTGCAGGTCCTGGTGCTAGTACAGGCGCAGGATCAGGTGAAGAAATCCCGTTCTAAGCTAAGGACTCCACAACTATATCAAAGGAGGTTTCTCAATGAGAAGAGATAGAGGCAGAAAACCAAGAAGAAAAGTATGTAACTTCTGTGTTGACCATGCTGATCAAATCGACTATAAAGATATTGCTAAACTTCGTCGTTTTACGACTGAACGTGGCAAAATTCTTCCACGTCGTATTTCTGGTGTTTGTGCTAAACATCAACGTAAATTAACACTTGCTATTAAACGTGCTCGTGCAATTGCGTTGTTGCCATTCACAGCAGAATAATTCAATACAAAATGAAAACCCAGTAACTAGCCTAGTTACTGGGTTTCTTGTTTTCTAAAAGGGAGTTAAAAGGGTATAAATTGAAATCGTTGCTACCCGGTTGCAACCACTTTTCATGCTTTTTGGCGTGCGGTTGCAACCACTTTTTATATGCTTTTATATAATGGAGGAATCTTGTGACATAGAGTTTAATTTCTATTGAATGTAATTTCTATATTATGTGAATTCATATATAGTCTATAGAAATGTATAAAAATGATTAAAAATGATAATTTCTATGATTTTTAGTTATTTAAAAAGCTCTGCAAGGCGCTATTATTCATAACTAGAAAGTATGTCTCTATTATGTATACAAGATACATGATATAATATGGGTATATCATATAAACAAAGGTTATACAGCAGATGCAGATACATCTGATGTTGTATGAAATGAGGTATACTATGAGAAAAGAACATGATTTTCTAGGAGAATTGGAATTGGCGGATGAGTTGTACTATGGTGTGCAAACTTTACGTGGTATTGAAAACTTTTTTATTACTGGAAAACAAATCGACTTAGATTTTGTGAAAGCAATGGCTATGGTAAAAAAAGCTTGTGCATTAGCAAATATGAGCACAGGTCGTCTAGACGAAAAAATCGGTCAAGCTATTAGTCGTGCGGCAGATGAAGTAGTACGCGGTAATTTCAATGATCAATTTCCGGTAGACCCTATCCAAGGAGGGGCGGGAACTTCTTTCAATATGAATATGAATGAAGTTTTAGCGAATCGTGCATTAGAAATCTTAGGATATGAAAAAGGTCAGTATGACATTGTATCTCCTAATAACCATGTGAATATGGCTCAATCTACTAATGATACATTTCCAACGGCAATCAAAGTGTGTGCAATTATGAAAAGTAAACCTTTGTTAATGGCTCTTCGACGTTTGGCAGATGAATTAGATAAAAAAGCAGATGAATACAAAGAAATTTTAAAAATGGGACGTACTCATTTGCAAGATGCGGTACCTATCACATTAGGTCAAGAAATGGGTGCCTATGCATCTGGTGTGCGTCGTGGTATTCGTCGTATTAAATCTGCTATGTTAGAGGCACATACGGTAAATATGGGAGCTACTGCCGTAGGTACTGGATTAAATGCTGAGCCTACCTATATTAAGGCTGTCGTAGATGAACTATCACGTGTTGTAGGTGAGCCGTTTATTACAGCTGACAATTTGGTGGATGCCACTAATAATACAGATGTGTTTGCTGATATTTCCTCTGGATTGAAAGTAACCGCACTTGTGTTAATTAAAATGGCTAATGACTTCCGTTTGATGGCATCAGGCCCTCGTTGTGGTATTGGTGAGTTAAAATTGCCTCCCCGCCAACCAGGCTCTTCCATTATGCCAGGTAAGGTTAATCCAGTTATTGCAGAGGTGTTGAATCAAACGTGTTACCAAGTTATCGGTAATGATTTAACGATTTCTCTAGGTGTAGAAAATGGACAATTTGAACTAAATGTTATGGAACCGGTAATTGCGTATAACTTGTTCAACTCTATGTGTTACTTAAAAAATGCAGTTAATACATTTGTAGATAAATTATTGGTTGACCTTGAAGTAGATACAGAACAATGTGAATATTGGTTAGAACGTTCTGTGGGTATCGTAACAGCCTTGTTACCACATATCGGTTATGAAAATGCTTCTGCTTTAGCAAAAGAAGCCTTAGAGTCTGATCGAAGTGTGAAAGAAATTATCCTAGAACAAGGGTTGTTAACAAAAGAAGAAATGGATTATATTCTTTCTCCAAAAGAAATGACACGCCCGGGTATTGCAGGCCAAGATTTGGTGAAACATCCTGGAAAGTAATGCAATATAAAAAGAGCTGCTTAGGAATAGGCAGTTCTTTTTCTTTGTTTCTTTATATAGTCTAGAACTATTACATCTTATATAAAAAAGAAGAATAAAATTTTCTGGCTATAGTATGTAAACATCTTAGTGTAGTGTATAATAAAGAAATAAAGGAGTTTCAATATGAATGTATATATAGCAGTAGCCATTGGAAGTGCCATAGGGGCGATAACGCGCTATAGTATAGGACAGTTTATGGCTACTAAAATGGGAATTTATCCATGGGGAACGGTGTTTGTGAATATTATAGGTTCCTTATTAATTGGGATAGGTATGGCCTATATTGAGGGCCATCCTAATTTAACATCTTGGATAAAGCTACTTTGTATTACAGGTTTTTTAGGTGGGCTCACAACGTTTTCTACCTTTATTTTTGAAGGATACATGCTACAGGAAAAAGGTCTGTGGTTTATGCTATCCTACATGGGAGGGCAGGTATTAGTTGGGTATGGCCTATGTGGGCTAGCTTTCACCATTGGTAAACGAATGTGGGGATACTAGAATGAAAGAAATACATGTTAGAGATGCAGTAGGTCAAGCACTTTGCCACGATATTGTACGTATCGTTATCGGTGAGGTAAAGGATACACCGTTTAAACGAGGACATATTATTCGTGAAGAAGATGTGGCATTATTACTACAGCTTGGAAAAGAACATATTTATGTAATGGAAGAGTCTGATTATGATTTGGTTCATGAAGAGCAAGTAGCTGAAGAACTATATCGGTTCTGTGAGCATCCATCTCTCATACCTACTCCTGTACAACAAGGTAAAATTGAAGCCTTGGCGAATCACGATGGTGTATTGACAGTTGATGTGGAAGGACTCTATGAGATTAATAGTATAGGGGAACTGACTATTGTCACACGTTTACATGGAACGCCTGTGAAAGAAGGTCAGGCAGTAGCAGGTATGCGCTGTATCCCTCTTTTATTAGAAACGTGGCAATTAGAAGAAGCTAAACGCCTACGCGCAGGGAAAGAGCCAATTATACAAGTGCACCCATTTATGCGTAAGAAAATGGGGATTGTTACGACGGGCAGTGAAGTCTTTGCGGGGCGCATTCAAGATGCGTTTACAGCGGTGATTCAAGAACGTGTAGCGGACTACGGTGTTACATTAGTGGCTCATGAAATTGTGCCGGATAATACGGATCGAATTGTAAATGCCATTGATAAGGTGAAGGCTCAAGGGGCGGAGATTATTTTTTGCACTGGCGGTATGAGTGTGGACCCTGATGACTTAACACCGGGAGCTATTGCGCGCTGTGCGAAAGAACTGGTAACGTATGGGTTGCCGGTGCTACCGGGCTCCATGGTTTGCATTGCTTATTTAGAGGATGGAACGCCAGTTCTTGGTGTACCAGGGGGTGTATTATACAATAATCCGAGTGCTTTTGATGTGATTACACCACGTTTGTTAGCAGATGTGCGGATTACAAAAGAAGATTGTATTCGTATGGGGCATGGTGGCTTTCAATCAAAATAATTGGAATTCTGAGAAAAATATAGTTGACAAAATCAAATCCCACTTATAAAATAGGAATAAATTTAGGTGTTTTATATTGAAGTCTAAGTAGAGGAGAATTATTATGGCTATTGTGAAAAATGCAATTGACTTAATTGGAAATACACCAATGTATCAAATTCCAGATACTAATGTATATGTAAAACTTGAAAAATATAATGCTGGTGGAAGTGTGAAAGATCGCGCAGTTCTTGGTATGCTACAAGATGCGAAGGAAAAAGGCTTAATTAAGAATGATACCATTATTGTAGAAGCAACTAGCGGTAATACGGGTATTGCTTTAGCTATGCTAGGCGCTATGTTATCAATCAAAACAATTATTATCATGCCCGAAAGTATGAGTAAAGAACGTCGTGAATTAATTAAAGCTTATGGTGCACAATTGATTTTAACGCCTAAAGAATTGGGGATGAAAGGTGCGCTTGGTAAAGCTCAAGAAATTCTTGATAATTATCCAAATGCAGTGACATTAGGACAATTTGTGAATCCTGCCAATCCTCATGCACATTATGAGACGACAGCAAAAGAAATTTTGCGGGATGTACCTAATGTAGGTATTTTTGTAGCCGGTATTGGTACAGGTGGTACCTTTACAGGAGTAACAAAAGCTCTAAAAGAGCAACATCCGTATATTAAAGCAGTGGCAGTAGAGCCAGAAGGGTCTCCGGTTATTTCTCGTGGCACTGGTGGAGTTCATAAAATTCAAGGGATTGGTGCAGGCTTTATTCCGGAAAATTTTGATTCTTCCTTGATGGATGAAGTGCAAACCGTAACAGACGAAGATGCGATTGAAGAAGTAGGTAACTTTATGCGTGAAACCGGCATAGGTATTGGTATTTCTTCAGCGGCAGCTATTGTGGTAGCTCGCCAATACGGACGTAAATTTCCAGATGTAGATGTTGTTGTTGTAGCTCCAGATGGAGTTGAAAAATATCTATCTATGATTCAATTTGACAGTGTAGATTGGATTCATTCGTAATCGATTGTGATACAAAAAGATAGCATGGTCTAGGCCATGCTATCTCTGTATAGGGAGGTATTTATGAGAGAGGTATGGAATTCTATTCGATACAATATACAGCGCGTATTACAATCAGATCCAGCAGCCACCTCTTGGTTTATGGTAGTTTGGACATATCCACATATAACAGCATTATTTTGGCATTTCTTCGCACACCGTTTATATAGAATGGGGTGGTTTACCTTAGCCAGACGAGTGGCATTGCATTCCCGTCGTGTGACTGGTATAGAAATTCATCCAGGGGCGAAGATTGGCAAGGGATTATTTATTGACCATGGCATGGGGGTTGTAATTGGTGAAACCGCTATTATAGGAGATAATGTGACTCTTTTCCATGGGGTTACATTAGGCGGTATGGATTCTAGGAAGATTAAACGCCACCCTACAGTAGAAGATGATGTGCTGATAGGTGCTGGGACTAAGGTGCTGGGTGATATTACGGTAGGGAAAGGGTCGAAAATAGGCTGCAATTTAGTGATTAAGCGAGATGTTCCTAAAAATGTGATTATTTTTGAAACGGAACCGGACCATATCATTTATCGTCGACCTAAGGTAGATCGCTTTGATAAAGATTCCTATATACCACGTCGTCACGCTTTGCCATTAGAGCCAAATGAGTTTACAGACCATATGGCATGGCACATCTAGGAGGAACTATGAGAGAGTTAAGAATAGGAATTGTTCAATTGGCTACAGAGGTTGGACAAGTAGATAGAAATTTTGAGGCCTTAGCAGAAAAGGTGCGAGCTGTGACTGATCAGGGTGTAGATGTAGTAGTATTACCAGAAACTTGGAATACGGGCTTTATGACGGGTCCGGAGTTACATGCGCTGGCAGATGAATCAGGGGAACGGGCGCAAGCTTTGCTAGGCGAATTGGCACAATCGGAGCATGTGAATATCTTTGGTGGATCAGTAGCTGTCAAAGAAGAAGGCTCTATTTACAATAGAACCTATGTGTATAACCGCAAAGGGGAATTACTATCTACCTATGATAAAATGCATGGATTTAGTCCTGCCAAAGAAGAACAATATTTTACAGGTGGTACGGCTATTCATCAATTTGAATTAGATGGCGTGCTTTGCTCCAGTGCAACATGTTATGATATTCGATTTCCTGAGTTAATTCGTAAATCTGCATTACAAGGAATAGAGCTGTTCTTTTTGCCTGCTCAATGGCCACTGTTACGCTTGCATCATTGGAGAATATTGAATCAAGCAAGAGCTATAGAAAATCAAATGTATTTTTGTAGCGTCAATGGTTGTGGAACTATTGGTAAATTGTCAATGGCAGGACATTCTATGGTGGTAGATCCGTGGGGTGAAGTATTACTAGAGTGCGATGAAACACCGCAAATACAAACAGTCACTATCGATGTAGATATAGTGAAAGATATCCGTGCTAAAATCAATGTGTTCCGTGATCGGAAGCCAAATTGCTATTAAAAGAACACCTATGCATTTTCGGAATGCATAAAATTGCCCATAGGTATTGCAAAGATGTAATACCTATGGTATAGTATATAAGTACTCAGTACACGGCCCCGTGGTGTAGCGGTTAACATGTCGCCCTGTCACGGCGAAGATCGTCGGTTCAAATCCGATCGGGGTCGCCATTTTTTTTACCTATTTTTAAGTAAACTCATATATTTTACATAGTTTGCCTCGGTAGCTCAGTCGGTAGAGCAACGGACTGAAAATCCGTGTGTCGGCAGTTCGATTCTGCCCTGAGGCACCATATACATATCCTCATGCGGATGTGGTGGAATGGCAGACACGCCATCTTGAGGGGGTGGTGAGCGTACGCTCGTATGGGTTCAAGTCCCATCATCCGCACCAAACGAGGGCCTATAGCTCAGGGGTAGAGCAACCGGCTCATAACCGGTCGGTCCCTGGTTCAAATCCAGGTGGGCCCACCATAAGAGACCATCTCACATTGTGAGATGGTTTTTTTGTTATCTATAAAGGTTCATTATATAATAAAAGAGAAATGACAGGTAATAATATGATATTTACCGGTAAAGATAGATTAGAGGTGTGAGCGTAGATATGGCACTTTCAAAACGATTAGAACAAGTATTACATATGATTCCACGCTGCAAAACAGTAGCAGATGTAGGAACAGATCATGGTTACTTAGCGGTAGCATGTATAGAAACGGGAGTGGCTAAACAAGTAATTGCTATTGATGTCAACCAAGGGCCTTTGGAGTCTGCTAAAGGATTAGTGAAGGAGCGGAAATTAGATGAGTATATTACATGTAGATTAGGAGATGGATTAGCTGCTACCACAAAGGGAGAGGTTGACTGCGCTGTTATTTGTGGTATGGGTGGTGAATTGATGCAACATATCATTACAGTAGGACCTGAATTATTAACTACGTATGTATTACAGCCACAAAGTCATCGGCGCGAGTTGAAACAATTTTTAGTAGATCTAGGATATGGTATTGTCCAGGAAAGATGCTTAGTAGAGGGTAATCAATATTATGACATATGGTTAGTAGAGCGAGGAGCTACATCCGTGTATAAGAGCTTGCCTAATACATCAATGTTATGGGAATATGGTGCACTATTACAAAAAGAACAATCTCCAGTTTGGATAGGATATATAGAACGAAGAATAGATGCATTACAATCCATATTGAAACATATGCGTGAAGCGTCGAAGTCTAGTGATGCTATTGAAGCGATGCAAAATGAGATTCAAGAACTACAGGGTCTGATAGTTTAGACAGATACGAAATGATAAGAAGAGAACATATTCAGTATCATGGTTGATACATATAAAATGAAAGTATTTTACGATTAGAGATGGCGGACAGGAGGTATATATGGTTATTATGAAAGATATTGCAATGGCTATAGAAGGACAGGCTCCGTTGCAATTACAAGAGTCTTGGGATAATTGTGGTTTACAAGTAGGCTCTATGGCTTCACCAGTTAATAGAGTATTGACAGCCTTAGATGTGACTCCAGAAGTAATAGCTGAGGCGATAGAAGAACATGTGGATGCTATTGTAACGCATCATCCGATGATTTTTAAGGGAATTAAATCGGTTAATATAGATACCGTGCAAGGAAAAATGATTAGTGATATACTGACGCATAATATGAATGTATATAGTGCTCACACGAATTTAGATGTCACACGTGGTGGTCTCAATGATGAAGTAGCTACTCGATTAGGGCTACAAAATGTAGAAGGATTAGAGGAAACAGGCCGCGATATATCTTATAAAGTGGCTGTATATGTGCCGGTTACACATAGTGAGCAACTACGTAAAGCCATGGGTGATGCGGGGGCAGGTCATATTGGAACGTATAGTCATTGTAGTTTTTCAGTGGCTGGAGAAGGTCGGTTTTTACCGTTGGAGGGAACGAACCCTTTTATAGGTCATGAAGGAACGATGGAAACGGTACGCGAGGAGCGAGTGGAAACGGTAGTACCAAAAAAAATATTATGTCAGGTTCTATCGGCGATGGAAGCGGCGCATCCGTATGAAGAAATTGCCTACGATGTAGTGGCATTAGAAAATGCTCATGATACACATTATATTGGGCGCATTGGGAACTTATCTCAGTCTCTATCGATACAAGAGTTTAGTGAATTATTGACTAGTGTATTTCCACATAGTCGAATACGTTGGGGCGGAGTTAAGCGAACGGAGATTCAAAGAGTTGCTTTATGCACTGGTAGTGGAGCAGAGTTTATCAAGACAGCTGCAAAACGAGGGGCAGATGTGTATATTACTGGAGATGTAAAATACCATGATATGCAACTAGCGAAAGAGCTAGGGATTACTGTGGTAGATGCAGGTCATTATGGTACAGAATATATGAGTCAAACGCTGTTAAAACAAATGATAGAAAAGAGTTTTACAGCGGAAGAAGTTGAAGTCATAGAAAGTAAGGTACAAAGAGATTTTTTCTTTGAAGTATAGGCAGTTTCGGTTATAATAAAAAGAAGAGCTATTGACCACATGAAAGGTCTATGCTAGACTTAAACAGTAAGTATGAAAGGCGATTGCAAGTCGTATGACTTGAGGAAAGTCCGAGCTCCATAGGGCAGGATGCCGGCTAACGGCCGGCGTGGGTAACCATAGGGAATAGTGCCACAGAAAAGTAAACCGCCACCTTCGGGTGGTAAGGGTGGAACGGTCGCGGTAAGAGCGCACCAGGTACATGGTAACATGTATGCTCGGTAAACCCCATCCGGAGCAAGGCCGAATAGGAAAGGGTTAAGGGTTGCCCGCCTACCTTTCGGGTTGTGCCGCTTGAGCGTATAGGTAACTATGCGCCTAGAAAGATAATCGCCACTGCGAAAGCAGGACAGAACTCGGCTTATTGATTGCTTGCGCAAAACCGCTCTTCGGAGCGGTTTTGTTATTGTAGGAGGTAATGTAATGAAATTAGAAATGATTAATAACCATGAAGACTTTAAAGCTGTTGTAAAAGGTGAGGATGAAATCGTCTTAGCTTGTTTTACAGCAGAGTGGTGCTCTCCGTGTCAATCTATGAAAGAAGAATTAGATATATTGCATGATGAACTACAGGGTATAGCAAGAATGATTGCTATTGATATTGATAATGCAAAAGATATTGCTTTAAAAGAAAATGTACAAGGGGTGCCAACGATTATTTGCTATAAAAAAGGAAAAGAAAAAGATCGTATTGGTGGCTACAAACAGGCAGAAACTGTACGTAAACTATTAAAAATATAAATGTGGGTTATAAAATTTTTTTTATGTATTAGTGATTTATATTCTATAGGTGAAGCGGTCCACCATGGTATACTATGGATATAAATCTAATTTGTATAGACGCTATAAAGTTATTGCAAGAAAGGGGCTTTTTTGTGAAAGAATCATTGAATAGTCTTTGGAAGTTATTCCAAGAACGTAAATTAAGCCGACGTACATTTATGAAATCCTGTGTAGCCTTAACAGCTATTTTGGGATTACCACCAGCATTGACAAATAAAGTCGTAGCGGCAGCAGAGTCTAAAGAATTACCTACGGTGATTTGGTTACATGGGCATGAATGTACAGGATGTGACGAATCGTTTATTCGTTCTACATCGCCTTTCGCATCTGATGTAATTTTAAATATGATTGCTTTAGAGTATGATGATACTTTGGCAGCGGCATCAGGTGAACCGTTTGAGCATCATTTGCATCATTTATTAGAAACAAAAAAAGGTAAATACGTGTTGGCCGTGGAAGGCGGGGTGCCATTGGATGAAAATGGCTCTTACTGCCAAGTAGGTGGAAGACCATTCGTAGATGTATTGAAAGAATGTGCAGAAGGCGCTGCTTTCATTATTGAATATGGATCCTGTGCTGCTTGGGGTGGTATTCAGGCAGCGAAACCGAACCCAACGAATACAGTATCTGTTTCTTCTATCGTAAAAGGGAAAAAAATTATCAAAGTTCCAGGATGTCCTCCGATTCCAGAGGTAATGACTGGGGTCATCATGCATTATGCTCTATTTGGTGAAATCCCACCTCTTGATGTGGAAGGAAGACCAAAACAATTCTATGGAAATCGTATTCACGATACTTGCTACCGTCGTCCTTTCTTTGATTCAGGATTATTTGTTGAGCACTTTGATGATGATGCATCTAAAGCAGGATGGTGTCTATATAAAGTAGGCTGCCGTGGACCAGAAACGTATAACTCTTGTGGTAACTTACGCTGGTGGAATGGTTTGTCCTATCCAATTCAATCTGGACATGGTTGTATTGGTTGTTCTGAAAAAGGGTTCTGGGACAATGACAATTTCTACCAACGATTGCCTAATATTCATACACCAAATACAATTACCGATGTGGATACATTAGGTACAATTGCTGGATTTGGCGCATTTGGTGCTGTAGTGGCTCATGGTGGTATTACATTGGCTAAACATAAATATGACTCTATTCAAGAAGAGAAAAAATATTTAGCGGAACAAGAAGCAAAGCAACAAGAAGTGCAGAAAGGTAGTGACCAATAATGAAACGAGTTGTAGTGGATCCAGTGACCCGTATTGAAGGTCACTTGCGTGTAGAAGTTAGTGTAGATGAGTCCACAGGTAAGGTACAAGATGCTTTATCCAGTGGTACAGCTTGGCGTGGTATTGAATTAGTAGCTAAAAATCGTGACCCTCGTGATGTATGGGCCTTTGTACAACGTATTTGTGGCGTATGTACGTCCACTCATGCTTTGGCATCCCTTCGTGCGGTAGAGGATGCATTGGGTATCCAAATTCCTAAGAATGCAAACTATATTCGAAATATAATGCATAGTTGTTTAGATACACACGATCATATTGTGCATTTCTATCATTTGCATGCTCTCGACTGGGTTAGCCCTGTAGAAGCATTAAAAGCAGATCCTAAAAAAACAGCAGAGTTACAACAGCAAGTCTTAGATACATACAATGTAAGTGGATTACAACCAAAAGAATTAGAGTCCGCTACATCGGCGTACCCAAAAGAATTTCCTAAAGGAAATGCGACGTATTATGCGGCGATTCAAACAAAAGTTAAGAAAATTGTGGAAAGTGGACAATTAGGGATTTTCTCTGCTCAATGGTGGGATCATCCAGATTATCAATTATTACCTCCAGAAGTGCATTTGATGGCGATTTCTCACTATTTGACAATTCTAGATCGTCAACGTGATATTGTAACACCACATGTTATCTTTGGCGGTAAAAACCCACATCCTCATTATATTGTAGGCGGTATGCCTTGCTCTATTTCTATAGATGATATGAATGCTCCCGTGAATGCAGCTCGTTTAGCTAGCGTAGATGAATCAATTTCGTTAGCGAAAGATTTGGTCAATTATTTCTACTTACCAGACTTATTAGCGATTGGTCATTTATATGTGAAAGCTGGTATGGTTGATGGTGGTGGATTAGCCAAAAAACGTGTACTTGCTTACGGTGGCTATCCAGATGATGCCTATACAGGTATCAAAGATGGAGATTTCTTTAAAAAATCCCTTGTCCGTGCTAATGGAGTAGTAGAAAACTTTGAACTAGGATGGGAAAAAGCTACCTTTACAGCATTAGAAGGTGAAGACTTGATGAATCCAGATTTCTTGTCAGAGGAAATTAATCACTCTTGGTTTGAATATCCAAATGGGGAGACATCGTTGCATCCAATTGAAGGTATAACGAAACCAGCTTTTACGGGACCTAAAACAGGAACTAATAAAAAATGGGAATTCTTAGATGAGGAGAAAAAATACTCTTGGATTAAATCTCCAACATTTAAAGGTAAGGCTTGTGAAGTGGGGCCATTAGCGAAATATATCGTTGTTTATGTAAAAGTAAAACAAGGCATCATCAAAGAACCAACTTGGGCTGAGAAAATGATGGTAGATCAAATTGATGCCGTGTCCAAAGTGCTAGGAGTTCCAGCTCACGTGTGGATGTGTTCCACAGTGGGACGTACAGCTGCACGTGGTTTGGATGCACAAGTGGCAGCGAATTTGAGTCAACATTTCTATAATCGCTTAGTTGAAAACATCAAAACAGGTGATACTGTAGTAGCAGATACTCGCAAATTTGATCCTAATTCTTGGCCGAAAGAGGCTAAAGGTGTGGGGTTGTTAGATGCGCCACGGGGTGGTTTAGGTCACTGGTGTGTCATCAAGGATGGTCGTGTAGATAACTATCAATGTATTGTACCTACTACGTGGAATGCATGTCCAAAAACTATTGCCGGTGAACATGGTGCATACGAGTCAAATATGATGGATACAAAGGTTAAAGTAGCGGATAAGCCACTAGAAATTTTAAAAGGTATACACTCTTTTGACCCTTGTTTAGCATGTGCTACACATTTGTACAATAAAAAAGGTGAAAAAATTGTATCTGTTAATACAGATGCCCTATGTAAATAGTGGGAGGCTAATCTATGTTACCGTTAAATAAAAAGCCTTATCGTGTATTTAGTTTATGGCTTCGCGTATTTCACTGGACAATGGTCCTTTGTGTAACGGCTCTGTTTTGGACTGGGTTATACATTGGTAATCCAGGTTTCCATGCTACTCCAGGGAGTGCGGAACCAACTATTGCTGTAGGTGGTTGGTTTTCCATGGAGATGATTCGTAAGATTCATTTTATAGCAGCTTATATATTAATTGCTTCTCTTGTATTCCGTATTTATGGAGCTATACGCTACCGTGGAGATCGCTTGTTTCCAAGATTTCATAAAAAATCTTATTGGGTGGGGCTATTGGATACGGTTAAGCATTATCTAATGTTACCGCAGCAACGTGAACATCGTTTTTTACGTAATTCTGTGGCGCGTACTAGTTATGTAGCTGTCTACATTATGATTTTCTTGGAAATCTGTACAGGCCTTGCTATGTACGCACAAGTATATCCAGATACATGGGTAGCTCAAGTGTTCAATCCTGTAAATCTCTTATTTACAGAATATGAAGTACATATTATTCATCATTACATTGCTTGGGGATTTTTGCTCTTTACTATTATTCATGTATATTTTGCATTCCGCGAGGATGTTATGGAAGAGTCTGGGGAAGTATCCAGTATGGTATCGGGTATGAAGTTTTACCCAGAAGATCCAGAAGATATAGAGGATTTATATGGACCAACTAAAAAGTAATCCTATTGTACTATTAGGGGTAGGAAATATTTTACTTACTGATGAGGGATTTGGTGTCCATGTGGTAAACCAGTTACGGGAGGATTATGTATTTAATCCTCCTATTACCATTATTGATGGTGGAACCATGGGCATGGAACTTCTTACGTATATGCGTGGTATGAAGAAATTATTATTAGTAGATGCTATTAATGGTGGAGATGTACCAGGGACAGTATATGAATTTCCTCATGAGGAGATGAATACATATTTTACAGACGCTATTTCTGTGCATGAAGTAGGGATGCAAGATATTTTACGTATCCGTGCATTACAAGAAGATCCTTTAGAAGATGCCGTTGTGATCGGTGTAGAACCTGAAAGTTTAGAATTAGGCCTTACCTTGAGTGATGCTACACAAGCTGCGGTAGTAGAAGTAAAAGAACGGGTGCTGGCGGTTTTATCTAGTTGGTATGTAACAGCTAGTCCTGTGAAAGGAAAAGAAGAATAGTCTGCTACATACTATAAAACTGTAATAATTGGATAAGGAGTTTCTATGCAAAATGAATTTGGCCGTGTAAAAGCGGTATTTCAAGAATTGAAAAATGCTCTGCAACAGTTGCGTAAAACAGGTGAAACCTACACGATTTATGTGGAAAACACTGGACTTACGATGGAAGAGCAAGTGGAAGTATTAGAAACATTAGGTCGTGGTGATGTGACAATACATTTGAAAGACACAGATCAACCAGTAGAATGGTACGAATCTACGATTCGTGGTGTGTGGATTGGTACCTTCCGTAATGGTCGGGATGAAGCAATTTTGTATACTATTGAAGTATGTCGCTATCCAGAACTAGCTGGGACATACGATGAAGATATCATCGGTGGCGAAGAAGATTTGCAAGAATGGATTGAGGCTGCTGATATATAGGTAGTTGCCTTGTCTATAACAAATATTACACATATAAATAGAAATAGACTATATTTGTTATATCAATAAATCATAGATAGTATTATTTCTATA
>UQVF01000046.1 GCA_900544365.1 uncultured Veillonella sp. | reverse complement strand
ATATATAAAGTTGATGAAAGTAGGTGACAATATGCACGTTTTAGGTGAACATGTTTTAATTGATTTGTATTCATGTATTGACGAAAAAATAGAATCTCCGGCTACTCTACAAGATGCTATTGTGAATGCTTTAGCAATTACAAACCAATGTGTTGAGGAAATAGACTGCCAAATTCTTGAAGATGAAATTTTCTTGGTAGCCGTATCCCATCACTGCCATGTAATTCTACACGCTTACCCACAATTAGGGTATGTAGCAGCCGATGTATATACATTTGAAAAATCTGTAGAACCAAAAATAATTATGAAAGAATTACAACGTTCTGTTGGTTCTGAAAAAGTCAAGGCTACTAGTATTCGTCGTGGTGACTTCGGTAATGAAAGAGATATGAAGCCTCGTAAGCAGACTTCTCTTACCGCAATGGGGCGAGTAACACGTACTCGGACACGATTAACAAAAACTGGTAAAAACATTACTTCTAAGGGCGTAAAAGCTATCAAAAAAGTAATAGGCAATAATAAATAAATATCGAACATACTGACGGCTAGTTCATAATTGGAACTAGCCGTTCTTTTGTTCGAGATTATGCTATGTACACGTAAAAGGCTGAACCTAGAAATAGATCCTCAAGTTCAGCCTTATTATATACACATATAGCCTATTCAATTATAACTGCAAAGATAATTGCCTACCGCTTGGTTCATAAGCAGTAATCGTTACTCCCGCAGTCTGAAACAATCGTTTTGATGCTTGCACTTCTCGTGTATCTTTGTAATCATCACGCCAATAAATGACTTCTTTAATGCCACTTTGAATGATGGCTTTTGCACATTCATTACAAGGGAATAAAGTGACATAGATTTTACTTCCCTCTAAAGAACCACCACGATAATTTAATATGGCATTCAATTCACTATGAACGATATAAAAGTATTTATTGTCTTCATCCCGATTGCGATTCCAAGAAAAATCATCATCATCACAACCTAAGGGCATACCATTATAACCGATAGATAAAATTTTATTATCATCACTCACAATGCAAGCTCCTACTTGGGTGTTGGGATCTTTAGAGCGTTGCCCTGCTAACATGGCAACACCCATAAAGTATTCATCCCAGCTAATATAGTCTTTACGTTTTTCCATAGGAACCTCGTTTTATTTGACTACAATATTAATTAATTTTTTAGGTACTACAATCACTTTCACAATAGTTTTACCTTCTGTAAACTCTTGTACACGTGGTAATGCTTTTACAGCAGCTTCTAGTTCTTCTTTCGATAAAGAAACGGATACAGTCAATTTATCACGTACTTTACCATTCACTTGTACTGCCACTTCTACCTCATCTACTACTAGAGCAGATTCTTCATAAGTTGGCCAAGATTCAGCATGTACAGAGCCTTCAAATCCGCATTCATGCCAGATTTCTTCTGTAATATGTGGTACAAACGGAGCTAACAACAATGTTAACTTTTCAACTAATTCTTTTGCTAACTCACTTTGTACTGTGTCATGACTATCTTTAAATTGGTACATAGCATTTACCAATTCCATAACAGTACTGATAGCAGTATTAAAATTGAATTTACCGTCTAAGTCTTCTGTTACTTTTTTGATAGCACGATGTAGCTCACGGCGTAATGCTGTTTCATCTTTAGATAAGCTATCATGATGTCCAGATTCACCTAATTGTTGGTATGTATCGATAATACGCCATACACGACCTAAGAAACGATAGGAACCTTCTACCCCTTGGTCACTCCAATCAAGGTCACGATCTACTGGTGCTGCGAATAAAATGAATAAACGCGCTGTATCAGCACCGTATTTGGCAATGATTTCTTCAGGAGATACTACATTGCCTTTGGATTTAGACATTTTTGAACCTTCTTTCAACACCATACCTTGTGTTAATAGAGCTTTGAAAGGTTCATTTACTTCTACTAATCCAATGTCATGCAATACTTTTACAAAAAAGCGAGCATATAACAAGTGCAAGATGGCATGTTCAATACCGCCGATGTATTGGTCAACATTCATCCAGTATTTCGCGATTTCTTTGTTGAACACTTCTTTATCATTGCGAGCGTCAGTGTAGCGTAAGAAATACCAAGAAGAATCAATGAATGTATCCATCGTATCGATTTCACGACGAGCAGGACCACCGCAGCATGGGCAAGTCGCATTTAAGAAAGTTTCCGACGTTGCCAATGGAGAAATAGCGCCACCATCAAAGGATACATCTTCTGGAAGTTTTACTGGTAATTGATCTTCTGGAACTAATTGCTCTCCACATTTTTCGCAGTATACAACTGGAATTGGACATCCCCAGTAGCGTTGACGAGAAATCAACCAGTCACGAAGACGGAAGTTAACAGTCTTACGACCTGTTCCTTGTTCTGTAAAATAATCACCTAATGCTTGGCGTGCTTCTTCGGATGTTTTACCACTGAAATCACCAGAGTTCACCAATACACCATCTTCTGTAAAGGCATCCTCTAATGTTTGGAAGTCCAAATCTTGGGCATTATTTTGAATCACCCAATTTACAGGTAAGTCATATTTTTTCGCAAATGCATAGTCTCTTTCATCATGAGCCGGAACACCCATAACCGCACCAGTACCATAGTCTGCTAATACATAATTAGCAATCCAAATCGGCACTTCTTTGTCAGTAATTGGATGTGTCGCATAAGAACCTGTGAACATACCTACTTTTTCTGCCTCTGTAGAGGTTCGTTCAATATCACTTTGATTACGTAACGTTTCAATAAAAGCTTCTAATTCTGCTTTATTGGATGCATCTTGAATCAATTCTTTTACATATGGATGCTCTGGTGCCAACACCACATAGGACACACCAAATAAAGTATCCACCCGTGTTGTATACACTTCAAAGGTTTTATCAATTTTAGGTACATGGAATGCAAATTGTGTACCTTCACTACGACCAATCCAGTTTCTCTGCATTGCTTTTACGCGATCTGGCCATTGATCTAATGTATCTAGATCTTCTAGCAATCGATCTGCATAATCAGTAATTTTCAAGAACCATTGTTTCAAGTCCTTTTTCACCACATCATTGTCACAGCGCCAACATTTACCATCGATAACTTGTTCATTCGCCAATACCGTATGGTCGTGTTCACACCAGTTTACTTTGGCTTCTTTTTTATAAGCTAAACCTTGTTTATAAAATTGTTGGAATAGCCATTGTGTCCAGCGATAGTAATCTTCTTTGCAAGTAGCCACTTCACGGTCCCAATCATACGATAAGCCTAACTCTTTTTGTTGACGTGTCATATTGGCAATGTTATCTAATGTCCAATCTTTAGGAGATACACCATTTTTAATAGCTGCATTTTCCGCAGGCATACCAAAGGCATCCCATCCCATTGGATGCAAAACATTAAATCCACGCATTTTTTTAAAACGCGCCACTACATCACCGATAGAATAGTTACGCACATGCCCCATATGTAAGTTACCAGATGGGTATGGGAACATCTCTAATACATAATATTTTTCTTTGTTTGGATCATAATCAGTTTTAAAAACACCAGACTCTTCCCAGTATTTTTGCCATTTCTTTTCAATATCTTGTGCCACGTATTTCTCGTACATGCTATGCCTCCTCATTCGTATGCATTAATACTTTTAAGTATACTTCAAACTTTATCCTTTAGGCAAAGGTTTTTTTTCTTTTGTAACAATTACAGTTTCTGTTTCCTCAGGCTGTTTATCCTGTTTCTTAAACTTTAACACAATTTCTTTACCATCTTTAGAAAACTTGGTTATTTCTGATTCCTCAGTATGTTTAGATTTCTTTTTATGTTTCTTCTTATCTTTTTTCTTACCTTTTTTCTTATCTTTCTGTTTCTCTTGCTTTTTGTTTTCCTTTTCAGTTTCTATTTTCTGAGTTTTGGTCTCTAAAAGTGCCTGCTCCTTTTCAACAGAATTTGCACCATCCAAAGCCAAGCTTAGCACAGGCCAGATATCTTTTGATTCAAAACCTTTGCGCCAAGCAGCTACACCAGCTAACTGTAACTCTTTTACAAGGCTTACTTTATAGCCTAAAGACTGTGGGTCTTCAAACCAAATTTTTGTAAGTGTCCCCTCATATGGTTTCTTTTCATCATATATACCATAAACACCATTTTTATTTGTTAACGTCAAATAGTTGCCTTTTAATCGATCGTCCCAACGCATCACATCTCTGTACTCGCGCTCTAAATCCAGCGCTTTTGTCATGGATAGAGTTTTACTTTTCGCTTTTCCTTCCCAATCCCCTTTTACAGGTACAGCCCACTCACGCATATAGAATGGAACTCCTAGTACAAGTTTTGATGAGGGTACTTCTGAGATCATTTTTTCTGTATGCTTCCTTACCCATGGATAGGAAGCAACGGGGCCCGCTGTATCACTAGATGCCCAAGTTTCATCATAAGCCATTAAAACCACATAATCTACAGAATCAGCATAAGCCTTACGATCATACACTAAGGACCAATTTTCACTATTAGAATACCCCGTGACATCAATAGAACTATGTAAATTATAATCTCTTAATCCTTTTGCAAGAAAATCCACAAACTTGGTTAGCTGTGCTTTATCTTTATAATGTACATTTTCAAAATCAAAATTATATCCATCATACCCATACTCTGTAGCATAATTAATAAGACCTTGTTTGTATCGTTCCCACATCGATTCATTAGCAAGGATTTTACTAGTCATATCTGGGTCGAATTGGTTTGTAATCAAAGGCCATACACGATAGCCTTTTTCCTTATAACTATTCACATAGTCATGAGATAGCTTAGAACTAGCTTTTAGACCAGACGTAGTCAATTCAAACCAACTTGGAGACATGATTGATGTACCATTATGCACATACTTTGTATCATACGCCGTTTCTGATACTATAGGATCAAATACCATAGTAATAGGTAATGTAACTTCCTGTTTCTCTGGGACATGTAACATAGGACCTACATATTGTGTAGGTGCTACTGTTGTTGTATTGGAAAGTGCTGGAAAAGGAATATGAATTGTTGCCTCTGCTACTTGATAGGAAGCAGCCAAGCTAAATACAGATATTCCTAGCACCATGTGTTTCATAAAATGTAAATGTTTCATAGTCGCTCCTTTTAACCTTTATATTATATCATATTCAGCCTATATATTGGGAATACTATACTATTTCTATTAAATTATGGTACACTACAAAAGTAGGAATATTAAAAAATATATGTAATAAAAATATCAGGAGGTACTATGTATCAATATTTATTTTTCATCGGAGGCTTCCCTGTCAGAGCCTATGGATTGCTACTTGCTTTAGGTATTATTAGTGCTGCTATTGTGGGCTACTTTATTATGAAAAAAGATGGACGTGGTTGGGAGAAACATATGGTTGATTTCACCATTACTGTTGCTATAGCTGGCATCATTGGTGCTCGACTATGGGATGTATTCTTCTTCGATTGGGGATACTATCACAATCACTTATTGGAAATCCCTTATGTGTGGCAAGGTGGTATGGCTATCCAAGGTGGCGTATTGTTAGGAGCTATTGCTGGAATTTATTATTTAAAGAAACAACAGGTAGATCCTTGGGCATTTGCTGATTTATTTGCACCTGCCCTTATGGTAGGTCAATCTGTAGGACGTATGGCGAATGTTATGAATGGTGATGCCTTTGGTCACCCTACCGGGGGAAACTTTGGTATTCTTTATCCAGAAACTACCTTGGCATACCGTACCTATGGTAATCAACCATTATGGCCTGCTGAAATTTGGGAAGGTCAAGTAGATATTATTTTGTTTGTTATCCTACTATTGGCTAATGTATTCCCTCATAAAAAAGGACAAATCTTCTGCTTATATGCATTCTTGTATTCTGGCTTACGATTCTTCTTAGAATTTTTACGTGGAGATTATGTGAATCTAACATTAGGATTTAAATCTGCACAAGTTACCAGCTTAATAGTAATGGCTGTATCCTTCGGTATCTGGCTATACCTTCATTATAAGGGAACAACAGATACACATGTATTCCCTACTGGAAAAAGCAAAAAAGGAAAATAATAGATTCTATTACCTTCCATACATCGTGATAGACGTAACATCAATATAATAACATATCTATAAGATATACAAAGAGGAAAGAATGTCGTGACGACTTCTTTCCTCTTTTTTATATGTATAAGACTTCAATTATTACAAAGTTCTCTTACCTTTGTACATCTAAAGCACTATACCTATTGGTTACCAATTCATGAATTAGGACAGTAACTCTTCATACGCAATTAATGCATCTAACTCTTCTAAAGCACGTTGCGCAATTAATGCATTCTTTTCTTTTTTCTTACGTACTTTAGATCCCCAAGGTTCCATGATACCAAAATTTATATTCATTGGCTGGAAATTAGAACCTTCATAAGAACTGATATAATGACTTAAGCCACCAAGAGCCGTTGTTTTCGGGAATGTAACAAATTCTTTATCCTGTAGCATACGTGCCACTTGGATGGCTGCCATCATACCTGAAGCTGCTGACTCTAGATACCCTTCCACACCTGTCATTTGACCAGCAAAGAATAAGCGTGTATTAGATTGCAATTGGAATGCTTGGTTTAACAGTTCTGGAGAGTTAATATACGTATTCCGATGCATCACGCCATAGCGAATAAATTCTGCATTCTCTAAACCTGGAATCATTTGGAATACTCGCTTTTGTTCGCCCCATTTTAAATGCGTTTGAAAGCCCACTAAATTGTACATAGTAGCTTCTTTATTTTCTTTACGCAACTGTACTACTGCATGCCACTCAATATTGTTCCGCGGATCTACGAGACCAACCGGTTTTAAAGGTCCATAGCGCAATGTATCTACCCCTCGGGATGCCATAATTTCCACAGGCATACAACCTTCAAAATAAATTTCTTTTTCAAAATCTTTAGGTTGTACCACATCAGCTGTAGTTAGAGCTTCATAGAAAGCATCATATTCTTCTTTCGTCATAGGGCAGTTTAAATAATCTGCATCTCCCTTATCATACCTTGAGGCTGCAAATACTTTATCGTAATTCAATGACTCTGCTGTTACTATAGGAGCTGCTGCATCATAGAAATAAAAGTCTTTGGACCCAGTTAACGCTTTAATCTTAGTTCCTAATGCTTCTGATGTAAGTGGACCACTTGCAAAAATAACAATCCCTTCTGCCGGGATCTCAGTCACTTCTTCATGAATCACTGTGATTAATGGATGTTCTTTAATACGTTTTGTCACACTTTCACTAAAGGCATGACGATCTACGGCCAAGGCACCACCTGCTGGTACCTGTGTGGCATCCGCAGATTCCATAATTAAGGAGTCTAAACGACGCATTTCTTCTTTCAAAAGACCCACTGCATTTTCTATGGTATTCGCACGCAAAGAGTTAGAGCATACTAACTCCGCAAATTGATCTGTATGATGAGCCGGTGAAGAAACTATTGGACGCATTTCATATAGATGTACAGGAATACCACGTTTAGCCAATTGATACGCTGCTTCTGAGCCAGCGAGGCCAGCTCCAATAATAGTTACAAAATCTTTCATTCTTTATCTTCTTTCTTTATTCTAGCTTTACGTTTTGGTCTTGTTTCACAGTCAGGATTAGAACAAAACTCTTTTTTATTACCATTTTTATATACTTTTTCAGCCATTAAACTACCACACACGGTACAGGTTTTATCAATAGGTTTATCCCACATGGTAAAATCACAGGTTGGATACCCTTCACAACCATAAAAGACACGCCCTCTCTTAGATTTACGTTCTAAAATCTCATGAGATTTACATTTAGGACATGTTACCCCTGTGCTAACTGTAATAGACTTAATATTTCGACAATCTGGAAAATTAGAGCATGCTAAATACTTACCATAAGGCCCTAATTTATAGACCATATCATGTCCACATTTTTCACAAAGAATCCCACTCTTCTCTGCTTCCAATTCTATTTTCTCAGCCGATTCAGCCGCGTATAATTCTTTTTCGAAACTTTCATAGAATGAATGGATGACAGCTTCGTAGAAATTAGTCCCTTGTGCAATATGGTCTAAATCTTCCTCCATAGAGGCTGTAAATTGCATATTAATGAACTTTTCAAAATGAGTTGTTAAAAATTCCACCACAGCAAATCCTAAGTCAGTAGGAATAAACTGTTTGTCCTTACGTTCCACATAATTCCGTTTTAAAATGGTATCAATAGTTGCTGCATACGTACTTGGGCGACCAATTCCTTGTTCTTCTAATACTTTGATAAGACCTGCCTCAGAATAACGACTTGGAGGTTGCGTGAAATGCTGTATACTATCCATAGAGATAGGCATAATAGTTTGCCCTTCCTCTAGAGATGGCAATATATGGTCATCTTCTTTTTTAACTTCCTCATAGACTTCTGTAAAGCCTTTAAATAGCACACGATTCCCTGAAGCTTTCAATGTATACTCGTCTACATGAAAGTGTATGCTCACTGTTTCACTTTTCTGTGGAGCCATTTGACTAGCTAAAAATCGATTCCAAATTAAAGTATATAATTTTAGCTCATCACTAGATAGATAGGATGCTACTACTTTAGGCGGCAATTCCAACATGGTAGGGCGAATTGCTTCATGCGCATCTTGAGCATTCGCCTTCGCTCCAAATACATTTGGTTTACTTGGATAAAACTCCTTCCCAAAGGTCTTAAGAATATAGGCTTTAGCCGCTTCTTGCATTTCCTTCGATATCCGAGTGGAATCCGTACGCATATAGGTAATCAAACCTACATGACCATAGCCACCAATTTCTTTACCTTCATATAAATGTTGCGCTGCAGACATAATGCGTTTTGCATTCATATTCAGTTTGCGTACACCTTCTTGTTGCATCGTAGACGTCGTAAAAGGAGCCGGTGCTTTGCGACTACGTTGCCGTGATTCTACAGAACTAACTACACTTTCACGACCACGAATGGCTTGCAATATCGCATTACTTTCTGTTTCATTAGAAATCGTTAACTTTTCATTGTCTTTGTGAGTCACTACCACATCAAATTGTTCATTCTTATCGGTTTGATACACACCTTCTATAGTCCAGTACTCTTCTGGAACAAAGGCTTGGATCTCTCGTTCCCGATCACAGATAATGCGTACGGCTACAGATTGAACGCGTCCGGCACTAAGACCTTTACAAATCTTTTTCCACAGCAAAGGACTTAATTTATAACCTACAATACGGTCCAATACACGACGAGCTTGTTGAGCATCCACCATATGCATATCAATCGCTCTAGGTGTTTCCATCGCCTCTTGAATAGCATGCTTAGTAATCTCATTGAAAGTAACCCGACATGGCGTAGTTCCATCTATATTTAAAATATGAGCTAAATGCCAAGAGATGGCCTCTCCCTCACGGTCAGGGTCAGTTGCCAAATATACAGCTTTTGCCTTATCTGCTTCTTTACGTAACTCTTCGATAACAGCCTTTCTACCTGGTACATTCAAATATCTAGGTAAAAATCCATTAGTAATAGATACACCCATTTGCATTTTAGGTAAATCTCTTAAATGTCCCATGCTAGCTTTTACCACATAGTCATCACCTAAAAATTTTTCAATGGTCTTTGACTTTGCTGGAGATTCCACGATGATTAAAGTTTTTCCATCTTTTTTAAAAGTCCTTTTATGCTCTATTTCAATCGGTTCTGGACGCATAACCAAAGGTCTAGGCTCTGGTGCTTTGGCGCTTGATTTGACAGCTTCTTTTGTTTCTTTGTCTTTTTTCTTCTCCCCTGTAACGAAGGATCTAGTAATGGCCAAAAATCTTCCTCCTCTAAGTATGTAGTACGTACCCCTGAGAGGTATGTGTAATCATTTGTTTTAGTTCTAATTGTAACAGCAATGTATGAAGATTTGTTAAAGACAATTGAGTAGTATGTACTAATTCTTCAATCGTTGTATTTCCACCAGGATTCATAGCCTCTAGGACACGTTGTTCCTCTTCATTCACTGTGTTTACTTTTTCACTATTCATGTTACTATACTTTGCGACTTTTTGCCAACCATATTCATGCAATACTTGTTCAGGATCTGTTAAGACAGTAGCCCCTTGCTGAATGAGCCAATGATTTCCATCACAAGTATGTGTCAATACATTCCCAGGTATGGTAAACACATCTCTTCCTTCATTTATCGCCATATCAGCAGTAATCAAAGAACCACTACTAGCTTTTGCCTCCACAACAATGGTGCCTCTCGTCATACCACTAATAATTCGATTTCGAGAAGGAAAGTGATGGCTCTTAGCTTGCATATGCGGTCCATATTCAGATAGTAGTAATCCATCTTTTTCTAAAATTTCTAAAAATAAATTCCGATTTGTTCTTGGATAAGTTACATTTAAACCACAACCCATAACGGCAATCGTTGGAGTGTGTCCTTGCAAAGCTCCTTCATGGCTAGCACGATCGATTCCCATAGCGCCGCCACTAACAACAATAATACCTAAATTAGATAAAGCACGACCAAAGTATCTGGCTACTTGTACACCATAAGAAGAGCACTTTCTAGCGCCTACCATTGCTAACGAACGATCCATATGCTGCAACACTTCTATATTTCCACGCCCATACAACACTCGGGGACTATTATAAATCTCTAGTAACGATTTAGGATAGTAAGGAGATTCCCAAGTAATCACATGCATATGAAAACGCTCTAAATCTTCTTCTAATTGTAATAAAAAGCTTTCATTAATAGGGCGATGAATTTCATCAAACAATTCATATTTACAACCTAACGATGGTTCTACACTATGATGTAACACATGGTGCCAAGCTTCCTTTGCGCTTTCGTAATAAGTAAATAAATTACCTAAACTAGCATTACCTAACCCTACCACATGTTGGAGAGCACTCGCATAGATTTCATCTTTCATTTACAATCCCTCCTGTACTTGGCGATAACTTAAGGCCTCTGCCACATGCTCTGTCAAAATCTCTTCAGATTCTGCTAAATCAGCAATCGTTCTTGCTACTTTGATGATGCGGTCATAGCTACGTAAACTTAAATGCAATGTGGTAAAAGCTGAATCTAGTAAATCCTTAGCTGGCTCAGAAAGTTTCGCATAGGTTTCAATATCACTATGACTTAAATGTGAGTTCACGCTGATATTCGTCCCCTTGTATCTTTCCATTTGCATAACTCTAGCACGGATGACCCGTTTTTGTATTTTCTCTGTGCTAACTTCATCCTTAGGTGCATATATCTCTGTTAACGTAGGTCGTTCAACGGGAACTACTAGATCCATTCTATCTAAGATAGGACCTGATAACACTCGTTGATATTTTTGAATTTGTGTGGCTGTACATGTGCATCGATGATCCTCTTCCGTTCCAAACCATCCACATGGACATGGATTCATAGCCATGACAACAATGCAATCACTGGGATAGGTCGTTGCCATGCCAATTCGTGCAATATGTACTTGTCGTTCTTCTAAAGGTTGTCGCAATACCTCTATAACAGGTCTACGAAATTCTGGAGCTTCATCCAAAAATAAAACACCCTTATGAGCCAACGTAATCTCCCCTGGTTTCGGTGGTTGTCCCCCTCCTGCCATGGCCACTAAGGTGCTTGTATGATGAGGACTCCGAAACGGTCGGTGTTCCATTAATCGACCACTTTTTAATAAACCCATCACACTGTATATACGGCTTACCTCTAGTTGTTCCTCCCTTGAAAGAGGTGGCAATAAAAAAGGCAATCGCTTAGCTAACATAGTCTTTCCCGACCCGGGAGGTCCTGTCATCAGCAAATGATGCCCACCCGCTGCTGCTATTTCTAAGGCTCTCTTTGCCATCACTTGTCCTTTTACATCTTGTAAATCTAGTATTTCCAACCTATATTTTGACGGTACAATCGGTACCTGTACACACAGCTTTTCTTTCTTTTCAGGATGCTCTACTATTTCCACAACTTCAGATAGAGTAGATAAACCATACACTGGCATAGAGGAACCACTAGTCGCCTCGTCGTGATTTCCTAGCGGTACAATAATATCTTCTACCATAGGAGTACAACCATGGTCATTCCCTAACTCGTGATTTGTTACCCCCATCACCATGGATAACATCCCCATTACAGGTTGCAAGGAACCATCCAAAGATAATTCTCCTATGAATACATGGTGATTCCATTGTATAGACTGCTTTTTCTTATGTTTACCTTCCTGTTGGGCCGTTAAAATTCCCATGGCTATGGCTAAATCTAAAGATGATCCATCTTTTCG
Source organism: uncultured Veillonella sp. (assembly GCA_900544365.1). Lineage (GTDB taxonomy): Bacteria > Bacillota > Negativicutes > Veillonellales > Veillonellaceae > F0422. Next base: position 3,987 of record UQVF01000046.1, on the reverse strand, counting down.
AATATGTGCTGGTGCTAGATTGACCACGATTCGTTTCATAGGAAACTCATAACCACCATTCTTGATAGCCGATCGGACTCTCTCTTTTGCCTCTTTCACAGAGGTAGCTGGTAAGCCAACAATATCAAAACTTGGTAAACCTGGGCTAATATCTACTTCTACGGTCACCACATAGCCATCAATACCGCTTACACATACTCCATAGGTTTTCGCATACATGGTTCTCCTCCTATCTTATAAATGACATGCTTTCATATGCCGTAATTCAGGATCTCCTGCTTGAGGTACATATACTTCTATCACATCAAATCGTATAGATTCATACTCTATATCACGAGTTGCCAAAAACATAGATATAACATGACGGATGTGTTGTTTCTTTTTCCAATGCACCGCCTCACAGGGCATTCCATAGGTTTGGGTACGTCTCGTTTTCACCTCTATCACAATAAGTATATTTTCTTTTTTAGCGATAACATCTACTTCACCAAATCGATAGCGTACATTTCTTTCCAATACATCATAGCCTTGTTTTTTTAAATACTTTGTAGCTAGATCTTCTCCATATCTTCCTAATTCAATGTGGTTCATAGGCACCTCCTTAGTTCTACATTACTTTCATTATGAAAGCATGTAAACCCTGCAATCCACACTGTTAGGAGTGTACTCCACTAAGAGTGTTACAATGTATATACAATTATCGATATGCAAAAAGCATTCTCATAGAATCATCTATAAGAATGCTTTTATAAAACGATATACTATTATTTATAACTAATAGAGCTGACCGATAAGATATTACCTGTAAGCCTATACTAGGTTAAAACTCTACTCTACAGTTTATATTTCTTCCACAGGCTTACCTGCTACAATGGATTTTATAGGTTTAAAACTATGCCGATGCAATGGAGTAATGCCAAGGTCTTTTATTGCCTGCTTATGCACATCTGTATAGTATCCTTTATGAATAGCAAAGCCAAATCCCGGATATTCTTCATCCATAGATTCCATGAAGCGGTCCCGAGTGACTTTCGCTACAATAGATGCTGCCGCAATGGATGCACTTTTAGCATCACCTTTAATCAGGGATTCTACAGGTACCTCTAACTCAGGTAATTTCATCGCATCCGACAAGACAGCTTCTGCCTGTACAGGCAAATTACGTATGGCTTCATACATAGCCTGTCGTGTAGCTTCATAAATATTGAGCTTATCTATGACTTCTGCCTCATAAGACACACAGTGTACAGCTACTGCTACCTCCATGATTTGATCAAACAAGGCATCCCGCTTTTCTGGTGTTAGTTTTTTAGAATCATTCAAACCTACTAACTTACAATGGGGTGGTAAGATAACGACTGCCACTGTGACTGGCCCAGCAATGGGTCCCCGCCCCACTTCATCTACACCAGCTACCAAGAATTTTCCTTCTTCATAGAAGCTATCTTCATAAGCGTACATGGCTTCTAACCGTTGTTGCTCCTCTAAGACCTTTTTTTGTTTACGCAAATACACACCTGCTGCGTTCTTAACAGATTCACGAGGATCTTCTAATGCCCATTGTACATAGTCAAAAGGACATTCTCCTTGCAATAAGTCTTTAATTTCTTTTACTTTCAACTGGTGAAAGTCATTCTTCATCAACATAGTACGGCTCCTCATCGACGCCATCAAAGGTAATATATCCCAATTTGTTATTACGGTAATCGGTTAAAATCACACGACGTACCTTGTCATAATCTACGACGCCACCGCTCACCAAACAACCACGACGACGACCAATAGCCTCTAACATCGTATCTACAGATGTACGCTCTTCTTCCGTCAATTTATAGCGTTCATGCAATAATGTCGGTTCATGTTCTTCTAGATATGCCAATAACTGCTTAATAACAGAATCTAAGTCATATACATCGTCAGAAATAGCCCCTGTCATTGCCAATCGTGCAGCTGCCCGTTGGTCTTCAAACTTAGGCCATAATACACCTGGCGTATCCAACAGTTCCAAATTCTTACCTACCTTCACCCATTGTTGACCTCGTGTATGACCTGGCTTGTTAGCAGTACGTGTTGCTGCGGATCCAGCTAGTTTATTAATTAGTGTAGATTTACCTACATTAGGAATCCCTAAAATCATAGTCCTCACTGTACGACCTTTGATACCTTTTTTTAACCATCTATCTATAATTGGTTGCGCTAAGGATTCTACAGTTTTCACCAACTGCTTATTACCTTTTCCATTTTTGGAATCAATAGCAATGGCATGAATGCCTTCGTTTTTGAAAAATTCAATCCATTCTTTTGTAGCTCTTGGATTTGCCAAATCGCATTTATTTAAAATCACTACATGTGGCTTATCACCTATCAACTCGCGAATAACTGGATTCGCACTACTCCGAGGAATGCGTGCATCTAGTAATTCGATAACCACATCTACTTTCTTTTTATGTTCCTTAATCATGCGAGTGGCTTTTGCCATATGGCCTGGGAACCACTGCACTACGGGAAAAATTTCTTGACTCATACTTCACCTATTCGTCTATTTTCTATATCATACACTTATGGAAATAAAAAAAGGCTAGCCATAGACTTACGTCTCATGGCTAACCCTTTTAAATTAGCGTTTTTCGCGAATACGAGCAGCTTTACCAGTAAGGCTACGTAAGTAGTACAATTTAGCACGACGAACGATACCGCGACGAGTTACTTCGATTTTTGCTAGACGTGGGCTGTGAAGTGGGAATACACGTTCAACACCAACGCCAGAAGCGATACGACGAACTGTGAAAGTTTCACGAACGGAACCACCTTGACGGTTGATTACTAAACCTTCGAAAACCTGAATACGTTCACGGCTACCTTCCACAACTTTTACGTGTACTTTTACAGTATCACCAGCGCGGAACTCAGGAATGTCAGAGCGAAGCTGTTCTTTTTCTAATACATCAATAATATTCACGATTTTTTCCTCCTATTTTGCAGACGTTCGTTACTTACACCTTATAAGCAGAGGACCATCTCAAATTAACAGTATTATTCTATCATAAATGAAAGTTTTTATGCAAGAGGGAAATTATAAAATTTGAAGCACTATTCTATAGTAGTATTAGTATATGAAAAGTTAAATTCTCTAATCGGCAAGATATTCGATTTTTCTTTCCAAAAACCATATCTGACAATTTTTTAACCTATACTTTCATATAGTTTATGTCCAGCGTCATAAATTTAGATTATCATAAAATACCTTGTAGGCTTTTTGTGAAAGTAGATTTTCATCTTATAAACAGGTGATAAACTTTTCTGTTGCACTCATATCCTCTGCACAATCTATATTATCCGTAAGCAAAACCAAAGCTTTTATAGCCAAATCATTATTATCCTCCCTAAGACACTTTTCAATTAGAATTTTTAATTGAACTAATAACTCATCAAATATTTTCGAGTTAACTATGGTATCTTACATCTTTTCGTACTCACTTTTACTTAAATCTTTAAGTCTTTGTTTTATTTGTTTAAGTATCATATAAGAATCCATCATTATATCTTCACAAACTAAGATTATAAATTAAATTTCCCAATCATGAAAAAGCGTCTACTTTATTCTTTTTATCAATTCTACAAAAGGTACTTTGTTATTATCTTTTCTAAGTGAAATCAAATCAAAAACCGAATCAACATCCAAATCAAACATCGCAGATTCCAAGCTAATTGTCATAAAATAATAATCTATAACCTCTTTACTAAACTCATTTTCTAAACTATTCCATAAAGTATTTGGTAAAATGCAAAATGCTAAAGTATCATTACCAAGGCTTTCAACAAACCATCTTATTTCAAAATCTTCCTTCATCATTTCGTTGAAATATTTTATAGTTGTATCCCTATCCATATTATCCATATAAGGAATAACTATTTCTTTAGCTCTGTATTTTAATTTTATGTCATCACCATATTTTTTATTATTATTTATAAAATCTACTTCTATGA
>UQVF01000045.1 GCA_900544365.1 uncultured Veillonella sp. | reverse complement strand
GGTTGGTTTCAACTTTGTGAAACCCGCACTCTGGCTTATGTTTACTTCTTTCGAAATAATTACCTTACATTGTTCAGTTTTCAAAAATCATCAATATCCTTATACTATATAAATAGTAAATGGTGACCCACCCGCGACTCGAACGCGGGACACCCTGATTAAAAGTCAGGTGCTCTGCCAACTGAGCTAGTGGGTCATAAAATGGCAGGGGTGGATGGGATCGAACCATCGCATGTCGGAGTCAAAGTCCGATGCCTTACCGCTTGGCTACACCCCTGTGTTGTGGGGTGAGTAATGGGGATCGAACCCATGCATAACGGAGCCACAATCCGCCGTGTTAACCGCTTCACCATACCCACCACAGGATATTTATTCTGTTAAGCACTGTCGTGCCTTACAACGATATTTAGTATATCAGTTAATGTTTTTTGTGTCAACCACTTTTTAAAAACTTTTTAACTGTTCTACTATCTCATGTAAAGCATTTAATTCATTACATGAGCATCGCTGATATTTTTAAAGTATATCAAATAATCTTTTTCTTGTAAACCCCCTTTTTAACATTTTATTTCCTAATTTTCATTATTGTGTATTCTTTCTAGTTTTACTTTTATTTCCTATACTCTATTTACTTTTATATGCTTTTATTTCACATGCATTTTTTTTACTTTTGTTAGGAGTATTATATTCAAAGTATCTTCTTAAGTTTCATTTTATTGTCGAATACCCTTCACCATCAATGCTATTTGGCTATAAGATACTTTTTGTTTATATTTTTATACTTTTACTTATACAATATAAAAGTAGAGGAACGTCGATTGTTTTTAATCAACGTTCCTCTATTCTATTTGCAGCTATTACACTACTGCCCTTTTTGCGTATATATTTAATATATCTCAGGTATTACGTAGCATCTAGTTTGTCCACTTCCATCTTATATGATTAGCATATTCTCTTTTAAATTAACTAAGTTAAATTAGCTTAGCTAAATCATTTAAATTTTCAGCCATTGTTGGATGTGTAAAGATTTGGTCACGTAAGTATGTATACTTAATATCGTTGTCCATTGCCATTTTAATGATATTAATTAACTCTTCAGAATTTTTACCAAATAAAGTGGCACCTAGGATCAAACCAGTATCCTTATTAACTGTTAATTTAAAGACTCCGCGTGGATCTTGGTTGACTGCATGGCGCGGCATATTATTTACTGGTAATGCAGCTGTCACTGCATTTGGATATTGCGTTTTCGCTTCTTCTTCATGCAAACCTACATGGGATAAAGCAGGTGTAATGAAAGTAGAATATGGCACGTGTGCACGATTGCCTAACTTATAACTTTCATCACCGTGCAATACACGATTCACAATGCGGAAGTCATCTAAAGATACATACGTAAATTGTGGACCACCATTTACATCACCTACAGCAAATACATTAGGAACAGATGTCATTAATGTATCATCCGTAACGATAGACCCATTAGGGCGTACTTGGATGTCTGTGTGCTCTAATCCAAGACCTTCTGTATTCGCTTTGCGACCTGTAGCATGCAACAAGGCATCGAAGACAAACTCTTCTCCACTTTCAGTCACCACTACTACAGTATCACCTACATTTTTAATTTCTTTTGTAACAACATTGAAATGGAAATGAACACCATCTTCTTCTAAGTATTGTTGCGCTAACGCAGCCACGTCTGCATCTTCACGTTTTAAGATTCTATCGCCACTTTCAAAAGCCGTCACCTCAGCACCTAATCGTGCATATAGATTAGCAAACTCAATGCCGATGTTACCACAACCAATGATACCTAACCGTTTTGGTAATGTAGGCAAAGCTTGTAGTTCAGTGCTGTTGTATACAAATTTAGATGTAGATAGACCTGGAATTGGAAGTACTACATTAGTAGCACCTGTATTGATGATGATAATCTCAGCTGTCAATGTTTCCACACCATCTGCTGTTGTTACTTCTACTTCTTTATTGGAAGTAAATTTGCCATGACCAGTGTAAACGGTTACATTGGGATTGGATGTTAACATATTTAAGTTTTTCGCATTTAGTTTGCCTACTACTGTATCACGGGTTGCTTTAGCTGCTTCATAACTTTTACCTTTATCGGCCCCAACAATCATAGTTTTAGTCGGAATACATCCGATATTGATGCATGTACCACCATACATAGCCGCATCTTGTTCAATTAAAGCCACTTGTTTTCCTTCTTTGCCAAATGTGGCCGCTAATGTTTTACCAGCTTTACCAAAGCCGATAACGAGTAAATCATATTGTTTCATGATTGTCTCCCCTTTTGTAAATTCACATGAATAAAAGTGTATTATATATATTTCATTAGTAAATACATTATTGTTCTTATTGTATACCTATTTACTAGGAAATTCAATATTATTTATCACAAAATATTGATTATTCTATACAACATCCTTATTAACAAAAAAACTAGCACCTTCATGAAGAAAGTGCTAGCTCATTATTACCCATCTATAGCTTTTCTAAGTACATCGACTATTCTGCAATTCTTGCTTGTAAATATTGTTTTACAAATGTTGGCAATACGAATGCAGATTTTTGGATGCCATAGTTATAGTATTTAGTTGTAAAATCTTGAGCACGGTTTGGGTCCCACTCTAATGGGTCATGTTTCTTAGATCCCATAGTAAAGCAATGCATACCTGTCGGGTACAACGGAATAAATGCTGTATATAGACGAGTCACAGGGAAATGTTTATTCACATAATAGAATACATCAGACACTAATTGTTGGTGCATCACTGGAGATTCTGTTTGTTGTACGAACAAACCATCTTCTTTTAGGGCACGATGTGTATTTTTGTAAAATTCTTCTGTAAATAAACCTTCACCAGGACCAATTGGGTCAGAGCAGTCTACGATGATTACATCATAGAAATTTTCTTTTTCCGCTACATGACCAATACCGTCACCAATAGTTACTGTTAATTTAGGATCTTGGCGAATCATAGCGTCAGCAATAGAAGGCAAATATTGTTTTGCCAATTCCACTACCTTACCGTCAATTTCTACCATTGTTACAGTTTCTACACAGCTATGACGTACACATTCTCTAGCAACGCCACCATCACCGCCACCGATAATCAATACATGCTTAGGATTTGGGTGCAAGAATAGTGGAACATGACTCATCATTTCATGATACACAAATTCTTCTCGTTCCGACGTTTGAAACACTCCATCTAAAACAAGCATATTACCGTATTCTAAACTATGAGCGACTTCGATGGTTTGAAAGTCGGATTTTCCAGAATATAAAATTTCATCCACTTCTGCGCATAACGCAAGATGAGGGGATTGCAGTTCTTTAATCCATTGTGTCATATCTTACTCCTCACATTGTGACTGGATGTATAAAAAAGCTCCACCCAGCAAATTATCTCGTAACCAACGGCGTAGGGAAAACGTTCGTTCCATGCCTTCATCATAGACGACACATCGAGTATCATCATTGTTAACCTGCATAGACACAATTGGCACCCAGTGCCAAGTAGATAGACCTTCTTCTTGTCCACGATGGCGATTTAAAAACGCCACTGGACAATTCTGTTCTAATCCACGTTGGATGAAAGCCGTCACTTCCTCAACCGTATAAGGGCTCCCTTTCAGAGGAAAAATCGGCAATCGTTTCACCCTATATGACAGATTCTTATCTGCCATATATTGGTTGACACCTTGTTCCCACCAAGTACTTTTATAGAGTCCACCACCATAGCGAGGGCGCACGTATTCCCATACCTGATTCATGCGTTCCAATGCTTGATCTCCGTCTGCAGCAGTCTCCACAGGTAAATGACCATCGCGAAATAGTACATAGGAAATCACCTGTGTTGCCGTAGTGGGACCACAACCAGCTAAGCGTTTCCACGCATCTTCGTACCATTCTTGGTCATAGCCATAGGAAAAATTCCCATCTTTTTTTACTTGTAACCATTCTGGATGCTCTAAGCGATAGCGTTTAATGCCTGCCATTACGCTTCTACTACCTCAACAGTTTGCATACGGTCACCTTGTTGGATTTTATCCACTACATCCATACCTTCGATAACTTGACCGAATACAGTATGTACGCCATCTAAATGAGGTTGTGGTTCGTATACGATAAAGAATTGGCTACCACCTGTGTTAGGTCCACGATGTGCCATAGATAAAGCACCACGAACATGTTTATGTGGATTACCTTTAGTTTCGCAAGGAATTGTATACCCAGGGCCACCTACGCCAGTACCCATTGGGCAACCACCTTGTGCTACGAAACCAGGGATGACACGATGGAATTTCAAAGTATCGTAAAATCCTTCTTTAATTAATTTTTCAAAGTTAGCTACTGTGCCAGGAGCTTCGTTTTCAAATAATTCGATAACAATGTCACCGTATTCCATATGAATAATTGCTTTTTTCATTACTGTACCTCCAAAAAAGTTCTAATCACGTGACCCGCTAAATGCAATCCTGCTACAGACGGAACAAAACCGCAGGAACCTGGACTTCTAGAGTCATCATCACGGTTCGGTGTCATCGGTTGTTCTGTCGAAAATAATACAGTTTGCTTTTTAATACCACGACGACGTAATTCTTTACGCATCACTTTCGCCAATGGGCATGTATGGGTCTTACTAATATCTGTAATCTTCAATTGGTCTGGCCACATTTTGTTGCCTGTGCCCATAGAAGATATACATGGTATATGACTATTATAACACGTTTCGATGATGGATAGTTTAGCACTTACCATATCGATGGCATCAATCACGAAATCCGGGGCTATATCGGTGATGAAAGTTGGATGACTTTCACCGGTATACACCATATCATAGGCTTCAATATGTAGATTAGGGTTGATAGCTAAGGCTCGCTCTTTTGCCATTTCTACCTTGCGTTGACCTACAGTGCTTGGCAACGCAATCAGTTGGCGATTAATATTACTCACTGTTACTTGGTCACCATCGACAATGACAACATGACCAACACCTGAACGCACTAACGCTTCTAACGCAAAAGAACCAACACCACCGCATCCAAATAGCAATACTTTCTTACCTTGCAAAGTTTTAATTTTTTCTTTCCCTACCAACCATTGTAGGCGAGTTAACATATGCTCCATATTAATAGGCTCCTGCTGGTATAATTTCGGTCCAATATCCATCTGGGTCAGCGATAAAATAGATACCCATCGCTTCGTTTTCATAGACTACACAATTCATAGCCTTATGTTTTGCCAAAGCACCTTCATAATCATCTACATAGAATGCCACATGGAATTCATTGTCTCCTAAATTATATGGTCGATCCCAATCACGTAACCACGTTAACTCTAGACGATGCGGATTTGTCCCGTCTCCTAGATAGACAATTTTAAAAGATCCATCATCTCCATCAATATGGTCTACTTCTTCTAATCCTAATGCTTCTTTGTAAAAGGATAAACTCTTATCCAAATCTTTCACATTAATATTATTATGAGCAAAGCTAAATTTCATACTTCCTCCTTAATTCCTATTGAATAACAGTACTATTCTAACATAGGTACTACGGGAATACAATCACTGTACTTGAAAGTAGGCCCTGCTCCCCTCATCAGTTTTTGTCACTACCAAGTGTGCACCAATTTGTTGTTGTAGTTCCGGTACATGAGATATAATCCCTACCAATCGACCTTGAGATTGCAATGCCACTAAAGTTTCCATTGCTACATCCAATGTATCTGGGTCCAAAGTGCCAAAGCCTTCATCAATAAACATAGTATCTAGATGAATACCACCTGCATAGGATTGGATCACATCTGCCAAGCCCATAGCAAGCCCTAATGATGCCAAGAAAGTTTCTCCACCGGACAACGTATTGGCAGGACGACTCGCCCCTGTATAAGCATCAAAGACAGCAATGTCCAAACCTCGAGCACCACGTCCCCCTTCCTCTAATGATCGTTCCAATCGATAGCGACCACGACTCATATCATGAAGTCGCAAGTTCGCTGCACTCAACACTTCTTCCAGAATAGCCCCCAACACATAGCGTTCAAAGCTAATACCTTTCATACCTGAATCGCCGCCATTCGCTAGATCGGCTAAGCCAAAAATAAATGCCCGACGGTCCGATAACTCTTTTGTGGCCTCTTCTAACTTGGAAATCTCTTGAATAGTTTTTTCTTTGGCTGTTACTTGCGATTTTAAGGTTCCAATGACCTCCCCTAGGTCTTTCAATTCTTGCTGTAAACCGTCAACCAATTCTTTATCTATTTTCTTTGGTACTGTGGCATAACTAGCTAAATCATTTTGTACTTCTTCTAACAGGGAGTGTAATCGCAGTGTTTCATTGTTATACGCACTAAACGTATCTTTCCATGCCGGCAATTCATCAAATGCATGAGATTGCTGTTTAAATGTATCGATGGTAAGAGATTCCGCCGCTAACACTTGTTGAATATCCTTGCCCAAACTTTCTATATCCTGTGATATGCGCACTTGTTGCTCTTTTAGAGCGCCTACTTCTGCGTTGAGTTCAGCCTGTTTTGCTTGACTCATTTGTCTCTCTTCTTCTACCGCTTTACAGTCTGCTTCATACTGTTTCAATGAATCTGCTAAACCTGTCATCTCCGTCATGTACGTATCCACCGTAAAAGGAGCTATACTCTTTTCAATACGATGTATTTCTGATGTTAAATGCTGAACATCTTGACATATCATCTCTATATGACCTGCTAAGGTTATCAGTTCCAGTTGTTTGGCATGAAATTTAGCTTCTTCTGCTTGCAATGCTGTTTGCAATGTACTAAGTTTTGTTTCTAACTCTATTTTATCCTTTTCTGCGTGCACTAACTCTTTTTGTATCTCTTTGAAAATCTGGTCTATTATTTCTATATCCACAGTTTTCTGCCACCATTGGAGGCGTTCAGCTACCATATCTATTTTCTTGACTTTTATAGCTATTCCTAGCATCTGATCCAAGTGCAGTATAGATTCTCTTTGAACATCTTCTGTAACATTTGGGTAGATCTCGCATAGACGATTCCATTCTTTATTATATCGTTCTACTTCTTCTTCACTATGAGCTAACTTAGTTTCTATCGTTGCCACTTGTGTTTGACTTTCTTGGAACTCTTGGCGGAGACGGTCCACCGTTTCACGGACAATCTCTTCCGACGGAGCTTGTACCACTTGCGGATGGTCGATGGAACCACATACAGGGCAAGGTGCATGGTTTTTTAATTGTAAGCTCACTTCATAGGCTTGGTGTTGTCGTAATAATTGCTCATTATGATGATATAGCCCTTCGCGAGTCTTACAGACATGTCGTTCCTCCGCCAACTGCTTACTATACACAGTTTGAATCTCCCAAGCACTGCGTAATTTATCTACTACTCCCTTTAAGGAATCCCACCAACTCCGCAGTTCAGTAGTACATAATTTTTCCTCACCTAAGGGAGAATAACTGTGTAACTTAAAATTTATTTCTCCTAAGGACTGGCGCTGCATTTCTATATTAATTTGACTTGTTGCTAATATCTCCTGTACTTCACCTTGTTGCTGTACCTTTTGCGATTGGTCCATCTCTAATACAGTCCGTTTCTTCAAGAGTTCACCATACCGTTCCACTTCTTCTTGCAAGGCCTGTAATTGGTGGTATTGCTCTTGTTGTTTTGCATACGTTTCCTCTTGAGCTGCTAGCTGTTTCCACTTAGACTCTAAGGTTTGTAACATTCCTTCCATGGACTGCAACGATGTTTTCAAGACTTCTAATTTTTCATTGTCTACTCTGAAAACATCTTGCAATCTCTCATAATCTTTCATAGATCTCTGAACTGTTTGCAACCGTTCCCAACGACTAATAGTCTCCCCTAATGTAAGGTGCTCCGACTCTCCTTCTTGATGAATAGCCAATGCCTGACTGTATTGGTCTTTACGCGATACTAGGTTAGCATACGTTTCATGCTTAGCATAGGAAGCTTGTAGGGATTCATATTGCTCTTGTTTCGTTTTCCGTTCACTTTCACGATCCTCTGATACTGTACGTTCTTGTTCCACCAACGCAGCTAAGTCCTGCAACGTATCTACTGTGTAAGTGCCCAACAAAAATTCAACCTTTTGCAATGTATCTTGAATCCCTACGGTAGCCTTGGCCAATTCTTCTTTCAACAGGTCTTGCATGCGTTTATACACTGAAGTTTTAAAAATCGTATGCAATAGCACTTCCCGTTCTGATGTGGGCGCCACTAATAATTTTCTAAAATCACCTTGTGGCAATAGAACAACTTGCAAAAATTGATCCACTCGAAATCCGATAATCTGTTGTACATAGTCACGAATTTCTTGGGCTTTCGTAGTGAGTAATTTCCATTCTTCATCGATCCATTTACTGATAGCAGCGGTAGCCAATACCGTTCTTGTACCCGTACCACGCTTTTTCTGCAATTCCTGTTTCGGCGTTCGTTCCATCCGATACCGGTGGTCACCCACCTGAAACTCGAACACTACTGATGTAGGTGTTGTGGCATCTGCATAATCACTGCGCATATCTGCTCCATCACGAAGGCCTCCACTCGTTTGACCATACAAAGCGTACACAATGGCATCCAATATACTTGTTTTTCCTGATCCTGTAGGGCCTGTAATCAAAAACATTGATTGATTAGCCAATACAGCAAAATCTAAGATAACTTCCTTAGGATATGGTCCAAAAGCAGTCATTTCTAATCGCAAGGGTCTCATGCTTCTTCCTCCCTCAATACACGATGCCACAAATCTTCCATATAGTCTAATTCTTCTTGTGAAAGCTCTTCATTTCTAGCTTCCTTAGCAAATTGCACAAATAAGTCTCGCTCATTTAATTCCTTAAATCGTTTAGCACCCGTTGTATCTTGCACCACTTCCATGCGACCTACTAATTCCAAACGCATACAGTAAGGGAATACTTTTCGCAAGCGACGCATCCCATCCACTACAGGTGCGGTATCTAACAATCGTATTTCCACATAATCATTATGATGCTGTGTATGGAGACTCTCATTAGCTAGTAAGTCATCAAAATAACCGGTAAGGCTTACAAACTGTCGACGCCCTACAATAGGAATCTCGCTGATGGTTGTAACCCCTTTGCCATCTATATCAACGATAGTAAAACTTTTATTATATCCCACCTCATCAAAGGAATAGGTCAGCAAGGAACCGCTGTAGCGAATATGGTCCGCCCCAATGCGTTGCGGTTTATGCAAATGACCAAGCGCCGTATAGTGAAAGTCCTTAAACACAGTGGTCGGCACTTGTCCTGAACCACCCACTAAGAGAGGACGTTCCGATTCACTTTCAGCACCACCTGCTACAAAAGCATGAGCCATACACAGAGTACGATGACCTTTTGAACGACTCATTGCATAGGATGACCAACGTTCATAGGCATCAGCAATAGTCCAGTTGTATTTATTTGTATCAACACTTATATCACTTTTCTCAGTGTCGATGTCAGATATCTCACCATTATCTCTATAAGAAGTAATGTCTAGATTTGTAATACTTTCATCACTCAAAGAGGCAAATAAATCTGCTGATTCACATTTAACTCGGCGTTTCTTGCTAGGCTTACTAGCTCCGACATTCATTGTAAACTCTATGGTTTCACCAACAATACCTACTCGATTCAGTTCTGTCTGTATGTCTCGCACTTCCCCATAGGGTAATGCCCACACATCAAGTTGACCGTAATCATCTTGAAATGTTATGGGTTTCATGCCTTGGTGGGCATGTCCTAGCAAATGGATGCCATGTGTCTCCCAAGCACTACGCCCCATAGCAAGCCGCGGTCCACTGTCGTGATTACCTGAAATAGCTACCATGGGAATCTTCTCTGTAAAGGCTAATCGATGGAGTACAGAATCCCACAGCTCAATAGCCTCAATAGGTGGCACTGAGCGGTCAAAGACATCCCCACTGAGTACTACTAAATCAATCTTTTTCTCTTTCAACAAAGGAAAGAATTGGTGTTCCAGCACATGGGCTTGGTCTGTTGTTAAATGTTCATTATAAAATAGTCGTCCCAAATGCCAGTCTGCTGTATGTAGTATGCGCATACTTACACCTCGTTTGCATAAATCTCCCGTAAGATAGAAATTTCTTTTGCATATCCATCTAACTCATTTGGTGTTTCTAAATAGAATGGTAGATGACATAATTTTGGGTGGGTAATAAAGTTAGCAATGGCCTCAATACCAATATGCCCTTCTCCAATTTTTTCATGACGATCTTTATGTGCGCCTCTAGGATTTTTGGAATCATTCAAATGCACCGCATGGATTCTATCCAAGCCTACAAAATGATCAAACTCCTCCAGCACACCATCTAAATTTTCAATGATATCGTATCCGCCTTCATGAATATGACAAGTATCCACACAAACACCAATGTATTCTTTGTATTTTACTCCATCAATAATACGTGCTAACTCTTCAAAATTACGACCTACTTCCGTACCTTTCCCTGCCATAGCTTCTAATAAAACTGTGGTTTTCATACCTGGGAAAATCACTTCGTTTAACATGTCCACAATATATTCAATGCCTTGGTCAACACCTTGTTTCACATGGCTACCCGGGTGAAAATTATATAAATGACCTGGCAAATATTCCAATCGCTCTAAATCTTCACGCATAGAATTTTTCGCAAATTCACGGAGCCCTGGATCTGCGGCGCAAGCATTTAATGTGTATGGTGCATGTCCTAATAATTTACCAAATTGATGTTCTTTCAAGAATGCATCTAAGGCTTTCATATCTACTTCATCAAAAGCACGAGCCTTTCCACCACGTGGATTTCTCGTAAAGTATTGGAATGTGTTAGCCCCAATAGACAGCGCCTCTTTTCCCATATGTAAATATCCTTTGCTAATGGATAAATGACATCCGATTGTTAATTGACTCATGTATAACTCCTTTTCTTCATGACTCACTATCTTACTTGTAAGTATATCATGTTATAACTATTTCTTTACAAATATAAAAATAGAGGATAATTGTTCATGATAAGCAATTATCCCCTATTTCTTTTAGATTACTAATTAATGTGAGCTTTTACGCAAACATTCTGGACAAATGCCTTCAAAAGACACATGAAGTCCTGTAATTTCATATTCACTGTGGCGTGCCACTTCTTCTCTTAGACAATTCACTTGTACGTCATGTAAATCATTAATACGATTACACATAGTACAGCGTACATGTGGATGATTTCTTGTATCCCAATCATATCGGCTACAATCATCGCCCAAGTCTAAGACACGAACTATACCAATGCGCTCAAAAATCTCCATCGTTTTATATACAGTCGCCAAGCTCATACTTGGATGGTCTTCCCGCAAACTTTGGTAGATCATTTCCGCAGTGGGATGGTTGTTTTCTGCGTAAAGAACATTATAAATAGCAATACGCTGTGGCGTTACTTTATAACCTTCTTCTCGCAATTTTTGTGCAATATCCATTACGCACATCCTTTCCACTTGGAAGCTTAACTGTGAGATTAAAACACTATTACTCTGTTTATATTATATCAGAAAGTTCATTCCCAAACAATAATCACAATTAATTAATTTTAAATATTGTCACTTGACGAATTTAATCCTTAAAATATGGTTTGAACCCACTACCTTGGTGTTTTGGTTTTTGTTGTTTTTGTCCATCACGGGAACGGCGTTCTCCACCATTTGAGCGTTGATTACGTTCGCGACTAGAACGTCTTCTATCTCCATCACGGCGGTCATCACGGCGGTCATCACGACGACGACCATCTCTACGACGATCATCACGACGACGGCCTTCACGACGTCCACTGTCACGGCGACGACGAACACGAAGTGGCGCTTCTTCTGTAATGCTTACCGGTGTTGTGTCTGGCTCTTTTGTCAACAATTTTAACGCTGCTGCCAACAATGTAACAGAGTCAATATCGTTCAACAACTCTTCGGCACTAGAACGGTAGCTTGCTAATTCTTCACGATTATCTGCTAAAGTAATTAATTTTTCTACGGCAATTTTTTGTTGGCCTTCTAATACTTCACCCAAGGATGGAGCTTTGCGACGAGCAATCTTACGTTTGGTCAAACGTTCAATAGCATGTAAATGCTCAATTTCACGAGGGATCACAAATGTCATCGCTACGCCTGCTTTACCTGCACGACCTGTACGACCAACACGGTGTACATAGCTTTCAGGATCTTGCGGCAAGTCATAGTTATATACATGTGTGACGCCGCTAATATCTAATCCACGAGCTGCTACGTCTGTCGCAACTAGAATATCGATAGTGCCTTCACGGAATTGACGGATTACAGAGTCACGTTTTTGTTGAGACAAGTCACCATGAATGCCTTCTGCCATGTAACCACGTTTTTTCAACGCTTCTGTTACTTCGTCTACACGGCGTTTTGTACGACCGAACACGATAGCAAGCTCTGGAGCTTGAATATCTAGTAAACGGCACAATACATCAAACTTTTGGCGATCTTGCACTTCAATATAATATTGCTCGATTAAATCCATTGTCACTTGTGTCGGTTTCATACGGATTAATGTTGGCTCTGTTAAATATGTTTCTGCCAACTCTTGGATTGCTTTTGGCATAGTAGCAGAGAACAATAGTGTTTGACGCTCTTCTGGTACAGCTGTCAAAATTTTGTTGATGTCATCCACGAAGCCCATGTTTAACATTTCATCCGCTTCGTCAAGGATCACAACTTTCACTTGCTCAAAGGCGATGGATTTGCGTTCCATATGGTCCATTAAACGACCAGGTGTAGCTACAATCACTTGTGGATGTTTTTTCAACATACGGAATTGACGTCCAATATCTTGTCCACCATAGATTGGCAAGGCTTGAATGTTTGTATGTTGCGCCATTTTATTTAACTCTTCCGCCACTTGAATTGCTAATTCACGAGTCGGTGAAAGAATTAATACTTGTGGGTCTTGGATGGTTGGTTCCACTTGCTCTAAGGCTGGGATACCAAAGGCAGCTGTTTTACCTGTACCAGTTTGCGCTTGCCCAATCATATCTTGACCAGACTTTGCCACTGGAATGGCTTCACGTTGAATCGGTGTTGGCTCTTCAAATCCCATATCGTTTAAAGCTCGTAAAATGGGTTCGCTAATGTGTAAATCTTCAAATTTAATTTGCATATATAAAAGGGTCCTCCTTTAAAATCTTGTGTATGTATCATGCGAATTAGTATATTATACCACAAGTAAGATGTCCTTGTATATGAGAGTATGATAGAGAGCTAGAACTTTCAATATAGTATATACTATCTTCTCCCTATTGTACTCCCTATTATTTCATGGTATACTTTAACGGTATACAAGCGCCTATAGCTCAGGGGATAGAGCGCCGGTCTCCGGAACCGGGTGCGCAGGTTCGATTCCTGCTAGGCGCACCATTGATATAACTGGATTCTCACTGTTGTTGAGAGTCCATTTTTTGCATTTGAGCCCAATTTTGAGCCCAATTTGAATTTCCATAAGAAATACCGAAAAAGCCCCCATGTTATATCTCATTCAGATAACATTAGGGGCTTATTACATTATAATTTTCTTATAATTGCTCTTTGATCAACTCTAATAAGGCATCACAGCTACGACTTATATCATCATAGGTTTCGTCAAAATTTCCCGTATACCAAGGGTCTTTTACGTCTCGACTTTCTCCAGCAAAGGTCATAGCCTTATACACCTTATGATCAATGTCATCATCGATAATAAGACGCAAGTTTCGTGCATTATTTTCATCCATGATAATGAGGTAATCAAAGTTACGATAATCATCCATCGTCACTTGTCGGGCCTTGCGACGAGTATAAGGAATATCCATTTCATCTAATTTTTGTTTAGTTCCATAATGGGTATCGTTTCCTATCTCCTCACGAGATGTAGCTGCGGACTCAATATAAATAGAATCCCTTAACCCCGCTTTGTTAACGATATGCTTCATATAAAACTCTGCCATCGTAGATCGACAAATATTACCGTGACAGATAAATAAGACTTTTATCATACTGACCTCCTTACATGCTAATAGTCCTTAGAGCATACGCTATAAGGACTATTAATGCAAGATTTAATTAAAAATTATGTCGTACTCCCATATCCATACGCCATGTATTGTCTATAGTAGCGCCAAAGTTTTTAGTGAATGTTCCATATACATATGTATTTGGACGAACGCTCCAAGAGCCTCCAATTTCAGCATCAAGCCATGTATCTTTCAAATCAAGTTCTGTATGTACTGTTGGATTACCTGGTGCTGAATATGTTGTATTCACCTTACCAGAGAATTCATGAGCCAATGCGAGTTTTGCAAAGATGTTGGATGTTTGCGTTTCTCTGCCAATGCCAAATCCCAATCGACCTACAGCAGAGATAACCGCATCAGCTTTCACATGCATAGAGCCGCCACCAACAACATTAGCCTCATAGGATACGCCGTTTAAACGACCTGCAATGAATTCTACACTAGGATCCATGTAGAAACCGTTTTGTTTCTTAATACGTTTACCGTATTCAGCACTGAAAGAGGTACCAAATGTATGATAATCCCCATTCAATTGATGTCCCCCTACTGAGTGAAGTTTGTAAGTATTGGACAAGCGGTTTCCACGAACGATGATATCTAAATAACGTCCATCATCTTGTTGTTTTGTACCATATAACCCAATGCCACCGATTTTACTATCTCCAGTGCCAACACTATAAGAGTTGCTAGACGTACTGTAATGTAGAGCACCACCTAGAGTCCAACCATTGGATACCTTATGATCATACCCAATTTGTACACCATTATATCTCATATGAGCATCGACACTATCTGTCACTTTAGATTTGCCTCCGATGTATTTAGCCCATACACCATCATTCACAGTAGCCAAACGAAGATCTCCTAAACGACGTTGTAAATCGTTCGTAGTATTACGCCAAGCCATCGCTGTAGATGTAAGAGCAGATTTCGTACCACTTACCAATGAAGATTCACTAGCATGTCTTACAATCGCCGTATCAGTAACAACAAGAGTACCTTGTGCATCAAATGCATTTGTACCAAGTTCAGTCATAGCAGCCGGTCTTGTAATACCTTCATTAACTTGAACAGCAGCAGCTAGTTTCTTATCATTTCCAGTATATTGTAATTTAGTGGCTAACGATTTCATTTCTGCACGATAACTTGCATCATCAGTTAAATTCTTAGCACTATCACCTTGTACAGTGATGTGGCTATGGTCAGCAGCATGTTGGATAATGACTTGTCCATTGCCAGCTTCACTCGCTGGTACACCTGTTTTATAATCAGCATTTACAAAACCACTATAGTTTTGAATTGTAATAGGACGAGCCTCGATAGGATGAATCATACCTGCTGCAGTTGGATTTGTACCACCTACAAGATTACGAACTTTACTGCCTTTATATAAGTATGCTGCATCATCTCCTGATGGACGTGGTTTTCTTGGTGTAGGTCGTTCCTTACCAATCCATTCATTATTCCAAGTAGCACCATTTTGTAAATATATATCTGCACCAGAATTATGCGGATTTTTATTACTTTCAGCATATTCATTTAACACAGCACCAGTAAGACTAGAGTTAGATGTTGTAAAAGCTAGTCCGATATTTGCTGGCGCTTCATTAAGATTTGGATTCTCACCATAATCTTTATTAATTAACCCTACATTACCAACAGCTACTAACTCTTTCGTACCTGGGTGTTTACCATCGGTACCTGCATTCACATAGACATCGCCCTCTTCTGCCACAACAGAATAGGTATCTGATGTTTTAAGAGGATAGGTTATAATACGACCACCGCCATCAACGATAATATGGCCTCGGTGATTCGCTTGCAATCCTACTCCGACAGCGTCAATATCTACATTGCCTTTCACATGAATATTGCTATCACCATAGTCTCTGTCAGGATTATCGTTATGATGTGGCACCTTACCACCAAGACCAGCATAGACAGCACTCATGTAATAATGCCCTAAATCTTTTTTATCTGCTGGTGCATCATTTTTTAATCGTACAATAAGATCTTTATCTATGGTCAATTGCGATCCAAATACAGTATAAATCCCTGTTACATTTTTAGATTTACCTGTGTCCATCAAGCTTTTACCATGTACATTTACGGTTAACGTGTCTTCTATATGCTTAACCGTAGGTTCTGTTTGCTTTTGATCTCCCAACGATAAACCAATTAAGTTTTCTGCTTTATCACTATACTTAGTAATATCTGTAGCCATTACAGAATAAGACATTCCTGTTACTACTAATGCAGCCATCACTGCTGATACATGACGTGTAATTTTCATAAGAACCTCCACAATCAACAATAATATCAATAATAGATATCAATAAACTACCGTCATTATACATTGTTATTTGTACTTCGTACATACTTATATACCTATAAATACTCTATTATGCATACTTTATATAGTAAAGCATTATTATGCTAATCAGTTATAGTTGATAAAATTATCATAAACTTGACATTGTAAAACAGTGCATAACGATACGAAAAAAAAGAAGCATATGACCGGATTCTCATCGTTTTTTAGAATCTTTTTTTGCATTTGAGCCCAATTTTATTCACAAATGTAAATTTTTGTAAGAGTATAATACATTTGTGACAAAAAAATAAAAAAATAAGAAGGCTCTCTG
>UQVF01000044.1 GCA_900544365.1 uncultured Veillonella sp. | reverse complement strand
GGTGCATCCACAGAACTATTCACCCCATACATAATGCCTCTAGCCGCAGTACCTGCTACAGGGTTCTTGGATAATCGAGTGTAATCGCTGATTAGCGGTAGCCAAGATAATGGCATAGCAATGGATAATTCCAAGGCCGCTGTGAAAGTCATTTCATCAGTGATGTTACCTTGGCTGTGAATAGAACTTTCTTGTAATAAGCTAATCAATAAATAGATGCAGAGGATGCCTAAGCCATAGCCCATGATACTATTGATGTAGCCCATGTTGCGAATTCCAATAAAGAGCCATACAATGATTAATGCGCCGATGATGACAGTCCACGCAGTGAACGGCAGATTCCATAATTCAACGGCACCAAGTGCACCGTCATAGATCATAATGCCGGTCCAGCCGATGAGTTGTAAAACATTTAAAATGGAAAATAATTTCATGCCCCCATTGCCAAAGACAGTGGATACAGTTTGCATAGAGCTCATGTGTTCACGAGCACCGATGAGTCCAGCGCCAAACAATAGTAGACAACCGATGACGTGACCGATGATGATAGCTAATAGGCCATCGGAAAATCCTAAGGGCGCAAAATAGGTGCCCGTCATGATTTCTGCAATAGAAAGAGCGGCGCCGAACCAAATGAGGGACAACCGTGATGATGAAAGTTTTGTATCAGTCATGAATACTCCTATCCATGCCAGTGGGAACAAAAAAGACTAATCTGAATCGATTAGCCTGTAGATGATATATATTCTCTATAGTAAGCAACCATAAGTGAGAGTTCACTATGTTTTTGTATAGGCACTACAAAAGAATATATACATATATCCCTACGTTGGCATTATCCAAATCAGGTTATGGGTTAATCGCACATAGCGACTTCTCAGCCCACTTTAGTGAGCACCCCTTATAGGTGTATTATACGAATTGAATGATATTACGTCAATAGGAATGTATAGGTGAATCTAATATAGTATATGAAATACATAGGCTATGTAAATACCTATATTGAGAAAAAATATCTTATATTGAAAATGTCTCAATTGTTATTTATTGTATTGCATTGGGTACTATTTCATGTTATAACTAATATTAAATATAAGAACCACTAGGGGTGCTTATGCTGAGATTGATGAGTATCAAAACCCTAGACCTGAACCAGATAATGCTGGCGTAGGAAAGTGGATGGCATCGAATACTAGGAATTGTACAAGAACCGTCCCAAGGAGTGGTTCTTTTTGTTACTAGTAAAGGAGATACCTATGAAATTACATAGAGCGTTAACGATTGCAGGAACAGACCCAACAGGTGGTGCAGGGGTGATGGCGGACTTGAAAAGTTTTCAAAGCCGTCACGTCTATGGTATGGCTGTCATTACATCTGTAGTAGCTCAAAATACGAAAGGTGTGACACAGATTGCTCATATGGATGTATCTATGATTGAAGCACAGTTACAATCGGTGTATACAGATATCGTGCCAGAAGCAGTAAAAACAGGCATGTTAGCCACAGCAGAAATGATGGAACTCATCGGTACTTATATTGATCCTAAGGTACCCTATGTATTAGACCCAGTGATGATTGCCACCAGCGGGGACCGTCTTATCTCCGATGAGGCTGTGAAAGCTTTGCAAAGTACATTAATTCCTAAGGCTACATTGATTACGCCCAACCGCAGTGAAGCGGAAGTGTTGGCAGATATGAAAATCGATACGGTAGAAGCTTTGCATACAGCAGGGATTCGTATATTACAAGAATTGGGCCCTCAAGCGGTAATCATCAAAGGCGGTCACATCGGAGATGAAGCGACAGATTACTTGTTTACAAAAGATACTATGTCCATGCGTCGTTCTTGGACTAGTCCTAAATACGACACAGTACATACTCACGGTACAGGCTGCACATTCTCGGCGGTAATCACAGCAGAATTAGCAAAAGGTAAATCCTTAGAAGAAGCCATTACCATTGGTAAAGAATATATCCGATTAGCTATTTTGCATAATCCAGGACTGGGCACAGGCAATGGGCCGGTGAATCATATGGCCTATGGGGATGAGTATTCTGAATAATCTTCCCAAGTCTACAGGTATGATACAATTCATATCGAATGCTTTGGATGTCGTGGTATACTATAGGTAATCTTTTATCGTTGTTATATAAGAAAAGAGGATTATTTTGGAACGCTATGATATAGATACAGTACGCTCCATGATGGGATTGTACTTCATTTGTGGAACACCGAATACTAAGGATATCCATACAACGTTGACAGAAGCTTGTAAGGGCGGTATTACGTGCTTTCAATTTCGTGAAAAAGGGGAAGGCGCTCTAGTAGGAGAAGAAAAAGAAAACTTGGCACGAGAGTTACAACACATTTGTAAGGAATATGGTGTACCTTTCATCGTCAATGATGATGTAGAACTAGCAGAACGTATTGGCGCCGATGGGGTCCATGTAGGACAAGATGATATGGACCTTGAAGGAGTGCTCAAACGCTTGCCATATAGCCTTGTGGGGACATCAATTAATTCTGTGGAAGAGTTAACACATACAAAGCTAGACTATGTGGATTACATTGGTGTAGGTCCTATGTATGCGACAAACACAAAGAAAGATGCTAAAACCGTTCGAGGTCCAGAATTAATTTTAGCGTTACGCGCTCATAATCCAACCATTCCTATGGTAGCTATTGGTGGCATCAATCGAGATAACTTTGATGATGTCTTAGCTGAACCAGTGGACGGTATTGCGGTCATCTCCGCTATTACGGAAATGGAAGACATTGAGTATGAAACGGCCATGTGGATAGAGAACATGGAATGGTGTAAGATGTTCTTGGAGAAGTAGATAACGGAAATTATCTGCCTATTTCGTATATTACATAGGTTCATCCCTTGACACTAACCACTTTTATCCATACAATAGTATATATACATAGGCGATGAAGCAGAGGAGTATACTTCCCTTAGCGAGTGAGGATGGTGAAAGCTCACAATGGAGTAGAAGGCGCTGTGGAGCATGAGCAGGAACGTTGTACCATACTAGGTATGGACAATTAGTAAAGGCTATTTTTTAAAAGAGGGCATTAGCCAATTAGGGTGGAACCGCGGGTATATCTCGTCCCTGTAGCGATTTTCGTTGCAGGGACTTTTTTTATTCCCTGTAAAACATAAGGAGGAATGGAAATGACATTTCAAGAGATGATTTTTACACTCCAAAATTTCTGGGGTGAACAAGGTTGCATTTTGCAACAACCATATGACATTGAAAAAGGGGCGGGTACCATGAACCCAGCTACCTTCTTGCATGCCTTAGGGCCTGAACCTTGGTCTGTATGCTATGTAGAGCCATCCCGTCGTCCCGCAGACGGTCGCTATGGTGACAATCCAAACCGTTTATTCCAACATCATCAGTTCCAAGTGATTATTAAACCATCTCCAGATAATATTCAAGAATTATACTTACAAAGTTTGGCAGCTCTTGGCATTCATGCAGAAGATCATGATATCCGTTTTGTAGAGGATAACTGGGAATCTCCAACATTAGGCGCTTGGGGCCTTGGTTGGGAAGTTTGGTTAGATGGCATGGAAGTAACGCAATTTACCTATTTCCAACAAGTGGGCTCCATCGATGTAAAACCAGTGTCCGTTGAAATTACATATGGCTTAGAACGTTTGGCTATGTATATTCAGGGCGTAGAAAATGTGTATGACTTACAATGGAATGAACAATACACATATGGCGATGTATGGCATGCGAACGAAGTAGAACAATCTACATACAGCTTTGAATTAGCAGATACAGATATGTTGTTTAAATTGTTCGACATGTACGAAGCCGAGGCTACACGTGTATGTCAATTAGGCTTTGTATTGCCGGCTTACGATTATGTGTTGAAATGTTCTCACACATTTAACTTGCTAGATGCACGTGGTGCAATTTCTATTTCTGAAAGAACAGCTTTCATCGGCCGTGTTCGTAACATGGCTCGTATTTGTGCGCAAAACTATTTGGCGAAACGAGAAGAACTTGGTTTCCCATTGTTGAAAGGAGATAAATAAGATGGCTAAGGATTTACTCTTTGAAATTGGGGCAGAAGAAATTCCTGCAGGATTTTTGCCAAATATTATCAAACAATTAGGTGAATTGGCGACAGCTGCATTGGCAGAACGTCATATTCCACACGGTTCTGTGAAAGTCTATGCCACACCTCGACGTGTGGCGCTGTTGATCAATGATGTGGCAGAACGTGGTGAAGATGTTCACGAAACTCATAAAGGTCCATCTGTGTCTATCGCCTATGATGGAGATGGTAATCCTACAAAAGCAGCCATTGGTTTTGCTCGTGGTAAAGGATTAGATGTGTCTGAATTGAAAGTAGTAGATGGATACATCTTTGCTGACACAACGACAGCTGGTTTAGATACAAAAGAAGTATTATCTGAGGTATTACCATCTTTGATTACAGGTTTAAGCTTTCCTAAATCCATGCATTGGGGCGATTTAGAAGAGCGTTTCGTTCGTCCAGTACGTTGGTTGGTGGCATTATTTGGTCAAGACGTAGTACCAGTGACATTTGCTAATGTAACAAGTACAAATGTAAGCCGTGGACATCGTTTCCTAGGTGAATCTGAATTGACCATAGCAGAACCAAAAGATTACTTAGACACACTAACTAAGAACTTCATTATGATCGACCAAGACGTACGCCGTGAAACAATCCGCAAACAATTAACAGAACTAGCAGCGACTAAAGGTGCTACTGTGGTGTGGGACGAAGATTTGTTAGACGAAGTTACTTTCTTAGTAGAATACCCAACAGCTCTTTGTGGTACTTTTGATGAAAGCTATTTAGCATTGCCATCTGATTGCATTATTACACCAATGAAAGACCATCAACGATACTTCCCAATGGTGGACGGCAAAGGAAAATTACTTCCTATGTTCTTGACAGTTCGCAATGGGGATAGCAAATCCTTAGAAGTGGTGGCAGCTGGTAATGAACGTGTACTTCGTGCTCGTTTAGATGATGCGAAATTCTTCTTTAACGAAGACCGTAAAACACCATTAGCAGGTCGTTATGAAGCATTGACAAAAATTGTCTTCCAAGAAGGATTAGGCAATTTAAAAGATAAAACTGAACGTCTTGTGGAATTAGGTTCTGTATTGGCTAAAGAAGTAGGTTTCACGGATGCAGCTACGTTAGAATGTGCTACACATTTGGCAAAAACAGACTTAACGACAGGTATGGTAAGTGAATTTACTGAATTACAAGGTGTTATGGGTAAAGAATATGCCTTACTAGATGGTGAAACACCTGCGGTAGCAGAAGCGATTTTTGAACAATATTTACCTCGTTTTGCAGGAGATATCTTGCCAACTACCGATGCAGGTCGTATCTTGAGTATCGTTGACAAAGTAGACACTATTGTGGCTACTTTCAGCCGTGGTTTAATCCCTACAGGTTCTCAAGATCCATATGCATTGCGTCGTCAAACTATCGGTATTATCAACATCTTGATGGATAGCAAATGGTCCTTGTCCATGCGTCCAATCTGGGTGAAAGCGATGGAACTATTGGGTGTAGATTGTGAAAAACATGAAGAATTACTAGGTCAACTAGAAAACTTCTTTATTCTTCGATTGAAAAATATCTTGTTAGAACAAGGTATGCCATATCAAGTGGTCGATATCGTATTGAGTCAAGATACTGTAACAGTAGCTTTAGCAGAAGGTTTAGGACAAGCTTTAACAGCGAATCGTTTGGACGAAAACGAACCATTAATGCAAGCTTACACACGTATCTTTAACATGGTGAAAGATGTAATTTTCACAGGTGTGGACGAATCCTTATTGAAAGAAGATTCTGAACAAGCCTTGTACAAAGCGGCATTACCTGTGTATACAACAAATCGTAATGCCTTGGAAGCTGGGGACTATGTGAAAGCAGTGAGTTTAGCTGAATCCTTGGTGCCATATATTGAAACATTCTTCGAACATGTTATGGTTATGGATAAAGACGAAGCTATCAAACAAAATCGCTTACAATTATTGCGTATGACCTACGAAGTAAGTAACTTGGGTAAATTAAAATAGGTTCTCATGATTATTACCATATTAACCTTTTTTGCCAACGTGTTCATCATTGGTAGCATTGCGTACATGTACCAAGTTCTCTTTGGTCCCATTCATCATCCCATTTTGATAGAAGTAATGAATGTATTTCATGTACGTATCAACTTGGAAAATATTAGCTATGCCGTAGCAGGTACCTCGGTGCTACTTGTGGCGGCATTAGCACAAATTCCATGGTTTCATCGAATTACCATGTGGCTCGATGGAGGGCGACGTCCTATAGGACAGGAAATAGAAATTTTGCAGATGATTCAGAAAGATATGCAAAATCATACAGGCATCGATATGTCACAATTTGATTGGTTTATCAAGAATGATGATTCCATCAATGCCTTTGCGATGGGTCATAACCGAATTTGCATAAATACGGGAACCATAGCAACCTTACCGTATGATGAATTACTAGGCATAGTGGCTCATGAAATGGGGCATATTCATCATAAAGATAGCGCCTATGGATTCTCTCGATATTATATGAATTATTTGGGTCAAATGTGTATTCGTGTGTATGAACTATTTGCTCGTGTCATATTGTGGATTCAATACTTACGGTTGCCGGTGATTACTATCATTGTACAGGTATTCTATTTCTGTGTAATCTTGCAGATTTTGTTCATGCAGTGGGTGATTAAAGCACCGTTAATCATTACTGATTTGTTCACAGGCAGACGAGCAGAATACCGTGCTGATAAATATGCTTATGAAATCGGCTTAGGGGCTGAACTACATAATGCCTTAATTACCTTGCGTAACTACACCGCTGAAAGTAGTGAAAGTGGACTTATGAGTAAACTTTATAGCACACACCCAGCCACAGAAAAACGAATTGAACGATTGCGACAATATGTAGAGGGGAAGTAAGTTCTCATGTATGAGCCCTGAAACCTTGGATAGTTTCATCGTACCTATATAATTGAATACAACTATAAAAATACCTAGCTCTATGAATAGATCATGAGCTAGGTATTTTTGTATTGGTAAGTAAAGAAAAATGAAGGAAAACTACAGGAAAAATGATGAAAAGGATAGGAGAATGATAAAAAGACAGGTATTGATATTGATTGCTAAATATGTGGATGATACAATAATTGTAGATAATTCGGAGGAGTGAAACATAGAATGTTATGTGTAAGAAAGGATTCCCACTTATGAACAAAGAAATAACAATTAAAGAATTTAATTTACTAACGGAGGATGAGAAAATCAATCTAATGAAAGAGCTTAATGAAGCAGACAAGTCTGAAAAAATGATTGAACTGTTGACAGCTTGTCCACTAATAGAATTGAGTATTAATTTGCAAAATTGGCTTGCTGTAGCGTATATCATTGTGGACTCATGTGATAAAGCGATGGAAGTTATGAACTTAATCCCCGAACCAGAAAGAGATGCAAAATGGTATTATCGATATGGTTATTCACTCCTTTATAAAGATTTTCCAATAGCTAGCGATCAACATGAAGAGGTACTTGCTTTAATTGATAAAGCCTGTGAAATGAGCCTAGATGATGAAGTAAAGGATTGGTGTTTGGAACTAATCTCTTACGATCCGGAGCTTGAAGATATAATCAAGTCAAAAGAAACATCATTTCCGCATATATATGATTACTATATACATTCTGACTATGCTAACGAAGAAGGTTCTGCAACGGAAGAGGAAGCTGCAGGTACATTTTGTGGAAGCGTTTTACTTTCAGAGGATAAATGGGATAAGGACAAACTAATAAGCGATTTGCAAGCAGATTGGGGAATTGAACTACCAAAAGAAGATACGGAAGATGAAGATACAATCGTTAATTTTGATAAATGTAGAATTGTAATCAGTAAATTCCCTGCACCTGTACCAAATAAAGAAGCTGAAATAAACGCAGAAAATAATTGGATGTGGGAAGAGGCTGTAGAGATTACAAAGACTCATAAGGCTCACATTGTCGTAGCGATTTTGGGGGATGAAGAAGATTTAATATCAAGGGGCTTACTTTATACAAAAATCATGGCTACTTGCTGCAAACAAGAAAAAGCCATTGGCGTATTCACGAGTGGTGTAGTATTTGAGCCTAGTTATTATATGAATGCTGCTGAGATGATTAGAGATGGGGAGCTTCCAATTTTTACATGGGTATGGTTCGGCTTATATCGAACTGAAAATGGGTTATCTACCTACACTTACGGAATGAAAGCTTTTGGAAAATATGAGCTTGAAATCTTAGATGCCGATGAAGAAGTAGGTAAATTGCTATCATTTATATCCGCAATCGCATCATATATATTGCAAGATGATGTGGAATTTAAGGATGGAGAAACAATAGGACTTTCTGAAGAGGATATCCATCAAATCACATTGAGTAAAGGTGTTGCTCTACCAGAGCAGGATACACTAAAGATTTCTTATGAAAAGAAAACAGAAGAGATTAAAATTGTAATGAGGGAGAATATGGAAAAAATGAATCATGAATTTTTTGGAGAATTAGATTTAAATGGATTAAATGATGGTTTGGGATTTAGTGACGGTGTTGTTGTATTGTGGGAAAAAGAGGTAAATGGGATCAATACAACACTTTGGTATGTTAAATCATCTAAAATTACGACAGAAATGTTAGATGTCTATTCTAATTTTTTAACGAACTTTGGTAACAATGATGAAATTGCTAGGAAAGCATTAGAAGCGTATTTATTAGAAGATAGTGAATACATAGATTTTCATAGAGAAGATATAAAACTTGATTTACCAGAAGATGTAAAAGAATTTGTACAGTGTATGAAAGTTACCAATATAGGAATTTGGGTAGATGGCGAAAATATAATTATTGTAGACTATATGATATCTCCTGAAGAAAGTGATGAAATACTCGCAGTTAAATTTAATAGTAATTTTGAAATTATGGATATTGCATGGGAAAGTTAAATTTTAAAATAGAGAAGCTAAAATTGAAAATATATTAGAAAATTTAAAAGCAAATTTTAAGTTTGTTTTAATTGGATTTGGATTGATTTTAATCGGTGGATCAATTTTAAAATGGAAATGGATACTTGAGCCATCAGGAAATTGAAAGAGATAAGGAGAAATTTACCATGAAAACTGAACTTATTTATAACAAAGAAAATAGAGAAGAATTTTTTGCAAAAATTGAGGAACTTACAGAGAAAGATAAACATACAGAATGTATCAATGCCTTAGAGAGTATTCCGGCTGAAGAAAGAGATTATGAAATCTCTTATCAGCTTGCTCGTGCATTACAAAATTTTGCTATTGTAGGGGATGATGACAAGGGAACAGAATACAACAGAGGATATGGAGTTTTATTAAATTCATTAGATATCCTTGAGTCTGTTAGAAAAGAAGGTCAAAACAAGGCAGAATGGAATATGCGTATGGCATATGGCTATCAATATTTATTTCACCAAGAAGAAAAAGCAATTCCCTATGCACAGCGTTGGGCAGAGTTAGACCCGGAAGATAAAAATGCACTGGAAGTCGTAAAAGAGTGCCAAGAGGAAATTGAAAAAAGAAAGAAAATCCGCGAAAAATATGCTGAAATAGAGGGTGTGGTAAAAGAAGAATTTGAAGTAATTCTGAAAGAGCATGGTATAGAAAATGCTGATGATTATAATGGTAAAACCGAAGAAGAATGGGAAATGATCGTTGAAAAGATAACAAAGGTTCAAGAAAAATATGATTTAAATGATGACTATATAGACGAACTTTTAGATGAAATTTTAGTAGGAAATGAGGATGATGGAGAAATCATAGAGGATTGGGGAGTATATCTTTGTAGATGGTTTGATGAACAACTGGCAAGTGTTAGACTGAATTTAGGCTTAGCTCTGCTTGAGTTTGACCCACAGGTGAAATATACAAAAAGAATACAACTCTCTGTCATGCTAAAAAATCCTGATGAAAAT
This sequence comes from uncultured Veillonella sp., assembly GCA_900544365.1. Classification (GTDB taxonomy): domain Bacteria; phylum Bacillota; class Negativicutes; order Veillonellales; family Veillonellaceae; genus F0422. The sequence goes on along the minus strand of UQVF01000044.1, from coordinate 6,809 downwards.
GGTCTTCCAACTAAGGAAGAAGAGGAAACTTTATACAAAATCGAAGATTTGCTTGAAAGCATCATCAAAGAAAAAGAAGGCATATTGGCAGGTTTCTTAAGATGGGACAAGAGACTTAGCGTTTTTGCTTATGTAGAAGATGAAAAAGGTTATGAAGAATCATTTGCAGTTGCCTTAAAAGAACAATTCCCGGATTATGAATATCAGTTTTGGGTGGTTGAAGACGAAGAGTGGGAGACTTATTTTAATGCTCTTTATCCTGATAAATATAACTATCAAGGTATTTTGAATAATAAACTGATTTACCAAATACAAATGGATGGCGATACTATGGTGCCTAGAGTTTTGGAGCATTGCCTTTACTTTAAGACCAAAGAAAAAAGAAAAGAATTTTTGGAGAAAGTGGAAACTGAAGGATTTAGACGAATTGATGAACGTGCAGATGAGGTTGTAGACGAGACTAACGAGTATCCATACCAACTTGTTGTGGGTAGAGAAGATGACTTTAAAGATACTAATAGAGTAACTTGGTATCTGATGGAAACAGCTGAAGAATTAGATGGTGAATATGACGGCTGGGGCTGTGTTACAGTGAAAGAATAGGAGTATGAATTATGGGATTATTTGACAAGCTAAGAAATAAAGGTGATAAAAAAATAACAAAAGAAGAATTTATTAAAAGAGTAAGAGAAGATGAAGACTATGCACCCGGTTGGGAAGCAATCGAAGGAGCGTTAAAAGTCATTTACAAAGATCAAGAACCTGCGCACTTTGGCACACTCATTACAAGTAGAGCGATTTTTGGTGGTGATGAATATTTAGATGGATATTCAATATATGATTCTTCTAACGGATATAAACACATTGTCACATTTGGTATGACAGAACTTTATGGGAATGAGGAAGCATTTGGTGGCGAATGGAACAAGTGGGGCTATGAGATGACAATCAAACTTAAAGCTGATAATGATGATTGTATGTGGGCTATGGATATGTTAGGTAACTTGGCTAGATACACTTATTCATCTGAAAGATTTTTTGAACCCTATCAATATATACAAGGTAAAGGTAGTTCGATTTGTAAGGATAAAGAATCAAAACTTACCGCTCTGTTCATTGTGAATGATACTGAGTTAAACACAATAGATACGGTTTACGGAAAAACAGATTTTTTACAAATGGTTGGAATAACGGAAAATGATTTACAAAAGCTAAAAGAAGATAGTGATAATGCATTGAGACTATACGAATTGATTAAGCAAGATAATCCGTATTTTGTAACAGATTTGAATAGTAAAAAATCGTATCTTTAGAATTTTAGATGAGAAAGAACATATCGTATGGAAAGTATATTTGAATTTTTAAGATTGCATTTTGAGTATGTGCTAATAGCCGGAGGGCTTTTGATCTTGATAGGGGCTATTTTAGATTGGAAATGGGTTTCTAGCGCAACCGTTGGTGATAAGGCTCGTCATGCTTTTATTTTTGAAGTGTGGGGAGAAAAAGGTTATAGAGTCTTTACTGGAATCTGTGGGCTAGTATTAGCTATTTGTGGTCTTGTATTTTTGGTACTTGGGTAGATGTATAGGGTTATGAGTGTGGAATTAAAAAGAAATAGAAAAAGCAATATACCCTGTAGTTTACATGCATACCGAGAAGGAAAAGTATCAAATTGAGAAACAGGAGGAACTAAGTATGAGTTATGATTTAATGGTTTTTGAAAAAACAAAAGCACCTAATACAAAAAAACAATTTATGGTTTGGTATGATAAGCAAACAGAATGGGAAGAAGAGCATGATTATGAAACGATAGGGGTATCTTCTTCTGATTTGCAAAATTGGTTTATGGAAATGAAAGAAAATTTTCCACCTATGAATGGAGAATATGCACCTAATTTTGACAATCTTGATGATGATGAAGCTGAAAAATTGGAAATGCGTATGGCTGATTACTGTATAGGATATGATGTAATTTATGTAGCTTTTCCTTGGTCTGTAGCAGACAAAGCGTATGAAGTTATGCGAGATTTAGCTAAAAAACATAATGTGGGATTTTTTGATGTGAGTGGAGAAAAAGGAGATATTATATTACCGGATGGCACTAGGATAGAGTAGTTATGTTAATAAGCATTTCTTATTTAATTTCCTGAATGATAAATCGGAAACCACAGAGTGCAAGCATGATTTTTCTTAATTGGCTTGAACTGATGCGTTAGTAAATAGAGAGTATAGGATCAAAGTTGAGCTTGAGTGGGGGTATTAAAATTGAAAAAATGCAAACAAATGACATGGCAATATGAAATTACAGGCCTGGAAGGGAATGCAATTCTGTTTGATACAAATATTTTTGAATATGACTGGCATGAAACAGGGGAATACGTATCAGTAACGGATCCACTATATCATCAGAGTTTTAGGTTTCCTATTTATGTTGTGTATATTAATGATGAACTTCATAAATTTGTTGCTGGTGAATTTAGTAATAATGTATGGGGATTTTATTTACCTAAGTACTAAAGTGATAATTCCAGTTGATTGGTAGATGGAAACAAATTTGAATTTGTGAGGGGATATGATGATGGAAACTATAAATGAGAAGCTACTTTCCTTGGTAGAGGGTAGGGAAACCCCTGAAAGCTATCAAAATTGGTGGCTAAAACACGAACATGAATTAGAGAGGGTTTTAAATAGGGGAGAATTTTTAAGACTTAAGCCAAAAGACCATGATTTCCTCTGGGTGCCGATTTTAACAAGCCAAAAAGGAGCCATAGCCATACTGGAGAGGAAAGGGCTACCTTTTTCTAAAAGCAATCTGTATCAAGAGAAATATTTAGAGGAGCTGGATGTCTATTGTAAGGATAAGAAAAAAAGAGAGCAAGAAAAGAAAAAGAAGGTTAAAGAAGAGCATCCAAATTTGTTTGAGCATTATCCAAAGTTTACAAATGCTTTAGTGAAATCTCTTGATGAAAATGACGTTATAAAACAAGGTGCTACACAAGAGGAAATTCGGAAAGCAGAAGAAAAATTAAGTTTTGCCTTTCCTGAACAAGTACAAAGGTTTTTCTTAATCACAAGCGGCATTGATCTTTCAACTGGCATAAAAGTTGTGCTAAACGAAATGTTTTCAATGGAAATAAAAGAGAAGCAATATTTGGTTCTTGGAGAGTTTTGGAAAGAGGCAGACGGAGATCAGCTATTGCTTTGTCATGATGAAGAAACAATTTGGTACTATGCCCATGAACAGAATAAAGTAAAGAAGCTTTGCAATGATATGAATGAATTTCTTGAGAAGAAACTATCTAGGTATCTGAGCAGGTAAAGACAAATATGGAGGAATTTATGGAAATCGTAAGAGCAGGGTCTAAATCTAAACCAGTTAAAATCATTGATGTAGACTTTGATACACTCGTTGATATTAACAAGGACCATAGGTTTTATGATCAAGAGGAAAAGGCTATTTTGCATTATTGGTCTGATGGAAAAACAGTGTACTGGAGGCATAGACTTGTCTCTAAAGATGTAGAACATTTTCAAGTGTTTAATGGCACATTTGCAAAAGATAGTAAATCTTGTTATCTATATGATACCAAACTACGCGGTGCTAACAATGAGACATTTAAAGCCTTGAACTATAGCTATGCTTTTGATGGAAAGACTGTATGGACTATATCTGGCCGTTTTGAACCAGCAGATCCTAAAACTTTTGATGTGTGCGACGATGGTTTTTGGCTATCTGAAATTAAAATTACATTGACTGATGGCAAGGAATATACTGAAATTCTTCATATTCCTTATGGCTTTGCGAAAGACAGCAAGCAGGTTTATTACGAAAACTATGAAGGTAAGATTAAAATTTTAAAGAAAGTTGATCCTGAAAGTTTTGTGTCTAATAAGGATGGATATTTTGGTTGGGACAAAAGCAATGTCTATTATGGGAAAAATCTTTTGCCGGGGGCTTCGCCAGAGAACTGGCGGGTCATTGATGATAAGAGACAGATTTCAACTGATGGAAAGTATTTTTATAGATTGAATAAAAAGATTTCTGAGGAAGAGGCCTATGAGTGGATAAATAATCCACGTTTGTGAAATCATGATTTGCAAAGGATATAGTTTGTATGGAAAATTTAGATATTTTTGAGGTGGCATGTAAATATTTTTTTCAAAAGATTAGTGAATTTAAGGAAATTTTGTCAAACAAAGTTAGAGCATTAGAAAATATAGACTGGATATATGATAAGGGAACTACAAAAGTCTGCCGAGCCAGTCAACGACAATCTGAAAAATCTAACCCACAGTGGGGGCGGAAGTACAGAACAGTACAGTAAAATATGGAGGAAAAATAAATGGGATTGATTGCAAATTATCAGTCAACTACTGATCTTGAATTAGAAAAATTTATGTGCCTTGATGATGTGGAAGAAGCACAGGATAATGAGAACTTAGAAATATGTGATATAGATAAAATGTGGGACGCACTTCATTTTTTGTTGACAGGAAAATCTGCCGGCGAACCGATTAAAGATAATTTAATCAGCGAAGCGATTGTAGGCCAGTTCAATATTTCTGGGGAAGAAATTGAAGAATTTATATCTGGAACGAAAACTGATAGAGTGAAAGAAATTGCAAAGGCATTGCAAGAGCTTGATTTTGAAACATATATTGATAAATTTGATATGCATGCGTTTCACCAAAACGATATTTACCCTAATATTTGGGAATACGAAGATGAAGCAGATGAAATTAAAGATGATTTAAGAACCTCATTTGAAAGTTTGAAAAAATTTTATGAGAAAATGGCAGAGCAAGAAAGAGCCGTATTAGTGTCAATCTATTAACTGTACATTTAGAAAAATTTGTGTAGGGAGGAAACAACCATGTCAGTAAGTGGTTATACGGTTGAAGCACATGGACATGACCGAAAAAGTGATGATTATGGCTACGTGAATATTATGTACCGCTATGGTAACAAGAAGCCCTGCCCCAGACCAGAGCAGTGCGAAATGATGGAGGTTATGTGGGCGAATGAAAGTATCTACGGATCGCCCGCTCCCGGTTGCAAAGTTGGAGATTTTATTATGACTTGGTTGATGGGGAGTGAGCGTCTTAATTGTGGGATATTTGCCCGTAGGGAAATTGCCCAGTGCTTAGCTGAAACTTTCTCTGGTTTAAAAATCAAGGAATTGGAGTGGTTTGAGAACCCCAGAGAAAAAACACTGAAAAATGGAAAGCCTCGTATGCGTCCCGTCAAGTGGTTGCCGGAGAGTGAGGTGGATTTAGTGTACCTATACTCTGACTGTTATATTGATGTTCGAAACCCTGTGCCAATTCAGACGGATTTTTTTACCGCTACAAGAATGGATGCTTGGGGAGAGACTACTTGGTTTATGTGTATCCCAAAAGCTGCTGAAAAACTGATTACCATGGATTTTGAAAATCTGACCGTCAAAGAAGCAACTATTGTCGGATAGGTATATATTTATTAAGTAGACAAAGAGAGAGAGTATGGAGAAGAGGAACTAACAATGTTTGAAAATAGTGATTTTAAGGATTTTTGGAATAGTCATGAATACTATACCGAAAACTATGTAGAAGAACCATTAACTGATGAAATAATATCATTTTATGAAAATAAATTAGGGTTCAAATTGCCTAAGTCTTATATTCAACTTATGAAAATACAAAATGGTGGTGCTCCAAAAAAAGAATACTGGTTTAATGAATATGCTAAAAGAAATGAGGTAAACACAATTGGGCTTGCTGGATTTTTTGGGATAGGGGGTAACAAGCACAACTCTTTATTTGGAAAATTTGGAAATGAATTTTGGTTTAATGAATGGGAATATCCACGAGATATAGGAATTATTATTGCAGATACAGAATCTGGTGGACATGATATGATCTATTTAGATTATCGTGAATGTGGAAAAGATGGAGAACCCAAAGTATCTGTTTGTTTTCAAGAATATGATTATGAAATTCAAGTACTTGCAAATAATTTTGAAGAATTTATAGGAATGCTAATATCAGAGGAAGAGCTTGAATAAAATGTAAAATATTAAAAGAGGGAGTCATGAGTGAAAATATTCCATTCAAGATCAAGAAAAAAATAAATGATATTCGATTACTTCAAGTAGAGATTAAAAACTGGAAAATGAAAACGGAAATAGAAGTAGTTAATATTCTTAAGTTATTTGAAAAAACACCTAGAGATGAAATGTCATTATACTATTCTCCGTATTTTAAAGATGACAAATTTGCTGAGGAACTTTTACAGATAGCACTTAATTATTCAGATAATGAAAAAATACTATTGAATATCATATCTATTTTGGGAAATATGATACTAAGATACCAACTTGAAGAAAGCACTGAAATTTATAAATTTATTTTATCAAATGCTTATAAAAAAGGACTTGCAGGCTATGTTTCTATCTATTTACCGCGTTTAAAACATTTTAAATATTACCCTGATAAATGGAAATACTTTATGAGTATGCAAAAAATGACACCAAAAAAAATTGCACATCAAAATTTGGTCCATATTATTAATCAAAATATCCAAAATGTCCCTGAAGAATACAAAAAAGAAGTAATTTCTTTTTTACAAACAAAACATGATTTAGCTAATAATGATGGTGGCAAGAAATTGTATTTAGATATGATAAAAAAGATCAAAAACTAAAATACGATTGACGTAATGTTTGATAGATAAAAAATAGTTACTTTCAGATATTTACATTTTGAGGAGAAGATTTTATGAATAATAAATATGAAAATATAAGAAAATTTTTATTATATCCAGATAACAT
>UQVF01000043.1 GCA_900544365.1 uncultured Veillonella sp. | reverse complement strand
CTGTGTATGTTGTCACATGGTCTGTTGTAGCGTCTGTAACCTTTACATTTTTACCAGCTGCTACTTTTACAGCCTGTGCTGCTAAGTCTTTCACAGCCGCTTTGCCAGCATCATTTAAATTATCTAAATCTTTATTTGCTGCATTACCGAATTTTGTATCTACATAGGATTTAGTCGCTGCATTGTCGATAGCACTACGAGTTGCTTCATCTAAACCGATGTTCACAACGCCATTAGCCTCTGTGGAGATAGCAATACCAGTTTTTGGAGTTGCCCCGTTTGTCGTTGCTGCATTAGCACCAGTAGCACCTACTGTGCCCGTACCAGGTTTAAATGTTAACCCTGTACCAACTGCGACTTGTTTAGCAATTTCTCCCTCCGCTTTGTAGCCTAAATTAGACACTGTGCCAATTTGAGTATCTACATAGGATTTATCTGCTTTACCCGCTAATGTCGTATTGATATTGGTAATATCGCCTTTTGTAGCAAGTCCTTTAATTTTAAATCCTTTGCTACTATTTTGCGTACCAGTTGCATCTTCTTGCAGTAAGGATACTTCGCCATTATTTCCTACAGTATAGTCGCCTGGTTTTACATGAAGCTCTGCTGTTGTATCTAATTTATTAGCAAGGTCAGCTACGTTCGCTTTTTCAGCTAATTTAGAATGTAATTGACCACCGTTGATAGCATCTTTAGATCCAGCTGTAATATCACCATCTGCTACATTAGTAATCTTTTTATTCTTCATGTCAAGACCAGCAAAAGAAAGTGTTGGTCCTTGTGTAGTTTCTCTTGCTCCAGCACTATTGTAATCATAAGTAGCTACTTCATTAACAGCAATTTTATTTTTTAAACCAACCAAAATACGGCCATCAGAGTTTACATGAGTACCAATATTATCGGAATCAAAACGAGCAGATCCTTGCGTCCAAGTTTGTCTTGTCGATCCATTAACACCAGCACCTGTAATATTCACTTGTTTGCTAGAAGCTGTTGGTGTAAACACGCCTTCTGTGCCATTAGCTCCACCTGCATCGGCTTTGAAACTTGTTACAGGAATGTTATTAATCGCTGCATTCACAACGCCAGCAGTCACTAATTTATTCGCATCGTTACCAGTGCCAGTAACAGATCCCGCCAAGTTAGGCGTAATCGTAACTGTACCGTTAGTAGTAGATACACTTAATGCATTGGTATTGCCACTTGATACAGATTGAATACCTGTAGCATTAACTGTTACTACTCCATTCGCATTGTCGATAGTTACATTATTGCCTGCTTTTAATGTTACCTTGCCATTTGTATCTGGTGTCACATCAGCCGCTGCCGCTGTACCACTTTGGGTTTTCAAGCCCCATGCAGCTGCTTTCAACTGTTTCACATTAACTGCATCATTATCGTTAACACCGCCTGCAACGTTTAAGATACGACGATACTTACCAGATTGACCGACGGATACAACACCGTAGCCTGGATCATCGTTTACGTCACCACTGAAAGCGGCTGTAGTTTTTGTAGCTGTATCCGCAGCATTTACTCTAGAGTTCAAGCCCAATGCTACAGAGTATTTAGCACCAGTTACTTTAGCACCCGCACCAATCGCCACAGAAGATTCGGAATCCTTAATCTTAGTAGAATCTGATGTATCACGTTCTACCTTGGCATTACCGCCAATAGCAATAGCATAGTTACTATCTACATAGGAACTATTACCAATTGCAACACCCTCACTTGCACCATTATATACAGTTCTTGTCGTAGGACCTCCTGCAGGTGGGTTTGCAATATTTTCTGTTGTAGTGTAACCAGTACTTGCATCACGACCTAATGCCACAGACGATCCACCATAAGCTCTCGCAATAGTACCGATAGCTACCGCATCATCGCCCACAGCCTCTACTCTTTTACTAGCAGCACCATTAGAACCGATAGCTACCGTATTAGACCCTATCGCTCGGACTTCATTACCAATACCTACAGAACGCTGACCGCTAACAGCGACATTCGTACCGATACCCGTAGATAGTTGCGCTGAAGTAATGACATCTCGACCAATAGCGGTTGCATAATTACCGCTTGCTTGTGTATAGGAACCAAGTGTCACAGAAGCAGTGCCTGTGGCACCTTCACCATTATAGTTAGCACTTACATCAGTAACGCCATTCACCATACGATTGGCCGTTTCTGTGGAATTTGTTTTATAGTATCTAACGGCTGATTTTAACTGTTTAACATTGACCGCATCATTATCGTTAACACCGCCTGCTACATTTAAGATACGACGTTTTACATTTTTATTATTCGCTGAAGTACCAATAGAAACAACACCATTACCTGTATCATTATTTGTATCTCCACTGAAAGCGGCTGTCGTATTCGCTTTTGTATCATCATATCCCACAGTAGAGTTCAAACCTAAAGCTACAGAATACTTAGAACCTGTTACATTAGCATTGTTACCAATGGCAATCGAGCCATCAGAATTAGCTTCTGTATTATCTGATGTCGTTGTACGTTGTACCTTCGCACTAGAACCGATAGCAATGGCATTATTATTTTCTGTTAACGATGTGTTACCAATCGCAATGGCATCCGTGGATCCTGTTACTGTAGTTGTCGTTTTAGACACACCAGCTACTGTTTCTGTGATAGTTTTGCTATACCCTGTGTTCGCCGCACGACCTAATGCAACAGAACTAGTACCAGAGGCATTAGCAATGGTACCAATGGCTATAGCATTATCACCCGCAGCTTGTACTTTCATAGCAGATCCACCATTAGAACCGATGGCAATCGCGCTTTCACCTGTTGTTTGTACCTCAGTACCAATACCAACAGAACGTTGACCACTGACAGTGACATTCGCACCGATACCTGTAGAAAGTCCTGCCGAAGTAATGACATCACGACCGATAGCTGACGAATAATTTCCTGACGCTCTCGTATAGGACCCAACTGCCACTGCACCAGCTCCCGTAGCTCCATCATTATTCACATTGGATTTTACATCATTAACACCATTCACTGTTCGATTGGCTGAATCCGTTGTATTTACAGAATAATATTTCGGAGCCACTGCTTTTAATTGTTTTACAGTAACCGCATCATTATCATTCACACCGCTAGCTACATTGATAATACGACGTTTTACAGAACTGTTATTACCAACAGACACAACACCATTACCTGGGTCATTGATTTCCTCATTGGTGAAAGCTGCTCTTGTTTTTTCTTTTGTATCATCTTGTACAACGGAAGAGTTTAAGCCTAAGGCTACAGAATATTGAGATCCAGTAACACTAGCGTTCGAACCTAACGCTATGGCCCCTGTCGCTTCCACTGCCTTATTCTTATCAGTAGCATTTACACCGGCTAGCACCTGTGCACCAGGACCAATAGCCACTGCATTGGTAGCTGTCGTAATTTTTGTGGCTGCCCCCAATGCGATAGAGCCAGTTCCATCTATTGCTGTATCGCGACCAATGGCAATACCATCATTTACCTTCGCACCTTCATTAGTGACATTACCAGTGGCAGCATCTACTGTTTTCACAACCCCCACACGTGCATTCGGACCAAAGGCTAAGGAGTGGGCCCCACTAACTCTAGAATTCGTGCCAAGTGCTAACGCATTCCAATAGTATGCTTTGGCCTCCTTACCAATCGCCACACCAGCATTACCATTGTTACCTTCACTCCAAGCTTGCGCACTATCACCGATGGCTACACCGTGATCAACGTTTGCATACGCATTAGGGCCCATAGCTACTGATTTTTGACCATTTGCATAAGCATACACACCTAGTGCTAACGCATTGGTACCTGTGGCTGTATCATTATCGAAATTGGATTTGATTTTAACAACAGCATTGTTACTTTTTGTACCTAATGGATCATTGATATCTGGGTAATCTGTAGCCGCTTTATTCGCCGCTCCAGCAATGGAAAGGAAATGAGCAGATTTATCTGTCCAGTCACGTAACTGTGCTACTGTAACAGCATCTGTATCCAATGCACCTGGCGCTACGTTGACAATACGACGAAGACCACGCACTTTTGCCCCAGCCTTATCAATCCAACCACCCACAGATACATAGCCGGCTGTTGCACTATCTAGTTTATCTAATTTATCACCTAAAGTAGACCCTTGTGGTAAGTATGGTTTAATATCAAGACCATGCTTGTTAGTAGCCGAAAGAGTCGCATCAGCACTAGCTTCACGGGTAGCCTCATTACCGTAATAATGAGTTGTAGAACGGTACCCAAGGGCTACAGAGTTCTCATTCGTAGCAAAGGCTAAACGCCCCAATGCTGTAGCGGAGTTTGCTCTAACGATAGCATTATCACCTAACGCAACGGCACTCGTAGCATTATTTGTAATCGCTGCATTGGTACCGATAGCCGTACTATTAGTAGAATTTGCCCCTATACTAGCATTATAACCTAATGCCATGGAGTTTAACGCTTCATTACCTATATTGGCACCATTACCTAATGCTACGGAGTTACCTGCATTTTGGCCGATACGAGTATTGGCACCAACACCAGTAGAACTTTGAGAACCTAATTCGATACTACTACCATTACCAATAGATACAGATCCACGAGATTTAATCAACGTACCATAACCCATACCCAAGCTGTTATCGCCCATAACACGTACACCAGAGCCGATACCTGTAGCACCTGCACCATATACAGCTACTTGAGTACCAATACCTATAGAGTTTTCCTTACGTACCTGTGCACCTACACCAACAGCAATAGAGTTAGCTGCGGTCTTACTTACGTATGAAAGAGAACCGATACCAATACCACTATCAGAGTCTACGATAGAGCCTGCCCCTTGCGCAATAGATGCTGTGCCAGATGCAGCCGAATAATAACCGATCGCAATGGCATTATTACCACTTTTTTTAGATTTTTGTACTTGTTGTGTATTGCCATCCGCATCTGTTGTCGTTAAATATACACCATTTTCTTTTTCTATAGTAACTTTCTTAGTATCTCTATAGGATTCTACTTCCCTTACCATGGAGGCAATCGCAGTATTAACAACATTATTTTTTTGACGACCTGCAAAACCACCTTGTACTAAATTCAAGTTATTAACTGGTGTATACGTAAAGGAATCTATAGCTGCACGAGCTGTATTCATAGCTGTCTTCGCCGCATCAATATCAGTTTGAGTAGCATTATTTCGTATTTTCTCATAATAATTAGCCACTGCATTTTGGTATGTACCCAATGCAGCTAGTTGGGCTTCAGAATACGTTTCCAACTGATTACGTACAGAGGCACGCAAAGGGTTAGTCGCATCATTACCAGCATTCGCTGCTATATTATTGGTAATCGTCGCATTCGCATAGGTTTTGAAACCAAACGCTAAGGAACCATCACCTACAGCTTTTGCACTATAACCATAGGACATAGCACCGGTACTACTTGCTTCATTTCGGTTACCTACCGCCAAGGATTGTGCTGCAAAAGAACGCGTTTGCTCACCAATGGCAACAGCACCTGGTGCATCCTCTGCAGTAAACGCACGAAGACCCATAGCTGTAGAACCTTCCCCTAGAGCAAATGCCAAGGTACCAATGGCTGTAGCACCATCTTTATAGGCAATAGAACGAGACCCAATTGCAATAGAACCAATACCTGCTGAAAGAGTTGGATTAAACATACGTTGTTTATCATCCGTTTGATGATACCCCTCTTTGAATTTAGCCCAATTAAGAAGAGGATCTGTACTCTTTCTACTATTATTCGTTGAAACCCACTCTATATTCTTAAATAGTTTTTTCTTGTCATCACTAGCATCACCATCACCATACAATTTTTTTAATGTATCGATTGGCAAAGCATCTCTATATTTCGTGGAAATATCATCATTACCAATCGCTATCGATGAAGCTCCTGATGCGTACACATCATTACCAATCGCAGTAGCTTGTATTGCCGCCAATGTATTATTACCAAGAGCTGTACCTTGACCGCCATATGCATGTGCATTCTGACCGACTGCTGTAAACTTTTTCTCACTTTCATATGTTGTGCCATGACCAACAGCGCCTACACCAATGATAACAGATCCATCGGCTTCTCTATTTAACGCTCCTATTGGCTCTTGTGTTCTCATTGGTGCCAAAACAACAGAATTATAGGATCTGTTGTATGCATCATTTACAATTCCCTCAGGACCTGCGATACCAGTCCGTGGATCGATAACAAGATAACTTTGATATCCTTCTTTCGCTTGAACAGAATCACCAACTAATACCGGTGCTACAAATCCAATACCACCAGTAATCAAGAACGCAATAACTGCCCCCTTGCTGTACATACCTTTATCTTTTAATACACGCTTTAGAAATCGCTCGCATTCCTTGAACTCAAAACTTTTTCCCATAAGCCTTATCCTTTCTTATAATACAATATCTTCTTCCGTAATCAATTACCCCTGCCTATAGACCAAGCAAAAAAGAATCTCGATTACAATAAACATATCAATGTATACACACAGATATAAATATATGGAACCACAGATAAAAAAAGCATTTGCTCGACGATATATCGTAATACATAGTAGCAGTATGCTCCTATTATTTATAAAACTTAGAGACCTGTGAATCCTTTTTTCTTATATGCACTGTATTCGATTTTTGATTAATTTATGCAAAAAGCATAATTTCACAATCCTCCTTTAAATTCTATATGTACATATCTCTGTGCACACTTTTCTACTCTTAATTATACTTTTTTAATGGAATTTACACAATATATAAATGCTATAATTTGAATATATTCTCATACTACCCCCCCCCGATATTACACGAAATGAATACTTTAAAGAGGAATGCAGTTAGGTGTAGTAGCCTTGTGGCGTTCCTTCACTGGTAACATCACACGAACACAAGAAGACCGCAATATACCTCCGAATAAACATCATGAAATGCCGTTTCTGAGGGGGTGTATTGCGGTCTTCCCTTTATCCTATTCAGTTAAGAACGCTACAGGCTATATAACGTAGCAAGAGACGTTGCTATTCTGTAGTAAACTATGCTATACTTAATTTACAAATAAGAAGAGCCATCAACGTATGCAGGCGTTAGGCTCATCTCAAAATGTCAAATTTGAATTTGCCTAACGTGTTAAGGTGTATCAGACCTTATTCGTTAGGCTTTTCATTTCTAATTAAAGAAATGGTAAAGATCTATCATCAATTTTAAAAGCTTTATCAATACAGATAACTTTTTAAAAAATTTCATAGAACCACCTCCTCCCATTAGGGAAGAGATAAGCCTAACAACACGTTAATGACTCTTACAATTTTCATTATAACACAATCTATTCGTACCGTTTATATAAACTTGCTACATCAAAATAGCAAAGTAAACAACACACAAGTTTGCAAATAATACCGTCACGCTCTACCTCCTCTTGAGGAACGTAGTTAGGTGTAGCAGCCTTGTGACGTTCCTTTACTATCTAAATAACACAAATACAAGAAGAGCACGACATGTTCCGGAGCAAACCTACCGTAGGATCAGTTTGCGGAGGAATGTGTCGTGCTCTTCACTTTTACTTATTCAGTTAACAACGCCACAGGCTACATAACGTAACAAGAGACGTTGCTATTCTACATCAAACTATGCTATACTTAACTTACAAATAAGAAGAGCCATCAACGTATGCAGGCGTTAGGCTCATCTCAAGATTACAAATGTGATAATGCCTAACGTGTTAAGGTGTACTAGACCTTATTCGTTAGGCTTTGTCATTTCTAATTAAAGAAATGGTAAAGATCTATAATTAATTTTAGAATTTTTACTAATACGTATAATTTCTTAAAATTTCTCATAGAACCACCTCCTCCCATAACAGGAAGAGATAAGCCTAACAACACGTCAATGACTCTTACAATTTTCATTATAACACAATCTATTCGTACCGTTTATATAAACTTGCTACATCAGAATAGCAAAGTGAACAACACACAAATTTGCAAATAATACCGTCACGCTCTACCTTCTCTTGAGGAACGCAGTTAGGTGTAGTAGCCTTGTGGCAGTTCTTACTGGCTAAATTAAACAAACGCAAGAAGAGCACGGTGTGCCCCCGAACAAACATTATGAAATACCGTTTGAGAGGGGGTATACCGTGCTCTTCCCTTTATCCTATTAAGTTAAGAACGCTACAGGCTACATAACGTAGCAAGAGACGTTGCTATTCTGTAGTAAACTGTGCTATACTTAATTTACAAATAAGAAGAGCCATCAACGTATGCAGGCGTTAGGCTCATCTCGAAAAATGCAAGAATGATAAGCCTAACGTGTATAAGTACTAGTAATACTTATGCTGTACGTTAGGCTTTGTCATTTCTAATTAAAGAAATGATAAAGATCTATCATCAATTTTAAAAGTTTTATCAGTAAAGATAATTTCTTAAAAAATTTCATAGAACCACCTCCTCCCATCAGGGAAGAGATAAGCCTAACAACACGTTAATGACTCTTACAATTTTCATTATAACACAATCTATTCGTACCGTTTATATAAACTTGCTACATCAAAATAGCAAAGTAAACAACACACAAGTTTGCAAATAATACCGTCACGCTCTACCTCCTCTTGAGGAACGTAGTTAGGTGTAGCAGCCTTGTGACGTTCCTTTACTATCTAAATAACACAAATACAAGAAGAGCACGACATGTTCCGGAGCAAACCTACCGTAGGATCAGTTTGCGGAGGAATGTGTCGTGCTCTTCCCTTTTACTTATTCAGTTAAAACGCCACAGGCTACATAACGTAACAAGAGACGACTTAGTTGGCTTCCACTGCAGCAATTGCGCAAAGGTCAACGATATCGCTTACGGAGCAACCACGGCTAAGGTCATGGATTGGTTTCGCCAAACCTTGGATGATTGGTCCAATTGCAGTAGCGCCAGCAAAGCGTTGTACTAATTTGTAACCAATGTTCGCTGCTTGTAAGTCAGGGAAAATCAAGATGTTAGCTTTACCAGCTACTTGAGAGCCTGGAGCTTTACGTTCTGCTACAGATGGAACGATGGATGCATCTAATTGCAATTCGCCGTCGAATGCGAAGTCTACATTACGGCCTTTCAAGTCTTCTACTGCTGCCACAACTTTATCAACTTCTGGAGAAGAAGCAGATCCTTTTGTGGAGAAGGACAAGAAGGATACACGAGGTTCTTTCATGCCTGCTACGGAGCGAGCTTTACCAACGCTGGACTCAGCGATATCAGCTAATTGTTCAGATGTTGGGTTAGGGATAACGCCGCAATCGGAGAAGATCAATAATCCGTCATCACCGTATTCTTTTTTATCAGTGATTACAAGCATAGAGCTGGATACAGTTTTCAAACCAGCTTGTGTACCTACTACTTGGATAGCTGCACGAAGTACGTTTGCTGTCGGGCTTGCAGAACCTGCTACCATGCCGTCAGCCAAACCTAAACGCACTAACATAGCACCGAAGAATAACGCATCGCCAGTCATAGTAGCGTGTGCTTTTTCAGGTGTCATGCCTTTTTTCGCGCGCAATTCTACAAATGTATCTACCATTTTGTTTAATTCGCCGAATGTAGCTGGGTTGATGATTTCAGCACCTTCCAAAGATACACCAGCTGCTGTTGCTGCCGCTTGAATTTTATCTTCTGCACCCACCAATACAGGCACGCAGAAACCTTCTTTCAAAATCGCAGCCGCTGCTTCGATGACACGGCTATCTTCGAATTCTGGCAATACAATTTTTTTACCCAAGCCTTTCGCTTGCTCTTTTAAACTTTGAATTAAATCCATGGTATGTCCTCCTTTTAAGACCCATTTCGATATATCTACGCTTTATTATACTATAACTAATTTTGATGTTCAAACCGCTTCATATAGTTATGGTGAAAGTATAGTATCTACTTCATTCATAATTAAGCGTTACTAACTGAAAGCTACCTTTCCATCCACCAATATCGGCACCTCTTTTTTCATAAGCACCTTCCATAAAAAAAGCCCTATGCTTCAGCTTTCCCCTATGTCGGGAAGCCTACAACAAAGGGCACTATTGATTAATATTGCTTCGGTATAAACCCAAAATGCTGCAATGCTTTATAAATTCCGTCGTCATGGCAAGATGCTGTGACGTAGTCAGCTTTTTCTTTCAGTGCGTCACGGCCGTTCCCCATGGCAATATTCAGCCAATCTGGTCTAAACATGGACAGGTCGTTATAGCCATCACCGAAGACGATGACGTCTTGGTAGGATGCGCCAAAACCATCGATCATTTTCCGAATCCCATAGGCCTTATCCATCGGTTCAAACAGTACGCACCCCTCTCCATAGCGGATGAGATCCTTCGTCATATGCACGATACCACGGCGATGTTCCTCTTCTTCCGTGATGAACGCATAGACTTTGTAAAAGTGCTCAATATCCTTCGGTACTAATTCAGGGACGACTTGTGTTTTCATCATGTCCCATTGCACGTCCCAGTCCAGAACACTTTCATAAGGAGTAATACGAACGAAGTCATTTTTGTGGGTCACGCCCCACGGCACATTGTGTTTCGTCAAATAGTTAAGATACTGCACACAACGATCCCGCTCCATGCCCTGCATCCATCTCACTTCATAACCTTCTGTAATGCTATAGCCCCCATCAGCCACAAAGTTCGGAGTCTTTGCCATCTTAGCAAACCGCATCGCATCAGCTTGTAAACGACCAGTAGCAAGCGCCACGTGATGCCCTTTGTCCTGCAAATAGTCCAAAGAGTACTGGGCACTTTCAGGAATCACCCCATCCGGCCAGACTGCTAGGGTATTGTCGATATCAAAGAAAAAATATTTCTTGTCCATCTGGTCCTCCTCAGCGCAAATGCTGCTCTTCATCCCAACCGTTCACCAACTGAAAGCGATCTCTCTGCTCTACATCCGGATATTTCTCATGGTCCACCTCGCTGGCGAACATTACCAAAGGGCGCACAAAGGTTTTGCGCTCTCCGTAAAGCTGTTGGTATACCACATGAGGCTCATTCGTCTCGGAATGAATGGCAATGTCAATGACATAGTATAACATGCCTTTAAAATGACGATATAAACCGCCTACTACAATCTCTTGCATAGTCATCGTCCTTTCTGGTAACGATTATTTACCGAGTTCTTTCGTCGTCTCTGTCACAGCGTACCACACGAGTTCATTCATGTAATAGCGAAGCTCTTCGCTTTTCACATGTCTCGCATTAGTATTTACTGCAGTTGCAATGGCTAAAGCAATGTATTCACCTGTTAGCGGATTACCTTTCACTTGGATGACTTCCGCTACATTGGTCAAGATATCGTGGCGCAAGTCTTTCAACACATACCACGCATAACTACCTTTTTCCGCTTTGTCATTTCTAGCTAACGCAGCCACTTCTTTATTGCGGTTGGAACGATCTAGTTGATTGTCTCCATGCCAATTGTGAATCCGTTTAAAGAAGCGCAAACGTTTTGTTAGTTTCGCATCTAAAATAGATAGCACTTGGGCACCATCATAGACAGTCGCTTTGTCTTGTCCTTTTTCCTGCAAAGCTGTCAACAATTCGTCCATTGTAATGCGATGGGTTGGTTTTTCTGTGATGTGTGACACTGCCGCAGTAGGAGTCAGAGAATCATGACCTTTTACAGCATGGGACAATTCTTCTAATGTGATACCTTGAATAGGTGTGCTCGTCATCTCTTCCACCGGTTGTACTCCATCAATGGTGCGTACTAAGCCATTAATGGCTTTTTCTGTTTCTGGCATAATTCCTAATATATGGTAGCCCTTCGCCACTTCCTTCACCTCGGATGGATGTTGACGAGCGAAAATGTCTTCACTCATACCAAAACTTGTGCCTACTGTTAACAATAAAACTGTTGATAATACTAAACGTTTCAAAATTCTATCTCCTATATAACTAGCTGAATCATATTATACTCACTCAATCTATCTTTTATTATATCATACCTTATAGATTTAAAGGAGCCATAACATTCCCCTCCAGGTCTGTTATGGCTCCTTTATCATAAATCATGTCATGATTTACACTAGTTCCTCTTATTTTAAGACATGATCTAGTTCTTTATTTGTTTCTTTTGCTGTTTGTTTTGCAGTGTACCAAACTAATTCATTGATGTAATAACGAAGTTCTTCATTGTTCACAGTCAATGCATTTTTAGTTGCTGCTTGTACCATTGCATTCACAATGTCTTCCGCTCTTGTTTCTTCACCTTTTTGGTCGAATACAGTTTTTACATTATCTAATGCATCTTGACGAACAGAACGCAATACATTCCAGCCATAGCTATTGCTATAACCATTTACTGCTTCTGTAGCTTTTTCATTATGTTTGTTCAAGAATACTTGATAATTTGCAGTATGTTCGTATTTGTTATCTCCATTCCAGTTATGAGCGCGTTTGAAGAACTCTACACGGTTAGTCAAGTTACGATCTAATACTGTTAAGAAATCTTGGTTCACATCATGTTCTACAAAACGATGTTTACGATCTGACATTGGCTCTTGTTTCTCATGACGTTGCACTAAATCATTGTGCACTTCATAAGCACGTTCTAATGTAAGACCCAATTCTTCTAAAGCTTGCACTGTTTCAGGTGTTGTTACTTGAATCTCATAACCTACTGCTGGTGTTACCAAATGAGCAGGATTCTTTTGATCAAATAATTCATCACCCATTGCAAAGCCAGACGTTGCTGTTGCTAACAACGCTGCTGTTAATACTAATTTTTTCACGTTTCTATCTCCTAGCTAATATATATATTGCTTCTATAATTACATACATCTGCATTTTATTATACAACAATATAGTTACCTATACAATATCGAATCAACTCAATATCCATGGTAGGCCCTGTGAAAGCAAGCGCTTTCACAGGTTCTACCTATAGGGAATATGTAACCATTAACCTTTTTTAATGTATTGAAGTACTTCTGCCAATTGTGCTTTTAATGTGTTAATTTCATCTTTTTGCATTTGGTTTTGTGCTTCTAATGCAGATACTTTGTCTTGTAATGTATAAGATGCACTGATAGGGCCTTGACGGAATGTATCTTTCACAGCTGTTTCATCAGCACGAGCGCCGAATTTCCAGCTCACACCTGCGTTCGCCATCAATTCATCACCACGGCTGCCAATGGATGCACCTGCATGGAATAATGTGGACTCATTTTTATAATGAGCGATACCCAATGCTAACGCACCTTCACCTTTGTATGTACCAATACCTGCCATGATTGTTGTAGGCTCTAATGGATCATATTGCAAGTGACGTAAGCCAGCCATTGCCGCAGCTTGTGCACCCATACGGTTCATACGGTTATTTACATTCACCACCATGTTAGATACACCTTTCAACTGGGATACGTTAACCCCATCTGTATCAAGAACACCTGGTGCTACATTTGCCATCACTTGACCACCTGCAGAGATGCCAGATTTCATCACAGGATTTCCATTCGCATCTACCATTGGTTTTCCTGTGTTAGGGTCAACTACGATAGTTGGAGAGCCGAAGGATACTACTTTCGTAGGATCTACTACTTCTCTACCATTTTTATCAATGATAGGGTTGCCATTCGCATCTCTTACTTTAGCCGTTTCCGGAGTTACCACCAATCCATCTGGAGTAAATGCAGTAGATTGTGCCGGTTTCACTGGTTCAGGTTTTGCATCTGCTTTTGGTTTACCATTTTCAAGGTTATCCGCTTTATAGTATTTACCATCCACTAACACTAATGGCTTACCAGTTTCATCCTTAGGTGTTGGTGTATTGAAAGTCAATCCTGTGCCAGTCAATTTAGATGTTGGACCCTCTTGTACTTGTGTCTTATCGATTGGGTTAATCGGTGTTGCTTCTGTCGCCGGTTTACCGTTGTTCACCACTTTACCTGCTGCATCTTTTGTAGTGCCTGCTGGATATGGTTTGTTATCGATAATCACAGTACCTTCAGGATATACTTTACCTTCTTTTACTACAGCCTTTTCAGGATAGTATTTACCATCCACAACTTTCAATGGGTTACCAGCATTATCAGTTTTACTTTCAAAGTTAGCGCTGCTCATTTTTTCTAAGTCTTTCGCTAATTGAACGGACAATTTACCATCTGTATTGAATACACCGATGTTGCCTGTTGTTGTAGCCTCTTTCGCTACTGGTTTACCAGTATCACTACGGTTACCACCAGTCAATTGTACGGTAGAATTCAATGGTTTGCTGATAGATTCGCCGTCATCACCTTGGAAACGAAGTCCGTCATCCATAGTCGCTACGTCACGAAGTTTACCATCTATACCTGTGTATTGGATACGATCCATAGTCGGTGCATCTGCAATTGGGGATTTACCCGCTACTGGTGTAACAACAGTTTTACCATTTTCAGTTTTTACTGTTACATCTGCTGGAGCATACCATTTACCGTCGTTTGCACGAACTGCATCTTTCGGTGTGTCATTCAAATCAGCTGGAGCTTTTCCTGTAGAAATATCTACTTTAGAAGCATCTTTACCAGCTTTATCAGTACCAGCATTATTCAATGTCAATGTACCTTTGCCATCTTTTGCTGTCGCAGATACGCCATCTTTACCTTGCGCATCTTTCACAGTCATAGCACCATCTTTACCATTTGCTAATTGCTCTTTTGGCGTTGCTGCTAATGGTTCTACTTCTGTAGCTGGTTGACCATCTTTTACAACAGTATTTGTCTTAGGATCTTTTACAGCTCCTGCAGGATATGGTTTACCATCGATGAAAGTAGTACCTGCTGGGTATGCTTTTCCATTTTGTACCAATGCATTTTCTGGATAGTATTTTCCATCTACTAATTTCAATGGGTTACCATCTTTATCTTTCGCTGGACCACCAGTTGTTACACTGTCGATGTTAAGGTCACGGTTTACATCTACTTTCACATATGTTGTGGTAACAGTAGTGCCACCTTTATCTTCTGCTGCATCCACTGCCATAGATACCGTTGTATTAGCACCATTTACATATTTCACATTATCATTAGGGTTAACTTTTTCAAATGCTTTTGCCTCTGTACTGAAAGCTTTATCAGTGGAACCAATACCTACGTTCCAACCAGATTTTTCAATCGCTGTAGCTACTGCATTACCATTTACGAAGGAATCTCCATCATTTTTAACAGTATCTTTAGGTCCTACTGGAATTTCTGTAGTAGTCGCTTTGCCTGTTACAGGATCTTTTTGGTAAACTTTACCATCTTCACCACGAACAGCATGAGTTTCAGTACCATCTTCTTTAGTAACAATTACATCATTCGTAACTTTACCGGCTTTTAAACCTACAGTGATTTCACGAGTACCATCTTCTAATGTTTTACCCGTTACTTCCACACCATTTGTACCTTTAAACTCTACTTTATTCGCATTACGTACTTGGTCTGTGTAACCGTTATCTTTAGCGGATACTACGAAACCTAAGTTTTGTAAGTCGCCTACAGTAGCGGCATTGTTTGGCTTAGAGTTTTCAAAATCAATAAGTCCTTCTTTGCCAACATTCTTTGGTTTGTCTGCTGGAGTTACACCATCTTTTGGTTTTCCATTAGGTGCTACATCTGTTGCATTGTACCATTTGCCGTCATTAGCTAATACTTTGTTATCTACTGGAGCAAATGTATTTGCACCGTTTGCTACATTGCCCAATTGTGTTGGTGTTGTAGTTTGGTTGTTTGTTACATTTGGATTTACCAAGTTAGATTGTAATGGATTTTCTGTTGTATTGATTGGTTCAATCACAGTGCCATCTTTTGTTACCGGTTTGCCTTCTGCATTTGTTGTTACAGCTGGTTTACCATCGGCAGTGATAGGTTGACCTTGTTCGTTAACTGTGTAGAACTTGTCACCTACTTTAGATACTGGTTTTCCATCTGCTGTTGTGTATGTAATTGGCAAGCCTGTTACATTGTATGTTACATCGCTTGTTGTTCCATCTGCAGCTATTGTTACCACAGCTGTTGTGTTTGTACCGTTCACGAAGTTTACAGTATCAAATGGTTTCACGAAGTCTTTCGCTGCACCATTGTTTTGTAAATTCCAACCTGCATTCAATACGTCAGATACTGTAGCTGCATTGTTGCCAATGTAGTTAGGATTTGTCGCACCGTCTGCTGTTTTAGGGTTAGACAATTTAGCCGCGTCTGCTGCTGTCAATGGAGCTTTGTTAATATTCGCTTGATCTGGAGTTTTTGCAATTACAGTGCCATCTGGGTTTGTAATTTCTTGTGTTCCATCGTTTACATTTGGAATGTTGTTTTTCACATTGCCCAAGGATGCTGGACGGTTATTTCCCTTTTCATCTTTAGGAGCATTGATAGATGTATTCACATCACCATTTGGAACGACTTTATCGTCTTTGCCTTTTCCATCTGGAGTTGTATGGTATGTAACATTACCTTTATCATCCTTAATTGGATATACAGTGTTACCATCTTTATCTGTGTAAACTACTGGCGTTACCGCATTGTTTGTAGATACTTGGTCATCTACTTTTACAGTAATTGTACGTACACCGTTCTCATCTGTTTTACCAGTAACAGTCGCCGTACCTTCCCCTACGAATTTCACTTCATTTGCGTTACGTACTTGATCAGAGTAGTTATTACCTTGTGCAGATACTACCCATCCCATGTTTTGTAAATCGCCTACTGTCGCTGCATTATTAGGGTTAGAGTTTGTGAAGTCGATTAAACCAGATTTTTCAGCATTAGCTGGACGTGCCACAGGTGTTTGTTCTGCCGCATTGTCAGCCGGTTTACCATTTGTTAAGTCAGCTGCTTTATACCATTTGCCGTCGTTGCCTTTTTCAAGAACATCGCCATCTGCATTTTTAGGTGCCAATGGGTTAGCTACTGGTGTTGCATTTTCTTTTGGTTTACCATTTGGTTCTACTTGATCTGCTGGATACCATTTACCATTGTTAGCTAATTTCACTGCTGGTTTAGCATCTGTTGCTTCTGTACCATCAGCTGCTACTGGAGCAAATGTTTTCGCACCGTTTGCTACATTACCTAATTGTGTTGGTGCTGCTACCGCATTATTTGGAGCATCTGTTGTGTTCACCACGTTAGGATTTGTCAAGCTATTACCAAATGTAACAGGTTCTTTACCCTCTTTTGGTGTTACAG
>UQVF01000042.1 GCA_900544365.1 uncultured Veillonella sp. | reverse complement strand
AATGTGCCTGGGCGGTTGTACCAGCGCCGGCGCGGGGGCCCCCAGCCGATATGGAGATTCCGTTCATTCGATTTGAACGGAAGGAAGTGCCATTGCCTGAATATGATAAATTACATCATGTGAGCAATGAAGAAGAGGCAGCTACTTTAGCAGGTGAACTAGGTAAGGTGGTATATCTTACAACAGGTAGTAAAACTATGCATGTCTTCGCCCAATCTGAAGCTTTACAAGATAAAGAAGTATGGACTCGTGTATTGCCAACGGCGGAAGTACTACAAATGATGGAAGACTTAGGTGTATCTCCTAAGCATACCATTGCTATGCAGGGACCATTCTCTTATGAAATGAATAAGGTGATGTTCCAAGATACTAAAGCAGAAGTAGTTGTGATGAAAAACTCTGGTCTTGTAGGAGGTTCAGATACAAAATTACAAGCTGCTATCGATTTAGATGTACATGTCATCGTCATCGATCGCCCAACTCCGGCGAAAGGGGCTGTGACAATTTCAACAGTAGAAGAATTTAAAACTCTATGGGAGGATTACGATGGATTACATTAAAAACCCAAAAGCAATTGAAGATAAAAGTATGGAAATTATCTATCCTTATGTGAAAAATATGGGATTTACTGACGACGAAATTCGTGTAGTATCTCGTACGATTCATGCATCTGGTGACGTAGAATATGCGAAATTATTCCGTACTAGCGAAGGTGCTGTAGCAGCAGGTATTGCAGCTGTGAACAATGGCGCTCATGTGTACACTGACGTGGAAATGGTTCGCACGGGTATTTCTAAGCCAGCATTGAAACTTCACAACAGTGAAGCACATTGCTTAATTCGTGATGAAAAAGTAGCAGAAATGGCAAAAGAATTAGGCGTAACACGTTCTATTGCGGCTATGCGTACATTTGGTAAACAATTAGAAGGTCAAATCGTGGCCATTGGTAATGCACCAACTGCTTTATATGAAGTATTGCGCCTAGCTTTAGAAGAAGGTGTTCGTCCTGCTTTAATCATTGGTATTCCAGTAGGCTTCGTAGGTGCTGCAGAATCTAAAGATTATTTAGCAGAAGTATCTCCAGTTCCTTATATTACAATTCAAGGTAACAAAGGCGGTAGCTCCATTGCTGCATCCGTTGTTAATGCATTGTTCTACACAGATGTAAAACGTAACGACATGTTATTTGTAGAAGGAAAAGAAAAGAAATAATGAATAGAACGAGTCAAACACGCAATGTATGGCGTATGTTTCTCGTTCTAGTGTTTGGGGCAGCAGCAATTGCTGCCCTAATCTTATCATTAGTATTTGGGTCCGCCCAGACTACATTGGCTCAAATTTGGTATACATTGTGGTCTCCCACTTTATCTGATACGAACTCACTAGTCATATGGAACATTCGCTTTCCGAGGAATATAGTAGCGGCCCTAGTAGGCTCAAATTTAGCCGTAGCAGGTGCTATCTTACAAGCAGTTATGAAAAATCCATTAGCAGATCCGCAAATCGTAGGGGTTTCTTCAGGTGCAGGATTAGCTGGTGTTATAGTATTGATTTTATTTCCCTACCTAGAATATGCCGTGCCTTTCATCGCCTTCATTGGCGCCTTGACGGCGGCTATTCTGGTGTATGCCCTAGCCTGGAAACAGGGTATACGTCCTAGCCGTATTATCTTGGCAGGTGTGGCGGTAGCAGCATTCTTAGGATCTATGATATCCGCTCTTCTCGTATTCTATGGAGATCGAGTGCAAGGGGCATTATTATGGATGGTGGGTGGTCTTGCTGCTCGTAGTTGGCCACAAGTGTATGTGTTAATTCCTTATACCATAGGGGGCTTAGTATTTGCATTCTTAGGGGCAAAACGATTGACCATACTCAGCTTAGGTGATGAAACAGCTCGTAGCTTAGGCTTAGCCGTTGAAAAAACACGGTTTATGATGACCGCCGTGGCAGCATTGCTAGCAGCCAGTGCCGTATCAGTAGCGGGCTTGATTGGTTTCGTAGGGCTTATCGTTCCTCATATCGCTCGCATGATGTTGGGCACAGATTATCGATTCCTCTTACCAGGGTCTGCCTTCTTAGGGGCTTTTGTACTAGTCATCAGTGATACAGTGGGACGCACATTGTTTAGTCCTATTGAAATTCCAGTAGGTATTATTATGGCCTTCTTTGGGGCTCCATTCTTTTTATACTTATTGAGGAGGGATGACTAATGAAACCAGTAATTTCTGTGAAAGATTGTTGTGTCTCCTTCGGTGAAAAAGAAGTCTTAAAAGGCATCGATTGGACTGTGTACGAAGGTGAAATTGCTACCTTAATCGGTCCTAATGGTTGTGGTAAAAGTACCTTATTACATGCCATTACTAGTGCTATTAAAAGTGCGGGAACCATCCAAATTGCTGGGAAAACGGCAACGGAGTATTCTAATAAAGAATTAGCTAGATATATGGCATTCTTACCACAAGTACCATCTATCCCAAAAGATATGTTAGTAGAAGAACTCGTCAACTGTGGTCGATTCCCTTACCAATCCTGGTGGAAGCAACAAGGAGCTCATGATAAAGAAGTAGTAGATGCTGCCTTAGAGGCCACGCAAGTGAGTCATTTGCGGAATCAACTAGTATCTTCCTTGTCTGGTGGAGAACGGCAACGTGTATGGATTGCCATGGCATTAGCTCAAGAACCAAAAGTGTTAATCTTGGATGAGCCTACCACGTATTTAGATATTAACCACCAATTGGAGATTATGGAGTTATTACAGGACTTAAATCGCCGTGAAGGGTTAACAGTTGTCATGGTTCTTCATGAATTGAACCAGGCCGCACAATATTCTCATCGGGTCGGTGTGCTTTATCAAGGACAGATCTTAGCCGATGGCTCACCAAAAGATGTGATGACAGAAGAATTACTAGAGAAAGTATTTGCTGTTAGAACCGATGTAGAAGTAGGGGAGTTTCCTTATATACGCATACAGGGGCTATTGTAGTACTTGAGCAAAACTTAACAAGAGATCTATAACTCCTTTATATTGGCATAGTCATAACCATGGGCTATGCCGATTTTTTTGAGTTGGGATATGTACTGATGGTGTTAGTATATAAATCAATAATTGTATGATACAATAACGTTATAAATTAAAACTCTTAAAATAAATAATCTATGTGTTGTTTAGAGTTATCTAATACTTAGATGATTGAAAACACCACATGGAACTAGAAAGGAGAAATAAGTTTTGTCAAAGATTAAAAAAGAAATGATTGAAGTAAAAGGATTTGAAATACAAATTTACACAGAAGATTTTAAAAATGATTATATTAGTCTTACAGATATCGCAAGATATAAAAACAAGGAAGAACCTAATGTTGTTGTTGCAAATTGGATGAGAAATTTTAATACCATCGAATATTTAGGAATTTGGGAGAAGTTAAATAATCCAGAATTTAACCCCCTCGAATTCGAGGGGTTTTTAAAAGAAGCAGGTAGTAATGCCTTTACATTATCTCCACAGAAATGGGCAACGACTACAAATGCCAAAGGCTTATTTGTAAAAGTTGGTAGAGGTGGTGGTACGTTCGCACATAAAGATATTGCTTTTAAATTCGCTTCTTGGATCTCAGCTGAATTTGAACTTTATATCATTAAAGATTACCAAAGACTAAAAGAAGATGAAACTTCAAAATTATCACTCACTTGGAATTTACATCGTGAAATATCAAAAATAAACTATAAAATTCATACTGATGCTATTCAAACATATTTACTAAATGATTTAACGGACAGTCAGTTAGGTTTTAAATATGCAAGTGAAGCAGATATGTTAAATGTTTCCTTATTTGATAAAACGGCTAAACAGTGGCGAGATGAAAATAAAAACTTAAAAGGTAATATGAGAGATTATGCAAGTTTAAATGAATTATTAGTTTTAGCCAATATGGAAAGCTACAATGCAATTCTCATTGAGAAAGGTTTAGAACAAAAAGAAAGAATGATAGAACTAAGAAAGCTTGCAAGAAATCAAATGTTATCACTTGAAAAATTAAATAATACAGGAATAAAAAGATTAGGAGATAAGTTAAAGAAGTAGAGATGTATATTGTGAGGTAGGCATTAGAGATTTGCTTCTAGGGTCGATTCGTTCTTTGGAACATTGCTCATGAATCACTTTGTAGATATGGCAGTGCAAGGATATGGTTGGATTGGTACTGTATGAGGAAATAACTGTTGAGAAGATAGAGTTGCAAATTAAAATGCATGCTATACAGTATATAGGTTGCTATATACGTTAGCATGCATTTTATCATTTATAATTGTACTTTCACACCATAAATGATCTTAACTAATTCAGCCATAGCTTCTGGTGTTTCTAGTCCTGGATTCAATAAAAACCATTGGGATGGTAAGAAAATAACTTTGTCATGTTTCACAGCTTGTAATTGATTCCAAGCTGGGTTGCTAGTCATTTCTTTGGCAAAAGTTGCATTGATTTCATCCTTTTTACCCATGGTAACAACAAGGATTATGTCCGGGTTATCTACTGTTAATGTTTCTAAGGAATAAGGCACTGTTTTAGAAGTCACATTATCTTTTAAATGTTGTTCTACTACATTGGTAATGCCTAATTCATGAATCATAGATGCCGTGATTGCTAGAGGAGTCTCTGCTGTTACCGATTTACCAGTAGCTCGTAATACAGCAACTTTGACAGGTTTGTCTTTTGGAATCGAGGCTTTCACAGTATCGATTTTTTTATTGTAATCTTCGATGATAGATTTGGCCTTATCTTCTGTATGGAAAATATTGCCCAATAATGTTAGCAATGGAATATTATCATTGATACCATCGTAGTTAATCAAAATAGATGGAATGTTATTGCTATCTAGTTGCCCTTTGAATTTTTCATGTTGGCTAGGTAAGCCTAATACTAAATCAGGATGTAATCCTACTAATTGTTCCATATTAGGATTGGCTGTATGGCCTATGCTTGGTAATGATTCAATTTCACTAGGTAATTTTTCATTACTTTCAACACGAGCGATGGCTTTGCCACCTACAGCATAGATCATTTTAGAGATGGAATTAGATAATGCTACAACTTTAGATGGGTTAGCAGGTATTGTATAGGACTGATCTTGATAAGAGACTGTGCGAGTTGTTTCTGTTGTAGTAGGACCTGTTTTTGCGCATCCACCTAGTAACAAAGAAGTGGAGAGTAGAACAGCACTACAAATTTTTAAATATGTTTTCATTGTTTATTTCTTTCAAATAAGGGGATACGAATCGTATCCCCTATTGTTAAATACTATAGTATTGTAAACACAATGCAATTATTTTACTAATGCATCATATGCTTCGGAAGCACGTTCTGCAAAGATATCACGGATTTGTTGATTTTCACCAGCGCCATGGATGTAAGTATCTACAGTAAAGCCTTCTTTCATAAGGATGCTTTTGTGTGAATCAGGTTCGTCACCAGCCATGTCGTTGTTTGCATGGTCACCAGCCACCATCATTAATGGCATTAATGTAACGTGTTTGATACCTTTTTCTTTCAATTGAGGGATTACTGTTTCAAGGTTTGGCCATCCTTCAACTGTGTAAAGGTATGTATTTTGGAATCCCATGGAATCGATACGATCTTGGATTACTGCATAGTACGCATTAGATGGATCTGGAGTACCATGAGCCATGATCAATACAGCAGAATCTTTTGTTTGGATCATAGGGAATTGGGAAGAGTATGCTTTTAATGCTTGTTCAATATCATCGCGTTGTTCTTCTTGGCCCATCCAGTACATTAAAGGTAAACCTAATGTCATTTTTTTGAAATCTTGTTTATGATGGTTGAATACAGCACCAGCATAGTTATATTCCATGCCTGGAATCATATTTAATGTTGTTAAAGCAACACGAGTGTATCCATCAGCTTTTAATTGGTCTAATGCTTCTTCTGGAGTAGGGTATGTAATACCTTCATGGGCTTTAATGCGATCAATAATAATATGGGATGTAAAAGCAGTTACAACTTTAACATTTGGATGTTGTGCTTTGATTTCATTGATAGTAGCATCAATTGTTTTTGCACGAGTATCTTTGAAAGTAGTGCCAAAGGACATAACTACGATAGCATCTTTATTCATTGCGTTTTTCATCATTGGATTTTCATATGTGCGAACACCAATGGAAGCAGCTTCTTGTAATGCTGGAGTTGCATCTTTTACTTCAGAGTTTAACATGTACGCCGCATCAGTAGATTGAGAAACGCCGAAAGCTGCAGTTACTGCTAATGCCGCAATCATAGCGCTTTTAGAAAAGAATTTCATAATAATTCTCCTTACCTAAAACTAGAATATACCCAAAAGCATGAATCTTTATTTCCCTATTCATACTCATTTATTATTATATTCCTAGCTGTGATAAGTGTCAATGAAATATAAACATATAATCATGAAAGTTAGATATGATTAAAGTATATTATTATGAACTCATCGTCTAAAATATAAATATAATTTTACAATTCGTGAATCAAATGGAGCATTTGAAATCCATATGGAGTAGATGTGATATTTGATTAGGTCTATAATACAAATGATTTATATTATCAAATTTATTTATATTTATAGGAAGATGGTGGAATGCTATGCATTATTCTAAGCCGTATCAGAAACGTTTACTTACTGGTGCAGTCATGAGTTGGATGGCTTGTTCTTGGTATCTACTTGGTGGATTAGCACCTGTACAGGCAGAAGGATCTGTGTTTGTTACAGCAGACCGTGCACAAGAAGAAGCAAAATATAACTCTCAACAAGTGCAAATCATTACTAAAAAAGATATTGAACAAAAACAGGCTAAATCTGTGGAAGATATTGTATTTACACAAGCTGGTGTGAGTCGTACAGTGGACAGCATGGGTCGTGTCGGTGTATCGATTCGTGGTGCTGAACCTCGTCATACATTAATTCTTGTAGATGGGCAGCCAGTGATGGGTGAATTTGCAAAATACCAAGGTCAAGGTGATGAATTACAACGACTAGGTACAGAAAATGTAGAACGTATAGAAATTATCCAAGGGGCAGCGAGTGCAAAATATGGATCTGATGCCATTGGTGGTGTAATCAATGTCATCACGAATAAACCAAATAAAAATGCTAATATACGCATTAATGGTGAAAGCATCCGTTCTCGCGGTGACCAAGGTTTGTTCCCATACAGTAACTTCTTTATGCGTGCTGACTCAGGTCAACAAGGTAAATTACGTGTTAATATTCACGGTAGTAAACGTGATATTGTTCCCGTATATGCAGCGCGAGAAAGAAAAGAAGTTCCATTTGGAAACGCTGCAGTAAATGAACAGTTTCCTAAAAACTCCCTACGCTATTACGGTACAAACTCAAATTTAGGGTTGTCTGCAATTTATGATGTGAATCAGAATAATTCTTTTACATTCACTACAGACCGGTATAACGAAGATTTAGAACGCTTCGTAAAACGCACTAATTCTGAAGATGAACCACAAGTTCATTACAAACGTGATTTAGATAGAAATAAAAGTAACCTTTCCTATGCAGGACAAGATGAAAAAAGCAATTGGAAGGTTGAATTAAACTATACTCGTACGAAAGAAGATGATGTAACCTTAACAAGTGAGTATGGTCGCAGTAATTATGAAGGTAAAAACACATTGAACTATGTGGACAATGTGGACCATAAGCAGTGGAGCTTTAATATCACTGGAGACACACAGGCAAATGATAATCACTTACTTTCTTATGGTTTTGGGTATACAACTGAAAGTGGTGAAGGTAGTCGATTAAAAAGTGCCCCTCATACATGGGTACGCAATATCGATCCGTGGGATTATGATAAGAGTTTAGCTGTTAAACACGGTAAACCAGAGAGCACAATTTATCGCCATTCTTTTAAAGAAAATGGAGAAGGTGTTTTACGCTGGGATAAAGAAAAAGAGTGGTATGGTTATGATGGTACAGATAAAACAAGTGTACCAGAGTTCACCTACGAAGACTTTAAAAACTATCTAGATCCAGAAGCAGGATTAGATCCAGCGGCATTCCATGGTTTAGTCTATAACTCTGGGTATACGCCAAACAATATGGAGTCTCGTAATCCGGAAGCATTGAAACGATTCAAGGTATTCAACGATAAATTAAATGAAATTCCGTACAATCAAGAGCTGATTGCTAAATATGGTCCTGGTCATCAAGGAACTGAAACCATTGATGGTGTAAAACCTCCTGTTATCAATAAAGATTATTTAGCCTTATTTTATTACATGGAAGATCCATCTTTCAAAATTGTACGACCTCAATTTAATGGCGGTCATTTCAAAGATGAATACAATAAACGCATTAACCAACAGACGATGGGTAGCGCAAGATTACGGAAGCAACACTTCTTCTTACAAGACACTTGGCAAATCAACAAGGATACTCTGTTACAACCAATTGTACGTTTAGATCATAGTG
Source organism: uncultured Veillonella sp. (assembly GCA_900544365.1). Classification (GTDB taxonomy): domain Bacteria; phylum Bacillota; class Negativicutes; order Veillonellales; family Veillonellaceae; genus F0422. The sequence continues at coordinate 8,876 of UQVF01000042.1, read as the reverse complement.
ATTTATTTGGGTCTCATATGACTTTCAATATGGGGGTTACTCACAATGTAGGTGGTAATGCACATCGTCGTTTGAAAGCCAATGTTGGTACTAGTTATACAGAGCCAGGTATGGGCGAATTATACTATAACTGGGAAATGTTTGGTCCTACTGTGACGAATGTGGCACCATTGTCTGGTGGACGCGCTCGCTTAGGTTGGTACTGGATTGGTAATCCGAATTTGAAACCAGAAACGTCTAAGAATATAGATATCTCCTTTGAGGGAGAAAATAAAAATACCTATATGAAATTGACCGCATTCCGCAATCAAATTCGTAACTATATGACCATTGCCAATACAGGACATTTGATGGACTTCTATCCATATCTTGATGAAAGTACCTATTTTGGTGCTACAAAATATGCTCATGCACCAGATATGCTATATACATTCCGTAACATAGGGAAAGCTCGTGTCAATGGTGTTGAACTAGAAGTAAAACAACGCCTTAATGACCATGCAAAACTAAAAGTGGGCTATACGTATTTGGATGCTGTAAATAAAACGAATCCAGATATGCCGAAACGCCTGTTGGATAAACCAATGCATAAGCTTGATTTAGGATTGGAATTAGAAGATAAGGTCAGTGGCTGGAGTGGTAACATTTGGACGGATTACTACTATGGTATGTTAGATAGTAACTCCGTTGCTGGTGGTGGTAACTATATTACATCACAAGTAAATCCAGACAATAATGATAAGTCTATTATCACGTACGAGTTCAATACGAAAAAAACAGCTGATATGTACAAGAAGAAAACCTATGGCATTTGGAATATGATTGTACAGAAAAAAATCGATAAGGATTCCCTTGTGTACTTTGGTATGAACAATCTATTTAATCATCGTGATGACGACCGTGCCTTACAAGGACGTCAGTTCCGATTCGGTATGAACTTAAAATTTGGTTCTGATGGGTCTAGTAGTTCCAAACATACCGATGCTAAGGCTGTAGCAGTGAATGGTACAACTCCAATGACGGAGCATTCTGTATCGAAAGTTAAAGAATCTCTAATGTCATCGGTATTGGAGTCTCAATTTGATCAACATCGAGAAAAAGGTACTACTGTAGTGGGTGATATCCGCTTTGGTGGTGACAGTCATTTAGGCAGTGATAGACCAGCAAACCGTGTGACGGCAGTTAGCTCAATTAGCGATGGAGCATTGAAAAACTTACAAGATAAAAATGAACATGGATTCCATAGTCGTTTGCGTTTAGGTGTCGATGCTCGTGTGGGAGATCATACGAATCTAAAAGTAGTTGCTACTGCACAAGGTCAAGAGGGTGTGGATGCATCCCATGTGACAACAGGATCTAAAGGACTTTCTCATGGCCGTTTAGAAACAATAGATGTCACAAACCATCATGCTAAATGGGACTTTAGTGTAGGTCGATTGACTGAGAAATTTGGTATGACAGGATACTGGTTTAATAAAGAGTTTGATGGATTACGCAGTGTTTGGACCAGTGATAAAGATCAAGTCCGTATTGGTTATGGTGATTTCCGTCATAGTACAGGCATTGAAGATTCTGCATACACTCATGCAATTTTCACTAAATTCAAACGACCTCCAACTGTGGATGAATTCGTAGGAACCACCTTTGATTACACAGGTCTTTCTGATGAAGAGAAAAAATTGGTAGGTGGTGCAAAAGTTGAAAAAGTCGTAAAAGATGCACCAAATACAATTAATTTCTATCAACAATTAAAAGCCTTACAAGGGGATTATAAATCCTTAAGCGAGAAAAAAGAAACATTTACTAGTGATCTTGCTACCTTGAAAGACGATATGGACAATGAATACATTGCTGATACACCAGAAAAGAAAGCGCAATACAAAAAAGATATTGATGCAAAAACAAAAGAACTTGAAGAAGTTACTACTAAATTAGATGCTAATATCGATGCTCAATATGATGTAGTATCTCGTATGCAAGAAATTGTGCTTAAAGCCTATGGTCACGATAAAGCTTTCAAAAAATATAATGTAGCTAAAAAAGTAGAAGAAGAAATTACAGTTCCGATTAAGTTACCAGATATTGAGTTTAGATATACAGGCACAGTAATTAGTCATGATGAGGATGAAGATACAGATTACGAAGATCCAGTAGATTCTGATAAATTTTATACAAAACCTAAGGCTAACCCAAGCGGTGCCAACTTAGATAATCCTCTATTTAAACTAAAAATTTCTGATCCATCTGTTATTGGTAAGGATAGAAAAGAATACCTTAAAAAATGGTTCGAATCCAATAAAGAAGAAATCATTAAAGCTTATAAAGAACGGGCTATGCAAGTGGCGAAACTTTCAGTAGGTGAACGTGGTACAGTGAAAGAAGTTACGTTTAAAGATGAAGCTTTGGCAAAAGCTGGTGATTCTTTATATGAAATGAACTATTTAAATCTAGGTACTCCTGGGGAATCTGAAATTTCTAAAACGTATCATTCTGAACACTATCCATATCTTGTAGCGAGATACTTTAATGAAATAGTCAATGCCTTAGAAGCTACAGATGGTCATAGTAAATTGCCAAGAGAAGCATTTATTCCATATACCGGAGCTATTATTCCAGCAGAGGGTATTGTACTACAACGTGATGTCATTCCTCCGATTAAACGAGCTGGCTATGTACAATTACGTCATATGGTAGGTCAGAAATTAGGGCTTACTGCCTGGTACTTGCGTTCCATGGGTAATGATACAAACACAGTACAATTTGCGAGTGGATTAGGTACATCAAGTACAACTTTTAAAGGTGCGGCTAATGTAGTTGGTATTGGGGCAAAATATAGTACGGGTAATGCATCAGTATCCTTTGACTATGGTCAAAACAGAACAGACTTTGGTCGTTTTATGAATGGACGCACTGTGTATAACTATGTTCCAGGTAGTATCAACTTTACACCAACTGGCCGTGCTATGGGCGGAAACCCAAGCTTCTGGGTAGTACGTTTTGATATTGGTCAATCTGATTATAAACGTGCAGGAAGTTGGAATGGTTTTATCGATTACAAACGATTTGATCATGGCTCCTTCTTTGGTGGTAATGGAAGTAGTTCTGTGCCAGATCGTTACTTAGATGGTATTAGTAGCTTTACTGTTGGAGGTGGCTATGTTCCACGTAAAGACTTATTATTAGAAGCTTTCTATACATTCGATGCGAAAGCCCTCGGTCAACGTGATACATTGTATGGTGGAGAAAACTTTAAATTAGGTAACTATACAAGAATTCAAGGTACTTATAAATTCTAATTTAATCTGATTTTTATATTAAGTTGTAATGTAGTAGTTTAGTTTTAATGCCTAATGAGTGCGTTTCTAGTGCTCATTAGGCATTCTTTATGAGAGGATATATAGCAGTAGTCTTTATAAAATAAATAATATTTATAGTTTTTACACAGGACTATAATGAGAAATATTTGCAAAAAAATATAACTAAATGGGCTAATTAAAAACTATTCGGAGTAGATTTAGTAGATAAATTAGTTTAGAATCAATAGAAAATGATATTTTTTGTCATTTGTGTTATTATTTGTGATTATTTTATTAGTGTTTAGGAGTAGATTGCAATGACGACATCTCGTAGAAAGCAACAGAAATACTTCATGTTATCTTGTGCGATTGCCACATGGATAGCACTACCAGGTTTGATGTATTCAAACTCAGTACAAGCTGAGGGTTCTGTCTATGTTACCGCTGATAGAGCTCATGAAGAAGCTAAATATAACTCGCAACAAGTGAGTATTATTACTAAAAAGGATATTGAACAAAAACAAGCTAAATCAGTAGAAGATATCATTTTCACTGAAAGCGGCGTATCAAAAACTGTGGATTCCATGGGACGTGTAGGTGTATCCATTCGTGGTGCAGAAGCCCGCCATACTTTGATCTTAGTCGATGGTCAAGCTGTATTGGGTGATTTGGCTAAGTTTAGTGGCGCAGCAGATGAAGTAATGCGCCTTGGTACAGAAAATGTAGAACGTATTGAAATTGTTCAAGGCTCTGCCAGTGCGAAATATGGCGCTGATGCCATTGGTGGTGTAGTCAATATCATCACTAAAAAAGCGGCTAAGAAGCCAACAATCCAAATCAATGGTGAAGGATCTCGTGCAAAAGGTGGAGAAACTGGATATGGTAATACTAATTTCTTCTTGCGTGCTGATTCTGGGCAAATGGGTAAAGTTCGTGTAGCCATCTCTGGTAGTAAACGTGATATGTTACCAGTGCTGGCAAGCCAAGCTAGAAGAGATACTGGTGATAAACTTGAAGGTGATTTTAAACCAAATGCTCTTCGTTTCTATGGTGATACATCTGATGTAGGTTTAAATGCTATTTACGATATTAATAAAGAGCATAATATTCAATTACGTTTAAATCGATACACTGAAGATTTACAACGAGATGTAAAACACAGTACATCTCCTATGGAACCTCAACGTCATTTTAAACGTGATAGTAACCGTAATACATTAAATATGATTTGGAATGGTCGAGGTGGTGCCAGTGATTGGAAATTAGAATTAAATCACTCACGTATCAATGAAAATGATGTTTCATTGATTAACTATTCAGGACGTTCTCAATACGAAGGTAAAAACGAACTGCGTTATATTGATGATGTAGACCATCGTCAAACAGATATCCGCTTCAATGCTAACTCCGCTATTGGGGATAAACACACATTGAGCTGGGGAATTGCCCATACTCATGAAACTGGATCTGGTAGTCGACTAAAAAGTTCACCTAATGTAAAAACTCGTTATATCGATCCATGGGATTATGACAAAAACTTATTAGTAGCAGGTGTTGACCGTTTACAACGTAGACCTGGTGATAATAGCTTACGTATTTATTCCCATATTCATGATTACAAATTTAAACCAAGTAAAGAAGGTTTACCTATTTGGGATAAAGATTATGAGTATTATGGAGCTGAGAAAGAAAGCGATATTCCGCCAATTACATACGAATATTTCAGAGAACATAATTTGGAAAAAGCTGGCGAGCCTAGTGAATATTGGAATGGATTTTCAGACTATGGTGTTACCGATGAATACTGGAAAAAAATTGTCGAATTTAACAAAGCATTAAAAGCTGAAAATAATCTTCAAGGGGCATCCTCTGTATATGTAAAATATTTCACTCAAGGAGAATCCTTAGATCCTGCAGAACGTGCAAAAGCTCCAAAATATAAAGGAGTTAAATTCTTAGAAAAATATCGTGAACGTGAACAACGTATCACAGAAGGTGAAGGTAGTGTTGATAAAAAGAATTACTACTTATCTGATGCATGGCAAGTCAATAAAGATTTGTTAGTTCAACCAACAGTGCGTATTGATAAGAGTAGTTTATTCGGATCTCATGTATCTTGGAATTTAGGTGCTACCTATAATGTAAACTCGAATGCTCATCGTCGATTAAAAGCCAATATTGGCACAGGTTATTCTGAACCAGGTATGGGTGAATTATGGTATAACTGGCAAATGTTTGGCTCCAATCCAGTAGCGCAAGGCGTTGCTAAAATGGGTTGGTATTGGGCAGGTAATCCAAACTTAAAACCTGAAACATCTAAAAATATCGACATTAGTTTTGAAGGTGAAGGCAAAAATGATTATGCGCGTTTAGGGGTATTCCAAAACCGTATTAGTAACTATATGTCAGTATACTTTACAGGGGAATTACAAGATTGGGCACCACAATTATCTAAACAAGATAAATGGATGCAAGCTCCAGATTTAATTTATAGCTTTAAAAATATAGGTAAAGCAAAAATTACTGGTCTTCAATTAGAATGGAAACATAAATTTGGATCTAACTGGAGTACACGATTAGGTTGGACTCGTTTGCAAGCGTTAAATCAATCTGATCCAACAATGCCAGCGCATTTATTAGATCGTCCAACCAATAAAATTGATTTTGGCATTACCTATGAAAATAAAAAATGGAATGCACAACTATGGGCAGACTATTATCATAAAATGCTAGATAGTAATACGCAAAAAAATAGATCTAATTACTGGATTAGTGGCATTGACTCTGATAGCGCTATCTACAATGTATCTAATGAGTACGAAGAAAAATCATTCGGTACATGGAATGCTATGGTACAACGTAAATTTGGCAGCGATTCCTTAGTATACTTCGGTGTTAACAATATCTTTGATCATCGTGATGATGACAGAGCAACTCAATCTCGTGTATACCGCTTTGGTGTGAACCTTAAATTCGGTGCAGGTGGAGATAGTAAAGCACAAGATGCGAAAATGCAAAATCCTGCAGCAACAAATGGTGTAAATGGTACAATTCCTATTTCAAAAGCCCAAGTAGATAAAGCGTTAGCTACTGTAAATGGAGATGATATGGGACATAGCCATCAATTCTTAGAAAGACCATTTGATGGTAAAAAAGAAAAAGGAACTGAATTTATCGGTGATTACCGTGCACGCTTAATGGCACATGGTGGATCCGAACGTCCACAATCTTTATACACAAGTACATCTTATGTGGGCAATGCTGAATATAACCTAAAAGATCAAAAAGAACATGGATTAGAACAACGAGTTCGTTTTGGCGTAGATGCAAAACTTGATGATCATACAAATGTAAAAGTTCTTGCTAGTGCTAGCGGTACTCATTCTGTAGATACTGCATCTACAACGATCAATTCTAAAGGTCTTAATAAACAACGCTTAGAAAATCTAGATATCACGCGATCTGGTGCAAAATGGGATTTCTCAGTGGGTCGATTATCTGAATCCTTAGGTACAACAGGATACTGGTTTAATAAAACATTTGATGGTGTCCGTGCCGTTTGGACAGACCAACGTAATCAATTCCGTACTGGTATTGGTTCCTTTAAAGCAAGCACTGGTATTACAGATTCTGCCTATAACCATAGTACGTACTCTACATATTTTAGAGCCCCAACATTAGAAGAGTTTATCGGCTTAAATCATTTATATGCCTATGAAAATGATAAAGCAATGTTAGCCGATAAATGGGGTATTGTACCTGAGGTTGATGGTAAAAAAGTACCTGGAGAAGGATCACCAATGGACACATACCTCAAACAATTTAAAGGTAAAAATGAAAATCTATACTTTGTAGAACAATTAGCGGATGTAGATGCATCTATGCCGAATGCAACCGATGCAGAAAAAGATGCAAAAAAAGTTGAAATCATCCAACGTATGGCTAAGATTCTAAACCAAGCGTATCCAGAACTTTTAAAAGGTAAATCTATGGGTTACAGAATGGAAAAAGATGCTGAAACCATGAAAGTTTTATATGAAGTAGAAGACGCTAATCACAATACAGCTTTATTAGAAGTAAATATGAACACCTATACTCCTAATATTACGTATAGTGAAGATAAAATTCGTGCCACAGACTCTGATGATGCAAAAAAATTCAAAGAAGAAAAAAATAAAGTATTATATGAATTAAAAGTTGTAGAAAAAGAAGCGTTAAATAAAAAGATGGCATCTCCATTGGCAGATCCGACGATTTTAACACCAGACTATATTGATGTACATAAAGCACAGTTAGAAGAAGCTTATTTAGCTGCAGCTGAATTATTAGCTAAAACTAACTGGAATGAGATCTATGTATATGACAGAGATAATAACAACTCTGCCTTGAAAAACATGGATATTTTTAGTATGGAAGATGGATATTATAAGAAGATTTACTCGTGGAAACCAGAAGCTGAAAAATACTCTAATCCAGTAAAAGATTACAAATTCAAACGTGTAGTAAAAGTGTTCAAAAAAGGCGAATCTGAGTGGCCTAAAGGTAATAAAATTCTTGACTACAATGTAGTAGAAGAATTAAAAGGTGGTAACTTTAAATCCGATAAGAGTGAATATGGTGAGACTACATTACCAGCCATCGCAAAAGAATACTTAAAAGAATTGTTATCTGCAGTTAAAGATTCTGAACAAGGTAATACATTACCTCGTGCAGCTTTAGAAAAAGTAATTGGTAAACCAATTAAAGTAACTGGCTTAAAATTAGAACGTGATACAATCCCAGCAATTGATAAAGCATTGTTTGCACAATATAAAACACAAGTTAATCCACGGTTAGGTTTACAAGCTTGGTTCTTGCGTTCTTTGAATAATAATGCTCATTCCATGCAAGCAGGTCATGCAAAAACTAAGATGGAAACTCATACTGGAATTACTGGATATACAAATGATTATTATCCAGAGCCAATTTACGGAGATGTAACATCTGAAGTTCCAGACTTGACAAATGATACATACACAAGCAAACGATTAGCTAATATTTTCGCTATCGGTGCACAATATCAAGTAGGTCATAATGCGTTACTTTCCTTAGACTATGGATTTAATCGTACTGATTTTGGTCGTTACATGAATGGTCATACTAATTTTGATCATGTTCGTGGTACAGCCGACTTTACTGTAAAAGGTCATACTATGGGCGGAACACCACACTTCTGGATGGCTCGTTTAGACCTTGGTCAATCAGACTTTACACGTCCAGGTAGCTGGAATGCCTTTGTAGATTACAAATATTTACAACATGGTTCCTTCTTCGGTGGTAATGGCACTGGTGCAGTACCTGATCGTTACTTAGACGGTATCCGTAGCTTTACATTGGGTGGTGGATATGTTCCTCGTAGAGATTTCTTGGTAGAAGCATTCTACACATTCGATGCAAAAGGTATTGGCCAACGTGATACATTATATGGTGGGGAAAACTTCAAATTAGGTAACTACACTCGTATTCAAGGTACATATAAATTCTAATGAACAACTACATAGTATTTCACAGCTATTATATGCACTGATAGATAAATATATA